>CALVZD010000016.1 GCA_944372435.1 uncultured Clostridia bacterium | reverse complement strand
AGGGTCAGGTGCAACAAACGCTTCGAGGTCGTCGATTTCGAGAGCGGTGTTTTTCACGCGGTCTCCATTTATCACTTTGATTTCGTTTGTTGCCGTCGAAGCCGGCTCGGACGGGATCTTTCCGATGTTTATCACGCCGTCTCTTGCTTTTGGCTCTCGTGTGGTGCCCATGCCCAAAAATTTGACGATTCCGGTCAAAGTTTTGTATTCCTGCGACGCGGTTTTAACGTTTCCTGTTTTGTTGAGCTCCACTGCCACAGGGATGCGCACAGGGTGGCGCTTTTTGTCTTTCGGCACGATCACGAGGTTCGAGTTGATCGAAGAGCTCGTGCTGTCAAAAGGATAGTGATATGAGTAAACGCTGTCCACTTCAAAAATCACGCCGTCATGCCTTACAAATGATCTGTCGCCCTGCCTGATGAGGGTCACATGGCTCTGCTTTGGCTGAGGGGTTAATGAATCTCCAACCAATCCATTGACGGTTGCGTCGAAAAATTCCAGGCCGCCAAAATCAAATCTCTGCGCGGATTTTTCTCCTGGCCTGCGGACTATCTCTGGGAGCCCAGCGATAAAGGCAGGGGAGAATTTTGAAACATCGTCTTGCAGCCGCACAGGAGGTTTTCCTTTTTGCACAGCGGTCACATTGACAGATCTGTTGGCATCGTCAAGCGCTTGTGCCAGGCAGTTTTCGGTGATGGTTATGCCAAAAGTGTCGTTTTCAACCGCTGGTTTTGCGCGAAGGATAGGGCTTTCCGCGCCGCTTTTTTTGATTTCAACGCCGCGCGCGTTTGACTTGATCTCAATATTGCCTTTCAAAACAAGTTGAAAGCCTCGCTCATTGCCAAGCGATGACGAGTCGATCACAGACAAACTTGTCACAGGAAGAGCGATGTTTTTTGCCCTTCTTGCAGCCTCTCTGCTCGAAACTCCAAGCTCTGCAAGCTGAGCGTCAGAAAGCGATTCCAGCCTGTCAAAAGCGATGACAACCTCGTGTCCACCTTCGGCAGCATCTCGCACTTCAAAAAAGTTTCCGTTTTTGTCTTCAAGCGAAACGAGCTTGTTCGAGTTTTCGGCGGAGGTTCTTTCAAGCCTGACTGTTTGAGCAAATTTGTCGCCAGCTGCCGTCTTGTAGTTCAGCGAAAAGCTTGCAACAATGCCTGTTGTCGGCTCAGAAAACGAACCCGCCTTAACTTCCGGCCCCTCTGGGGCAGAAGGCGTATCTTTTTCTTCCTCCCTCTCTGGGGCAGAAGGCGTATCTTTTTCTTCCTCTTCTTCCATCGTTATATCTGCCAAGGTATCCTCCTAGAATATTAGTTTAAAACAATATAACATTTTTGTCGCTGTTTGTCAACAAAAAAGGGGAAAATGCGAATTTTGATAAGTTATTGTTGCCGCAAAATTTGGGCAAAATTCAAAGATGACAAGATACGCCTGAATTCTGCTTGACTAATTTGTCAAAATGATTAAAATACAAAGCAGGAGATTTTATGGGACTTTTTGGAAATGAAAACAATTCTCAGGTGAGAAAACTGCGCAAAAAAGCCATGAAAGTGGTGGATTTGGAAGAAAAATATCAGCAGATGTCTGATGAAATGCTGCGCGAGCAGACTCAAATTTTGAAAGATCGTTTGCAAAACGGCGAAAGCTTGGATGACATCTTGCCGGATGCTTTTGCTGTGTGCCGAGAGGCAGCGTTCAGGGTTTTGAACATGAAGCACTTTCTCGTTCAAATCATGGGCGGCATCGCGCTCCACCAAGGCAGAATTGCTGAGATGGCGACAGGTGAAGGCAAAACGCTGGTTGCAACTCTTCCTGCCTATCTAAATGCGCTGGCAGGCAAGGGTGTGCATATCGTCACAGTCAACGAGTATCTTGCAAAACGCGATGCCGAGTGGATGGGCAAGGTTTACAAGTTTTTGGGGCTCAGCGTTGGGGTCATCGTGGCAAATATGCAGCAGGAGGCGAAAAAAGCGGCGTATAACGCCGACATAACTTACTGCACCAACAACGAGCTCGGCTTTGATTATCTGCGCGACAACATGGCGATCAACACTCAAATGCGCGTGCAGCGCGGCCAAAGTTTCGCGATAGTCGACGAGGTCGACTCGATTTTGATCGACGAGGCGAGAACGCCGCTTATCATCAGCGGAAGAGGCTCAAAATCCAGCGAGCAGTATGAGCAGGCTCAAAGGTTTGTGAAAACTCTCAAAAAGGACGACGATGTTGAAATCGACATCAAAACCAAACAGATCAACCTGACCGAAAGCGGCATCACCAAGGCGGAAAGGTTTTTCAACGTCGAGTCGCTTTCAGACATCGACAATTTGGAGCTAAATCACCACATCAACAACGCTTTGAAAGCCAATTTCACGATGTTCCGTGACGAAAACTATATCGTCAAAGACGGCGAAGTTGTCATCGTTGACGAGTTCACCGGCCGCCTTATGCCAGGCAGGCGTTTTTCTGACGGACTTCATCAGGCGATAGAAGCAAAAGAAAAGGTGCAGATAAAAGACGAAAACAAAACGCTTGCAACGATAACCTTCCAAAATTATTTCAGGCTGTATAACAAACTCTCCGGCATGACGGGAACCGCCAAGACCGAAGAGGGCGAGTTCCGCACCATCTACAACCTTGACGTTGTCACGATTCCGCCAAACCTGCCAAACAAAAGGCGTGACGAAGCGGACATCGTGTTCACAACTTACAGAGGCAAGATAGCTGCGATTGTCGAGGAGATCAAACGCTGCCACGAGCAAGGCACTCCTGTGCTTGTCGGCACGGTGACGATCGACAAATCTGAGGACCTTTCAAAGGCGCTGAAACATCAAAAGATCAAGCACGTGGTTTTGAACGCAAAAAACCATGAGCAGGAGAGCGCTATCGTGGCTCAAGCAGGCAGAAAGGGCGCCGTCACGATCGCCACCAACATGGCAGGTCGTGGAACCGACATCTTGCTCGGCGGCAACCCTGAGTTTATGGCGAAAAAGAAAATGGAGGACGAAAAGTTCACCGACGAGCAGATTTCGTATGCGACGGCATTCAACAGCTCTGACGATGAAGAGCTGATCAAGGCAAGAAAGCGCTATCAGGAGCTTTATGCCGAGTTTAAAAAGGAGACTGACGCTGAAAAGGAAGAGGTCAAACAGCTTGGCGGTTTGCACATCATCGGCACCGAGCGTCACGAGTCGAGGCGCATCGACAACCAGCTGCGCGGCCGTGCTGCTCGTCAGGGCGATCCAGGCTCCAGCGTGTTCTTTTTGTCGTTGGAAGACGATCTGTTAAAAAGGTTTGGCGGCGAGCGTTTGCAGAGGGTGGCACAGATATTCCGCATCGACGAAAACACGCCGATCCAGCTCAAACTCCTCACTCGTCAAATATCCGCAGCGCAAAAGAAGATCGAAGCTCAAAACTTTGGCATGCGAAAAACCGTGCTTCAATTTGACGATGTGATGAACGCTCAACGCAAAATCATATATGACGAGCGCAACAAGGTGCTCGAAGGTCTGCCGCTGCGCGACCAGATCATGGGCATGTATCCAGAGGTTATCTCTTCGGTCGTTCGCAAGCATCTCGACGACGACAAGCCGTATTTCGAGTGGGATCTATCCAAAATCAACGGCGATCTTGAACGAGGACTCATCGAAAAAGGCACAGATCTTGTGACGGAGAGTTTTGTTGAAGATTGCGACGTTCGCGATGTTGAAGAAAAGATTTTGAAGGTTGTCAAAGACCGCTATCAAAAGCAGATCGACTATGCCAAAGGTCTTGGCATCGACTTTGCAAATGTCGAGCGCTTCGTCATGCTCAAAGTCGTTGACGCCAACTGGATGAATCACATCGACGATATGCAGATCATGAAAAACGAGATCTTTGCGCGTGGCTTTGGCAATCAGGATCCAGTGCTGGCCTACAAAAAGGATGGCTATGAGCTGTTTGAAAAAATGATTTCTCAAATCCGCGAAACCGTTTGCTTGATACTGCTTTCCATCAAAATGCAGGTTGAAAAAAAGCCTGAAAAAGTGCAAAGGCCGACCTTCACTCCGATCGCGCGCAAGGAAGAGCTGCCGTCAAACAAACCAAAATCCGAAAAGCCAAAAGTTCAAATGACAGTTGTCAACGAAACTCCAAAAGTTGGCAGAAACGAGCTGTGCCCATGCGGAAGCGGCAAAAAATACAAAAATTGCTGCGGTAAGAATGTGTAAAAATCGTCTTTTCAAGGTTTTTTGTCAAAAATTCACTTGCAAACGCAAAAGTTATGTGATATAATTTAGCAGTCGATATATCCTTGCTTTCTTTTTCAAGAGAAAGCCAATTTTGTCCAAAAGGAGGAAGAAAAGATGTCAAGATACGAACTTCTCTACATCATCTCAGCCGACGCCGCAGAAGACGAGCGCGAAGAGCTTATTGCAAAATTCCGCGCATATGTTGAAAACAAAGGCGGCAAAATCGAAGGCGTTGAAAAATGGGGGATGAGAAAACTTGCATATCCAATCAATTTCAAAAATGAGGGATTTTACGTTCTCATGAAGATCGAGATGCCGAACTCTGAAATTGACGCGATGAGCAAGCTTTTAAACATCACAGACGGCATTGTTCGTCATCAATTTGCAAGAATTTAAGGGCTAAAAAAACGCCAAAACAGGCGCAGCCAAACAGGAGAAAACCATGAACAAAGTTATTTTAATAGGCAATCTTTCCAGAGATCCAGAACTTGCAACCACAAACGGCGGAGTTTCAGTTTGCCGTTTCACCATTGCAGTTCAAAGAAGATTTCAAAACGCAGACGGAGAAAGAGAAGCCGATTTCATCAACGTTGTTGTTTGGAGAGGACAGGCCGAAAACTGCCACAAATTTTTGAAAAAAGGCTCAAAATGTGCAGTTGTGGGCAGAATTCAAACCTCTTCATATGAAACGCAGGATGGAACAAAGCGATATGTGACAGAAGTCATCGCAGACGAAGTTGAATTTATCGGAACAAGGCCAAGAGATGATGAGGGTGGAGCGTCTTTCACAAGAGAGCCTCGCCAAGCTGCACCACAAAAGCAGACCGCAGAGCTTGAACCTATTGACGATGATTCGCTTCCATTTTAATAGGAGGAAAACATGAGCGAAGTTAAAGTTGAAGAAAAGCCGGTTAAAAAATTCCGCAAGCCATCAAAAAAGAAAGTTTGCGCTTTCTGCGTTGCTGGCGAAAAGGAAATTGATTACAAAGATGTTGCAAAACTTAGAAAATTTATCACCGAAAAGGGGAAGATTTTGCCAAGGAGACAAACAGGAGTTTGCTCTCATCACCAAAGAAAACTTGCTATGGCGATCAAAAGAGCAAGAAACGTGGCACTTCTTCCATATGTTGGTGACTAAGGAGGAGAGAGATGAAAGAAAAATTGCATCCAGATTATCACGAAGTGACAGTCACCTGCGCTTGTGGCAACACATTCAAAACGCGTTCCACGGTCAAAGGCGACACGCTTAGCATTGACATTTGCAACCAATGCCACCCATTCTTCACCGGCAAAAAGAAAGTGGTGGATGTCAGCGGAAATGTTGACAAGTTCAAGAAAAAATACAATCTTGATTAAAAATGTGAGCAGTTTTGCTCATATTTTTTTGACAAAATTTTGTTATTGAACAATAACTAATATATTAACATTTAGACAATTTTTTTGCGCTGAAAATTTGCGCATTGCTTGCGAGGCGCGTTTTTGCGTCCTATCGCGCTTGATTTGGCAAAAGATAATATTTTTGTCGTTTTGAAAGAGCTTTGAATATGCTTTGTTTTCCTGTCAGAATTTTGACGGCAAAAAAGCGTTTAAGAGCGAAAAACTTTGGCAAAAATTAAAGCGTGAAATATCTATTTTTTCCGGGAGTCACCAGCGTTCGCTGCCAAAACAAGAGCAGATTTGCAGTTGCTGCGGTGGATGAGCGCGGGGCAAAGCGACTAAAAACCGGCAAACTTAAAAACAGAGTGATATTTTGGGATGTGCCACTCGTTCGCGGCATCACCTATTGCTTTTTTGGTGCCATCGCCTTTTTGCAGGGCTGTTTTGACGGCTTGGCGCTCAGCGGCACAAAACTTGAAGGCGGGGTCAGCGAAAATGTGGCGGGCAAACTTAATGTGAAAAAAGAGGCGGTCGCCATGACCTTTTTGCTGCTTTTGAGCCTTGGCATCAGCCTGTTTTTGTTTGGTTTTTTGCCTTCAAAGCTATCCTTTGTTTTTGTTGGAATGAGCATGAACTTTGTGCTGCGAAACTTTATCATTGCTTTAACAAAGGTTGCAATGTTTTTCTTGATACTGCTGATATTTCGATTTCTTCCGCCGATGCAGGATCTCTACAAATTCAACGGCGCGGCAAACCAGGTGCTCGCACGAGACGGCGAACTCAAAAATGCCGGAAAGAGAGATTACTACGCTCCGCTAAATATTTTAAACGTCGTCGTTTTTGCTTTAATTTTGGCGATATTTGTGATAACATTTGTTGGGATAAGCCTTGCCCCATATTGGAATTTTTTGATCAACCTTGCAATTTTTCTGGTTTGCTGTGGGCTCAGCTATGAAATTTGCCTGCTTTTTCAAAAAACATATTTCACGCGAATGCTTGCGCTTTTTACAAACTTTTTCGTTTGCGCAAAGCCTAGTATAACTCATGACGAAGTGGCTCGAGTGGCTTATTCCGAGATCAAAAGCATGAGCCAAGAGGAA
Organism: uncultured Clostridia bacterium; assembly: GCA_944372435.1. Classification (GTDB taxonomy): domain Bacteria; phylum Bacillota; class Clostridia; order Christensenellales; family UBA1242; genus Caccovivens. The sequence goes on along the minus strand of CALVZD010000016.1, from coordinate 18,364 downwards.
GAGATGACAAACAAAAATCAGGTGCCAAGATCCAGCCTGCTTGCCGAGATGCAAACAGAGCTCGAAAAGGCAGGAAAATATGACAAAGCCGATGTGGAGTGGATAATCGCCACGGTTTTGGGCTGCTCGCGAGGCGAGGCAAAGCTCGTCAAAACTTTCGATCACAAAACTTATCGCGAAATCATGAAGGCGACCTCGGCAAGAGCGTCAGGCAAACCGCTTTCTTCGATCTTTGGTTTTGTCGAGTTTTATGGATTAAGGCTGAATGTCAACAAAAAAGTGCTCTCTCCGCGACCAGAAACCGAAATTTTGGTGGAAGAGGCGCTTGGCGCTATTGGAAACAAAAAAAATCTTCAAATTTTGGATTTGGGGACCGGCAGCGGCGCGATCGCAATTGCAATAGCCAAAAACGCCAAAGCAAAGGTGACGGCGGTGGACATAAGCAAAGGCGCGCTTTCGGTTGCCGAAGCCAACGCAAAGCAGCACAAAGTCAAAATCGAGTTTTTGCAGTCAGACATGTTCAATGGGTTGAAAAAACGCGCAAAGTTTGATATAATAGTGTCGAATCCTCCTTACATTCGCAGTTTGGATATCGAGGGGCTTGACGAAGAGGTCAAAAACCACGATCCAAAGCTCGCTCTTGACGGAGGAGAGGACGGCCTTGATTTTTATCGAAAAATCGCCGAGCAGGCGCCCTTGCACCTCAAAAAAGGCGGCTTGCTGTTTTTGGAAATAGGCAAGGGGCAATATTCAGCAGTTGAAAAAATATTGATTGAAAATGGATTTACTAACATTTCATACAGAAAAGATTATTCAAAAATTATAAGGGTTGTGATAGCAGAATATGACAAACGCAGAAGAGTTGTTGAATAAAACTTTAAAAATAAGGGAGCGCAGCGACCAACTGGCAAAACAGATCGCTGACCCTGAGGTTATCGCAGACAATCGCGCATGGCAAAAGCTAGCCAAAGAGCACGCGTCGCTGGAAGAGATAACCGCAGCTTCGTTGCGCCTTGAAAAAGCCCTTTCGCAAAAAGCAGATTGTCAAAGAGAGCTTGCAAAAGAGTCGGATAACGAGCTCAGGGCGCTTTTTGAAGAGGAAAAACATTCGCTTGACGAAAAAATTGAAAAATTGTGTGAAGAAATCAAGATTTTGCTTTTGCCAAAAGACGAAAACGATGAAAAAAATATTATTATGGAAATACGTGGCGCTGCTGGTGGTGAGGAGTCGTCACTTTTTGCGACCGAACTTTTGAGGATGTATGAGCGTTACGCCGACAATCACCGCTGGAAGGTGGAGATCATGGATATCAGTGAAACCGAACTTGGCGGAGTTAAAGAGGTGACCTTCGTCGTGCAAGGCAAGGGCGCTTACAGCAGGCTAAAATTTGAGGCTGGCGTTCACCGCGTTCAGCGCGTGCCAGAAACCGAGTCACAGGGCAGAGTGCACACTTCGACCGCAACTGTTGCAGTTTTGCCGGAAGTGGAGGAGGTTGATTTCGACATCCTTGACAGCGATTTGAAGATCGATACATACCGCGCAAGTGGGGCGGGCGGTCAGCACATCAACAAAACCGACTCCGCGATCAGGATCACCCACATCCCAACCGGTATAGTCGTGGCTTGTCAGGACGAGAGAAGTCAAATCAAAAACCGCGAAAAGGCTATGAGAATTTTGAAAAGCAAAATTCACGATCTCTATCAATCTCAGCGCGAAAATGAGCAAAAGGCAAACCGCAGATCGCAAGTGGGCACTGGCGACCGAAGTGAAAGGGTGCGCACCTACAACTATCCACAGGGCAGAGTGACCGACCACCGAGTCAACATTTCATCTTACGATTTGGAAGGGGTTTTAAACGGCAACCTCGACGAATTCATTGATGCCTTGATTTTAAAAGACCGCGCCGAAAGGCTTGAACAAGCCGGCGATTAAAATTTGAAAAAATAAGCAAAAATAAAAAAATTCAAAAAAAAGCATATTTTTTGAAAATAATATGCTTTTTTAATAAATTTTTTTTAAAAAAACAATATTTTTTTAAATATTTTTTTAAATATTTTTTTAATATAAAAATTTTTTTTAAAAAAAGTCGAGCTTTTGCAGGTTCGACTTAATTTTGCTTTGATTTACTGATCAAAAACTCCACAATTTTCTGCGCAGAAAACGGTTTTTGCAATTTTTCAATGTTTTTTTGCATTTTTTTATTTATTTTTATTGTTTTTTATTAAATTATCAAAAAATTCAAGGTATTCATCAGATATTTGTTCCCAGCTTTTTGCTATTAAATTTGCTAATCCTTTTCTGACTTTTTGATAGGCGGCTTTGTCATTTATTATTTGCCACAGTCTTTCAGTAAAAGCTTTTTCATCATAATCCGATAAAAATCCGGTTTGATTGTCGGTTATCCTTTCGCCGCAGCCATAGCCGTTTAAAGCAAGGGTTGGAGTTGAATATGATGCAGCTTCCAGCACAACGAGTCCATCTGTGTCAAAAGGTGATGGAAACAACAACAGGTGAGATGTTGAATAGATATTTCCAAGTTCGTTTTTGTCAGAAATATAACCCAAAAACTTGACATTCTTGTCTATTTTGCATTTTTTTGCAAGCTTTTCTAGCTTTTTTTGATAATTTCCTGTTCCTGCAATGTTAAAAGTGAAGTTGTCAAAATTGTATTTGGCTTTCAAATTGCCCAGGCATTTGATTGTGAATTGTATGTTTTTAACTTTTATCACATGTCCACAAAACAGAAAATTAAAATGTTCAAACGACTTCTCTTTATCCTCATAATTCAAGTTTTTGTTCATGCCGTTTCTTATAACCTGAACATCTTTTTTGCACCCATATTCTTTTAAAGCGCGTGCCATGTCGTTTGAAACCGTTGTCACTCCGTCCGCCTTGTTCAGTTTGTTTGCCAAAGACTTAATGAGAGCGGCAGTGATGAGTTTGCTTTTTGAAGAGTTGTAAAATGCCATATGAAATTTTGTGTGTATGGTTGCCGCAAGTGGCCTTTTGAATTTTTTTGCAAAATAAACCGCTGCTTTTGCCATTCCAGAGGCTGAGCAAAAATAAAATATGTCTGGATCTAGCATTTCCAGGTCTTGTAACATCTTTTTTTTGCATAACGAAGGCAGTGCCATCATTTCGTTTTTTGTCAAAGCGATGCTTTTTACTCTGAAAACTGAAAAGTCTTTGCTTTCTTGCTCAGGCTGGTGATAGTCTGGGCAATAAATTCTGACGATGTGTCCTTTTTTCTGTAAAGCCAAAACAAGGTTTGCGATTGCGTTTTCGGTACCGCCTTTGCCTGGCAAAAAAGAATCAGTGAAAAGTGCTATTTTCATATCGCCTCAACCATAACAAAAATTTGTGCTGAAACTTCTGGGTGAAGTTTGAGTGAAACCGGATATCTGCCGGCAGCTTTGATTTGGTCGGAGTCGATCTTTTTTTTGTCGATCGAGTAGCCAAGCTCAGCAAGCTTTTCAGAAATTTCTTTGCTCGTCACCGAGCCGAAAGTTTTGCCATTTTCGCCGGCTTTGAGTTTGAAACTCATTTGCAAGCCAGAAAGCTTTTTCGCCAAAGCCTTTGCCTCTTCAAGCTCGCGAGCCTTGTGAAATGCGTTTGCGCTTTCCACCTGCTGCTTGTGCGACATTGCACTCGCGTCCGCCAGGCGCGCCAGCCCATTTTTTAAAAGATAGTTTTGTCCGTATCCGTTTGCAACCTCTTTTATCTCGCCCTTTTTGCCGCAGCCGCGAACATCTGCTGTTAAAATCACTTTCATAAAAACCTCGCTAGTTTAGTTTAGCAATTTTTCAGGTTAAAAGTCAAATGTTTGGTCAATAAAAAGCGCAGGAGAACAAAAATGGATATCAGGTGCAGAAAACTCAATTGCAAATTCAACGATCATTTCACTTGCCGAGCCAAAAACCTTGCGGTCACCAAAACCGCGATCTGCAAAACCTACGCATATGGCTCAGAAAAAAAGGAGGTCGACACAACCAAGACAATCTTTGAAAGAACTCCAAAATTTGCGCCTATGCGCGATTCAAAAACGATTGAAATAAAGTGCAACGCAAAATGCCTTTTAAACCGAGAGGGCAGGTGCGTGGCAAACGGCATCACAATCAACGACTATCGCCTCAAACCTTGCTGCTTGACCTTTTTGGAGGAATAAAACAAACGCTTGCAAATTCTTCTAAAATGCTGTATAATATAGCAGAGGGCGAGTATGGCAGAAGAAAAAGCAGTCGAAACTTTTAAAACCTTTGAAAATGAAGAGACTTTGCGTGATAAGGACCTGATCACTTATTACAAGCTTCGACTTTTGGAAATAAAACAAAAACAAAGACTTCTTGGAAATTTCACCGATGACGGCAAGTATGTTTTTTCGCCAGAAATCAAAAAAGCACTCGTCAAAATCAAAAAACTGATCACTAGTTCTGACGAAACCTCATTTTTTGCACAGATTGCGATAAGTTCAGTTGTGCTGAGTTTTCGCGTCAACACTTGGGTCGCTGGCTCCGATGCGATCGCCAACCTTTATTTAGACGAAAAGTTCAGCGAGGATAGGCAAATCCAAAGCTTTGTGGCGCAATATGTTGCAGAATACGACAGCACCTTTCTTGACCGCGTTAAAAAGGTTTTCAACCTCTGCGAAGAGGTTGACGAGTTAGAGCTTGACGAGGAATCTCCGATCAAAGAGGAGGTTTTGAAGTGCGAAAAAGAATTTGAAGCCAAAAGCTATATCTTTGAAATCGAAGCGCAATATATGATGCTCGAAATCATGGAAAAACTAAAAAAAGGCGGAGAGCAAGAAAAGCAGCTGCTGCAACTTCTTGAAAGGCAGCTGGAGATTGAAAAATTAAAGCCAGAGGGCAGATTTGTTTATATAAATCTCAAGCATTTTTTTGAGCATGAGCTTTTGAAAAACAAAAACTTTGCACAGTTTTTCGAGCAAAACAAAGATTTGCAAAAATCGATGAAAGGCTATGTGCGCGACATCGAAGTGTTTGACGAGGCAGCAAAAAAGATCACCAAGCCGATCGAGACAAAGGCCAAAACAGCCGCACCAAAAAAGGCAAAAGGCGCTTCCTACAAACCGCCAAAAATCAGAGCCCCATACAAATACAAACCGCAAAAAGCGAAAAAGGCAAAGCCTGCAAAAAAAGATAAGCCGAAAGACTTTCTCGGCTTGCCTAAAAAATCAGCCCAAGCAGAAAAACCAGCACCTGCGCCAAAACCAAAACCTGCCCCAGCTGTGATAGCTCCAAAGTCAGACAAAGAAAAGAACTTAGAAAGTTTGCTAGAAGGCCTTTCAGAACAATTGCGAGATGAAAATTCCTTACAACCAGAAAAAGAAAAAAACTTGGATAATATGCTAAAAGGGCTCTCAGAACAACTGAGAGAAGAGAAGACTGCGTCACAATCGTTAGAGAGAACATTATAGTAGCAACACCATTCAAGAAAAGCAGAAAAACTATAAAAAGCTTATTGATTGAGAAAAAAAACTGAGCACATATTGCTCAGTTTTTGTTTTAACGTGAAAGGCCGCCTCCTAGTCTTATCGTGTGTCCCTCTGAGATGTCGCGCAAGTGGCTAAGGCCATTTTTCAGGTCTTCAATTTCTTCAGGTCTAATTCTTTCAAGTTCTGAAACAGGCTTCAATTTTCCGTCTTCCTTGCTTACAAGTTTGATATATCGCAGAAGGTCAAAAGAGTGTTTTTCTTTTTTGTTGTTAAAATAGTGGAAAGGCATTTTGTCATCTGTGTTTTGAAAATCTTCTCCAGCCAATACTTTAAAACATTGCAAGCCTTTATAGTGATCAAAGTTTGTGTCAAATTCGTTTAACAAAGTTTTAATTCGATTTTCGTTTATTGGCGGATTTTTAAACGTAGTGCCTGCATCATGATAGTATTTTTCAAAATAATTGTTGCGTTCTCCGCCGTTGTGTTTTGAGTAAATATACCTCAATATTTTGAGGGTGATGAAAGACTGCATCTTTTCTTCCGTAACCAGTTCATCATCTTTTAAAGCGCTCAAATTTTTTATATAAGCCATGTCATTCCTCCAATTTCTAACTTTATTATAGCACGAAAAATTTGGTTTGTAAATACCCTTTGCATAACTTTTTTTGTTTTAAACAAAATAATCGCATGAAAAAAAGTGTTGCAAAGGGTTCTATCATCCTCATAGCAAGCGGCCTTATATGCAAGCTCTTGGGCGCGTTTTTCCGTTTGCCGCTCACAAACATTTTGGGGATCGAGGGCATCGGCGTCTTTCAAATGGTCATGTCAGTGTATTCTTTTGCCCTGATTTTGACAAGTGGAGGAGTGAGCGCGGCGCTTTCGAAATTCGTGTCGCAGGCGCGAGCAAGAGAGGACTACGGCAAAATTCGCTCGCTTTTCAAAACCGCGCTTTCGTATGCAATAATTTTAGGTGTGATCGCGGGAGGGCTTTTGTTTTGCCTTGCTGCGCCGATATCAAAATTGCAGGGCGTTAGTAGCGCAAAAGATGCTTACAGGCTCATGCTGCTGCTTATTCCTTTCGGCGGTGTCGTGGCAGCGATGAGGGGAGTTTTTCAGGGCTACGAAAACATGACGCCAACCGCGATCAGCCAGATGCTTGAGCAGGCTGTCAAGTTTGGTTTGGGGATTTTTCTCGCCCAGCTTTTTGCCAAAACCTCTCTGCAAGCCGGCGTTTTTGGTGCCTTTTTGGGCGTGTGCTTCGGCGAGGTGATAGCAATAGGTTACCTTGCTATATATATGCGTTTAAAAAATCAGCATGCCAGCGAGCAGCAAATATTTTCAGCGCGGCCTTTTGTCAAGGCGGTGGTGCCGCTTTCGGTTGGAGCAGCAGTTTTGCCGCTTGCCAGCGCGCTAGACTCGTTTATTGTGATCTCGCGCTTGAAGCTTGCAGGCTTTGAGGCGTCTGTTGCAACCTCGCTCTTTGGGCTGCAAACGGGGGTCGTTGCCGCGATTTTGAGTTTGCCGCTGATACTTTCTTCCTCAATTTCAACGGCGATGCTGCCATCGATTTCTTTTTTGGATGCGCAGTTTTCGCAGGAAAGCGAAAAGTCTGTCGCGCAGGCCTTAAAAGTTATGTGGTTTGTTTTGCTGCCTGTCGTCGTCGGAATCGCCTGCATTTGTCGTCCGCTCTATCAAGTGCTGTATCCAAGTTTGAGCAGCCAAATGCTGTCAGTTGCGGTTCATCTGACCTATCTCGGCGTCGTTTCAACGATCATATCCGCGCTCATGCAGTTTTTTGTAACGCTGCTGCAAGCCAAGGGCGAGTGGAATTATATCATGCTGTCATATTTTCTTGGCGGAGCGGTAAAAGTTGGGTGCGTTTTGATTTTGTGCGCGCTTTCAAGTGTCAACATCTTTGGGGTGGTTTTAGGAAACATCGCGCTTGCCTCCACCGTTTGCATAATGGCGCTGATCAAAAACCGCCGCAAGATCTCTATCGATGTGTTTGACCTTTCGTTGCCGCTTTTGTCGTCGGTGGCGATGATGCTTGCGCTAAACCTTTTCAGCACGCACTTTCAACTTTCGCCGATCTTAACGCTAGTTTTTTCGGTGCTTCTTGGGGTGCTTGTCTACACATTTTTCACTTTGCCGATTTTGGCAGGAATATTTAAGGACTTTTTTGCCAAAAAACTCAAAGGGGAGAAAAATGAACAAAACACAACTAATTGAAAATCTGAGCCAAAAAACTTCGCTGTGCTTTTCCAAGTGCGAAAATCTGCTTTCCTCGCTTGAAAGGCTGATTTTTGACGCATTAAAAAAAGGCGAAGAGGTCAGGCTGACAAAACTTGGCAGATTCTATGTCAAATCATTGCCGGCGCGAGAACTCAAAAATCCCAAAACTGGCCGCAGTTTTTTTCTCAGCGAGCGCAAACTCGTCGCGTTTAAAATAAGTCAAAAACTGAAAAAGAGCATTATTTAAGTTTGAAAAGCAAGAAAATTTTGCTAAAATAAAGCTATGCTTCTTGCAGGAAAAAATTTGAATTTGTTATTGGCGCCGCTGGCAGGATTCAGCGACGTGGGTTTTCGCGCGGTTTGCGCTCGGCAAGGCGCGGATATGACCTTTTCTGAGATGCTCTCAGCGCAAGCGCTGAAACATCAATCCAAAAAAACTCAGGATATGACGATCGTGCACGCCGACGAAAAATTCAAGGCTGCCCAAATTTTTGGACATATACCAGAGGACATGGCGGCCGCGGCAGTTCATCCTGCGCTTGAAAAGTTTGACGCTGTCGACATAAACATGGGCTGTCCGGCTCCTAAAATAGTCAAAAATGGCGACGGTGCGGCGATTTTAAAAGACCTGACACTTGCGAGCAAAATAATATCGGCGGTCAAAAATTCCACCACAAGACCGGTCTCTGTCAAGGTGCGAATCGGCTATGACAAAAACGACATTGCAAACATAATCCGCGCCTGTCAAGACGGCGGAGCGGATTTTGTCACGGTGCATGGCAGAACGCAAAATCAGGGCTATTCAGGCAAGGTCGATCTGGAGGCGATCGCGCAGGCATGCAGCCTAGCCAAAATTCCTGTGGTGGGAAATGGAGATGTGACAAACGAGCAAAGTTATCAGGCCATGCTTTCAACAGGCGTCAGCGCGGTGATGATAGGGCGCGGCGCTATCGGCAGGCCTTGGATTTTTGCCGAGCTTTCTTCAAGAGATGTGAAAGACAAATTTTCGCAAATTCTCTCACATGTTGAAATTTTGAGGAGGTACTATCCTGAAAAATGGCTGACGCTTTATCTGCGCAAGCATTTTTTGTCATATGCTGCGAGTTTTGGCGCCAAAGCGGAGGTCAAAAGGAGGCTCGCCGTCAGCCCTAGCATAGACGAAAGCCTGCAAATGTTAAAAGATGAGCTCAATCATTTTGAAAATTTGTCAAAAAGTTGTAATATTGTAAGCAGAAAGGAGGAGGCATGAAAAGAAGCATAAGAGACCTTGCAAGCGTGGAAGGAAAGCGAATTCTTTTGCGCGCCGATTTCAATTTGCCGATGGACAAAGTCGGCAGAATAACCGACACTACAAGGCTGGTCAGCGAACTTCCGACAATCAGATATTTGGTGGAGCGAGGAGCCAAGGTGATAATATGCTCTCATCTCGGCAGACCAAAAGGTTTTGATTTCAGGCTTTCTCTGTGGCCGATTGCGCTTTTGCTCATGAAATATTTTCCGGGCAAGGTGCAGTTTGCTCACAAGGTCGTTGGCGAAAAGGTGGCAGAGCAAGTTGCAAGCATGTCAAACGGCTCGATTTTGCTGCTTGAAAATGTCAGATTTTATAAAGAGGAAACCGAAAACGACCCAGAGTTTGCAAAACAGCTGGCTTCGCTTGCCGACATATATGTCAACGACGCTTTTGGCGTTGCTCACCGCAAGCACGCCTCAACTTTTGGCGTGGCAAGGCTGCTGCCAAACGCGATAGGCTTTTTGATGGAAAACGAAATCAATAGCATCACCGAGGCAATCAAAAATCCTCGCAAACCTTTTGTCGCAATCTTTGGTGGCGCAAAGGTTCAGGACAAGATCAAGGCGATTTTAAACATAGCCAAATCGGCGGACTGCATTTTGATAGGCGGCGCGATGGCATATTCGTTTTTGGTGGCGCAAGGTTTGACGGTTGGGCAAAGCCTCATCAATGCCGAAAGCGTCAGCAGCGCGTCGCAGATTTTAGAAGAACTCAGTGCAGCAGGCAAACGCATTGTGCTGCCTGTCGATCACCTAGCTTACAACCTCGGCGACAAAAAGATGAAGCCTTTTGCAACTGAAACCCTCTCTGGCGACATGGTCGGTGCGGATATAGGGCCAAAAACCATCAAACTTTTTGAGCAAGAAATCAAAAAAGCAAGGCAGATCATTTGGAACGGACCACTCGGAAAATATGAAGACAAAAACTTTCAAGAGGGCACATTTGCAATCGCAAAACAGGTCGCAAAAGCAAAAGCTTACAGCATCGTGGGCGGTGGCGACAGCATCAGTGCGGTGAAACAGGCAAAGTGTGAAAAACTCATCAACCACATCTCGACTGGTGGAGGAGCAACCCTCAAACTGCTTGGAGGAGAGCCGTTGCCAGGCATTGATGTCATTCAGGAGAAATATATATGAAAAAACTTATCGTCGCAAATTTCAAGATGAATCAAAATCCGTCAGAAACAAAGCAGTATCTGACAAAGTTTGTGGCGGGCTTCAACGGCAACAGAGCCGATGTTGTCATATGCCCATCCTTTGTGTCGCTGCCGGTTGCAACCTTTCTCGCTTCGGGCTCGCTCGTGAGGCTTGGCGCGCAAAATGTCTGCGATGAAGAGGAGGGCTCTTACACTGGCGAGGTCAGCGCACAAATGCTCAAAGATCTTGGCGTTGAGTATGTGATCATCGGACACAGCGACAGACGCAACAAGTTCAAGGAGTCTGACAGGCTCATCAACAAAAAAATCAAAACCGCACTAAAAAATGGGCTCAAATGCATAGTGTGTGTTGGTGAATCGCTTGCTGATCGCAACACAGGCAAAACCTTTGATGTGATTAGACATCAGATCGAAGAATGCGTCAAAGGCCTGTATGAAAACGAGCTAGAAAGCGTGATCATCGCATATGAGCCGATCTGGGCGATTGGAACAGGCCAAAACGCCAGCGTCAGGGATGTGGAAAATGCGGCAAAAGTCATCCGCAAGGTGATATATGAAAGCTATTCAGAAAAGGCGAGCCGCGACATTCAGGTGCTCTATGGCGGCAGCTTGAACGAAAAAAATGTGGGCGCGCTGCTGAATTGCTCTGGCATTGACGGCGGACTTTTTGGAAAGATCTCGCTAAATGTCAACCAGTTTTTGGATATAGCCAACAATTTGAAATAACTTTGTCACATCAGGCTCACAAAGCCTTTACAAGCAGCGCTAAAAAAGATATAATGAGGATAGTTATGGCAGAAGAAAGCAACAAAAACCTTGCTCTTTATCGAAAATACAGGCCGCGCACTTTTGAAGAGGTGGTGGGGCAGGAGCATATCACAAAAACGCTTGCAAATCAAATTTTGGCAGGCAAGCTTTCGCACGCCTATCTTTTCACCGGCTCGCGAGGAACAGGCAAAACAAGCGTCGCCAAGATCTTTGCAAAAGCCGTCAACTGCGAAAACAATGTGACAGGCTCTCCTTGTGGCGAGTGTGAAACCTGCAAACGACTTGCAGCAGAAAACGATATCAACATCGTCGAAATCGATGCGGCTTCAAACAACCGCGTGGATGACATACGCGAGCTGCGCGAAAAAGTCAAGTTTGCGCCGATCGGTGCAAAATACAAAGTCTACATCATCGACGAAGTGCATATGCTTTCGGACAGCGCCTTCAATGCACTGCTAAAAACTCTGGAAGAGCCGCCAAAATATGTCATCTTCATTTTGGCTACAACCGAAGTGCAAAAGCTGCCAGCAACCATTCTTTCTCGTTGCTCGCGCTTCGATTTTAGGTTGCTTTCGGTTGAAAACCTTTGCAAAGTGCTTTTTGGTGTGTTCGAAAAAGAGGAAATCGACGCAGAGCCAGAGGCGGTCAAACTTATCGCAGCGGCAGGCGAGGGCAGTGTGCGTGACACGCTTTCAATCGCAGATTCGATCAACGCCTATGCGTCGGGACATATAACGAAAGAGGATGTGCTCAAAGTGCTTGGCACCACCGATCACGAGCTTCTGATCACATTCTTCGACAAAATCATAGATAAAGATATTGGAGGCGTGCTTGAAGAGATCAACAAGATCGACGCAAGCGGCAAAAACCTTGCAATCTTTGCAAAGGATGCGGCAAAGCACGCGCGCGACCTGCTCATCTGCAAAACTTGCTCAGAGCCGAACGAAATTTTAAATTTGCCTGATGAGATAGTTGAAAAATTTATCGCACAAAGCGAGCGCGCAACCGACAAGCAGCTGATCGGCTATATGCAAAACTTTGCAGCCAGCGAAGCAGATCTCAGGTATGCGCTTTCGACGCGGCTGCTGCTTGAAAACGTTGCGATAAGTTGCATAAGCGGAGATTTTCAAAAAAAAAATTGATTAAGCCGCCCGCAGCAAGCGCTTCAAGCGACGTTCGCGAAATTTGGGGCAAGGTTGTGTTGTTTTTGAAGGAACACAAACACGTTGCTTTGCATGTGGCGTGCGGCGATATCACAGATGTCAAAATAGAAGGATCAAGCCTTGTCATTTCAACGACCGACACCACCGTTGCGGCGCTCTTGAATGACGGAAAGCGTGACATCGAGCGTGCGCTCAGCTGGCAAGGGCTTGAAATGAACGTTGAGATCAACAAAAAAGAGATTCTGCCAAGCAAGGTCGAGCTCGACAGGCAAAAGCTTGAAAAGATGTTTGGAGAAAAATTTAAAGTGATAGATTAAGGAGGAAAATATGGCATACGGATTTGGAGGAGGCTTTGGCGGAGGAAACATGCAGCAGCTCATGCGCCAAGCACAAAAGCTTCAACAACAAATGCAGCAGGCGCGAGCGCAGCTTGATGCGGAGGAGTTTGTCGGCTCTTCTGGCGGCGGTATGGTTGAAGTTGTCATGTTCGGCAACAAAACGCTCAAAGCTGTCAAAATCAAAAAAGAGGTGGTCGATCCTGACGATGTCGAAATGCTTGAAGACCTTGTGACTTCTGCGTTTAACGACGCGCTCTCCAAGATCGACATCGCCGAAAAAGAGCGAATTCCTCAAATTCCAGGGATGTAAACATGGCAAAATTTGACGATCCAATCGAGAGACTCATCGAATATTTTCGTTCGCTTCCAGGCGTTGGCTACAAAACTGCGCAGCGCTATGCTTTTTCCATCATCGAGGGCTCAAAAGAGCGTGCCGAAAATTTTGCGGAGGCGTTAAAAGAGGTCAAAAGCAAGATCTCGCTCTGTTCGAAGTGCGGAAACTACACGGACAAGCCTGTCTGCGACCTCTGCCAAACCAGAGACCCAAAACTCGTTTGCGTTGTCAAAGAGCCAAAAGACATCCTTGCAATGGAAAAGATTAAGAGTTACACCGGCACCTATCATGTGCTTTTTGGCACGATCAGCCCGCTTGAGGGCAGAGGGCCGAATGACATAAAGATCAGAGAGCTTTTAAAACGCGTGAAAGATGACGGAGTGCAAGAGGTGATCATGGCGACCGATCCCGATGTGGAGGGCGACGCGACAGCGATGTATATCGCGCGCCTGTTGAAGCCTATAGGTGTCAAGGTGACGCGGCTTGCGCAAGGCATCTCGATGGGCAGCAATCTTGAATACGCTGACGAAGCGACGCTTTCGCGCGCAATGGATGACAGGAGAGAGATGGATGATTAGAGAGGAGGCTGAAAAACTGCTGAATGCGGCGGCAAAATCCTGCGGCGCAGGAGAGGATTTCTGCGTCGTTTTTTCGAATATGCCAAATTGCGACTTTCAATGCAATTCTTGTTTTGCAGCAGCCAAAAAGCTGCAAACAAACCCCTTTGAACTCGCTCAAAAAATTGTTGAAAACCTAAAAAGCAGCAAAAATTTTGAGTTTTCGGTGGCAAGGCCGGCGTTTATCAACATACGCTTGACTGAAAAAGGGCTGAAAGCGCTTGCAAGCGAGATTGCCTATCAAAAGCCAGAAAGCAAAGACAAGCACATTTTCATCGACTACGGCGGCCCAAACCTCGGCAAAGCCATGCACATTGGTCATATGCGCTCTTTAAACATCGGCGAAGCTCTCAAACGGTTGTATAAAAAGCTCGGCTACAAAGTCACAAGCGACATCTTTTTCGGCGACTGGGGCATGCCACTTGGGCTTATTATGGCGCTGCTCGAAAAAGAGGGCAAATTTCAGGATTACTTAAAAGGCGCGCTTCCGCTTACGATCGAGGTTATGAACCGCGCTTATCCTGCAGCCAGCAAGCTGAAAGACGAGGACTCGGCGTTTAAAGCCAGGGCGGAAGAGATAACTCTCGCTTTTCAAAACAAGCAGCACCCATATTATGACTTTTGGAAAAAATTGCGACAAGTTTCGGTTGCAGAGGCCACAAAAGTTTGCAAGTTGTTGGGCGCCGACTTCGATCTTTGGAACGGCGAAAGCGACGCGAGTGGCTATATCGACGAGGTTATCGAAATCTTCAAGCAAAAAGGCCTGGCGCGAGAAAGTGAAGGCGCTCTTGTTGTCGATGTTGCCGAAGAGGGCGAGCAGATTCCTATCCCAAAAAAGAGCCCTGATGAGGTGCAGAGGTATGAAAATCCGATGCCGCCTCTCATGATCCAAAAATCGAACGGAGGCGAGCTTTATGCGACCTCAGACATCGCAACGATCTACTATCGCAACAAGCTCTATCATCCAGATGTCCTCCACTATGTCACCGATGCTCGTCAGGCGCAGCGCTTCACTCAAATTTTCAGGGCCTGCAAAAAGGCGGGGATCTCGCCTGCCGGGCAAGAGCTTTTGCACACAGGATTTGGAACGATGAACGGCAAAGACGGCAAGCCTTTCAAAACGCGAAATGGCGGAAATGTTGGCCTGCTGGATATTTTGCAGATGGTGCAGGACAAAGTTGAGGAAAAACTCAAACAAAACGGCACCGAATACGACGCGGATGTCAAACGCAAGATCGCAAACGCTGCGATAAAGTTTGCAGATCTGTCAAATGTGGTGGAAAAAGACTATATTTTTGATATCGACAAATTTATCTCGTTCGAGGGCAAAACTGGGCCATACATCCAATACACGGCTTGTCGAATAAAGTCGATCTTGCAAAAGGCGGAAGAGAGTGAGGAAAGCTTTGACTTTTACACGCCAGAGCAAAAGGCGGTGTTGATGGGTTTGGCAAAACTCAAACAAAGCTATCACACAGCTTTCAACGAAAAAAGTTTGAGTGGCGTTTGCACCGCACTGTTCGATGTTTGCAAAAACTTTTCAAGCTTTTACACCGCCGAGCATATCCTTTCTGAAAGCGATCCAGCAAAAAAAGCTGTCAAGCTTTCGCTGCTGCGCCTTACATTAAAAGAGATCGAACAAGCCTGCGATGTGCTTGCAATTGAAATCCCACAAAAGATGTGAAATCCCTTAAAAATAAACATAAAAAAATGTTTAAAAAATTTTAAAAAAACTATTTACAAATTCAAAAGTTTGTGATATAGTATGAGTGTCATCAAGGAGGAACAACATCATGCCAAATTTTCAAATTTCAATTTTAAAAGACAACAGAACAGTGGTTTCATACAATCCAGTTGCGCAAAAAACAAAGATTGCGTCAATTGAAGCGGAAAAGGAAATGACAAGATGAAGATCAAAAAGATTGCGGGTTTTTTGCCCGCTTTTTTTGTGCAGCAATAGCCAAAGCCTTTTGCAAGCAAAACCCGAAGTGGTGAAAATTTGCAAAAAAAGCGCTCAAAAACGCATTTTGTTTGCTAATTTGTTTGGCAAAACCAAAAAAGTTTGTTAAAATATTAACAACGGAGAAATTTTAATGCGACAATTCATCTATCCAGCGATATTCTATTTTGATGAGGACGAAACCAAGGTATACTTTCCAGACCTCGACATTTCCACATCAGGCGACAACTATGATGAGGCTTTTTTGTTTGCAAAGGAGCTTTTGAAGGTCTATTTTATGTATGTTCTCACCAACGATCTCGACTTCAATTTTCCGTCAAACTTTCTTGACAGCAGCAAAAAGTGTGGCGAAAATCAAAAGGCTATGCTTGTTGACACTTTTGTTTCGGATCAAGACTTGAAAGAGTTTAAAAAATCATCCAAAAGAAAGTGAACAAACTTTTCACAAAAATTTTAGAATTTGCAAGGTTTTTTCTTGACAAACACTTGCCATTGTGTTAAAATACACTAACACTTCCAGCTTGGGGTGTTAGTTTTTTTGTTAGGAGATTAGTTATGGCAGCACCAAAACGCAAATATGTTACTCTTGCTTGCACCGAGTGCCAAGAGCGCAACTATGCCACATCAAAGAACAGTGCAGCAAATCCAGAGAGGATTGAAATCAAAAAATTCTGTCCAAAATGTGGAAAGAGAACGGTTCACAAGGAAACAAAATAATCTGCAGGAGGCGATATGTCGAAAAAGAAGAACTTGAAAGAGAACAAAGTTCTCTCTGAAACCGCACCAGCCGAAGAGGAAGCTGTTGCCAGCCAGCAGGCTGACGACAAGGCTTTGCCTGCAAAAGATAAAGCTGAAAAAAGCAAAGACACAAAACAAAACGCAAAACAAGACAAAAAGAAGAAAGAAAAAAAGCCAAAAGAGCGCAAGCTTGCAAAAAAAGCGCGCGAAATGTCCAGCGAGCTTAAAAAGGTCACTTGGCCAGGCTTTGCAGAGGTTTGCAAAAAAACCGGCATAGTGCTTGTTGTGGTTTTGGTTTTTGCAGTGGTGCTTTTTGGGCTTGACACATTGTTTGGCTATCTGTTTGGATTGTTAACAGCTTAGGGAGGAAGTAAATGGAAGAAGAAAAAATCGAAAGCGTGCAAGACGTGGCTCTTGAAAACGCAGCTGAGCAAAAGGATTTGGAGCACGAAGAGGCTCGCGCAAAAGCAAAATGGTATGCGCTTCACACCTATTCGGGATATGAAAATGTTGCAAGAGAAAATTTGCTTGCAGTTATCCCAAAATTCAACCTTCAAAACCGCATTTTTGACATAGTCATCCCAATGGAGACGGTTGTTGAAGAAAAAAACGGCAAAAAGAAACTGGTCGAAAGAAAAAGCATGCCATGTTATATCTTTGTCAAAATGATATATGGCGATGATCTCTGGCACGCAGTGATCAACACGCGTGGCATAACCGGCTTTGTTGGACCAAACGCAAGAGCGCTTCCACTGACTGAGGAGGAGGTTCGAAAGAACAAGCTCGAAAAGATCAAAGTTGAGGCAAATCTCAGCGTGGGCGACAAAGTTGAAGTCATCGATGGGCCACTCGAGGGCACAATCGGCACCGTTCAAAGCGTGAACGCAGAGGGAGGCCTTGCAACAGTCATCGTTGAGATGTTCGGCAGAGAGGCACCTGTTGACCTTGACTTTACGCAAATGCGAAAAGTTGAAGCATAAAGATGGTATTTCGCAAGCTTAGCGCTTGCTAAAAATACAAATTCGTGGGAGAGCGGCAGCCATCTGCTCAAAAACACCACACATAAGGAGGAAAAAAATGGCAGCAGTAAAAAAGATTGGGGCAGTTGTAAAACTTCAGCTCCCAGCTGGTAAAGCCACACCTGGACCACCAGTGGGTTCATCTCTTGGCCCACACGGGATCAACATCGCGGCATTTACCAAAGAGTTCAACGACAAAACCGCTTCACAGGCAGGTCTTGTCATCCCTGTTGTGATAACAATTTATCAAGACAGGTCATTCTCGTTTGTGCTGAAAACTCCACCAGCAGCCGTGCTTATCAAAAAAGCAATTGGGCTTGAAAAGGGTTCAGCAAAACCAAACAAAACAAAAGTCGGATCAATCACAAAAGCTCAGATCAAAGAGATCGCAGAGCTCAAAATGCCAGATCTTAACGCAGGCAGCGTTGAAGCAGCTATGAGGATGATTGAAGGTGCGGCACGCAGCATGGGCGTGACCGTGGTTGAATAAGAGGAGAGAGGCAGATGAAAGTGGGAAAAAGAATGAAAGCTGCGCTTGAATCTTACAACAAGCTGAAAAGCTATTCACCAAGCGAAGCTATTGACAATGTTTTAAACAACGCAAAAGCCAAATTTGACGAGACGATCGAGCTTCACGTAAAGCTCGGCGTTGACGGCAGAAACGCTGATCAACAGGTGAGAGGCGTGGTTGTGCTCCCTCATGGAACAGGCAAAAGCGTGAAAGTTTTGGTTATCGCAAAAGGCGACAAAGCTGACGAAGCTGTCAAGGCAGGTGCTGACTATGTTGGCGCCGAAGAGATGGTCGCAAAAATTCAGGGCGGCTGGCTCGATTTTGATGTTTGCATCACAACGCCTGACATGATGGGCGTTATAGGACGCGTTGCAAGAGTGCTTGGACCTAAGGGCCTTATGCCAAACCCAAAAAGCGGAACAGTGACAATGGATGTCAAAAAAGCAATCGCCGACGTCAAAGCCGGCAAGGTGGAATACAGACTTGACAAAACCAACAACGTTCACGTTATCATTGGCAAAGCAAGCTTTGGCAAGGATAAGCTTATTGACAACTACAACACCGTGATCGAAGCGCTCACAAAAGCAAAACCAGCGGCAGCAAAAGGACAATATTTCAAAAACATTTCAGTTTGCTCAAGCATGGGACCTGGCGTCAAAATCGTGACAATGGGCTAATAAAAACAAAAACAAGTCTTGTTAGTCAAGCAATTTTGAAACTAGCAGAATATTAAAGAGAAACATAGACAAAAAAATCGTCTATGTTTCTCTTTTTACACCTA
>CALVZD010000015.1 GCA_944372435.1 uncultured Clostridia bacterium | reverse complement strand
ATAAATCTTTTTATAAAATTCGTTCATGCTTAAAAGTCTTGCAATGTGGTTTTTGATATGGTATAATAAAAAGAAAGGGGTGGGCATGGATACAAGTTTAAAAATTAAAGAAATAAAAAAACACGGCGAGTTTGTTTTGCAAAATCAAGAAACCAAACAAGAGTGTCGCCTTATTTTGCAGTTTTATGGAGTTCAATCGCCGCAAGTTGGCGACGTTCTTTTGCTAAATGAAAGGTTGTTGAACCCGAAAGATGAGTGGTTCAGCCAGCCATATGCCTTTGAGACGCTGGAGGACGGCGACGACGGTCTAAAAGAAATTGATTTGGCAGGCTTGATCACAAAAGACAAAAAATATCTTCTCAAAAGGGTATATGGTTGATATGGAAAGCAAAGATTTAAAGTGGATAAAAAAACACTATGGTGAAAAGTTTTCGCACTTGTGTCGGGATCTTTTTCCGACCTTGCTCGACAAAGAGGGCTTGTTGCAAAAATTGATCAGCGAGCATTTTCCTCCAAGCAGAGAGTTGTATGACGACATAACCAAAAACAACCTCACATCTGCTTTCAAGACATATATTTACAGCCTCACAAAGCTTGTCAGCGGAACAAAAACAACCAACTTGTCGCCTGAAGAGCTTTTTGACAAAGCGGGCTATATTCTATACCCAGAATGCCAAACCGAAGCAGATATTCAAAGCTTTAGGCATTATTATTATCGCGGTGGGCCGACACCTGAATATAAAGGAGGACAACCGGTGCCTTATAGCGGCGAAGAGCTTTGCACTTTCGATGGTGGAAGGCTTAACACAAACCGCGTGTGGTTTGCTGTCAAAAAAAATGTTGACGAAATCAGAAGAGAAGAATTTAAAAATCCAAGGCGAGAGGATGATTACGGAGTCAGCGTTCTCAGCATACAGTTTTCAAGAACAAATCCTAGCTGGCTTTCAATCAAAAACAGATACAATCACACGATACGAGATGTCAATCCAGATGCCGCCTTTGGCAACAATTTGGATAACATCATTGAGGGGCTGACCCAAGCTTTTGTCGAAAAATATCATATAACCCTCGCAAACCAGGGGCAAGAAACATTGGAAATCCCTGGATATGTTCAGGCTGCTGACGGAAAGTTTTATAAATACAACTTGGAAACAGGTGGCATCTACTATTGCCCTGGCAATGTCATTATCAAAAATGGTGAGGCAAAAACCCTTGATAAGGATCGATACATTTTGCTTGATCATTTTGTTTTGGATCTTAACACAAACGAGATTAAAGATCTTTCTGCAAGTCAAGATTCTTTTCCTGAGAGCGTAGGGCAAATCAAAAGTGTCAAACGCATTCCAAGCCAAGATGGGTTAACGCTTCAAATCGCACCAGTCGAGGGAGAACAGATTGAGATTGTCCTCAACAAACACAATCGAATCACTGGCTATTCAAACCCAAACATAGTTGAGGTTGGCAGGGATTTCTTATACCGCAACCACTCATTAACCCACTTAGAGCTGCCTAAACTTCAGGCGGCAGGAGATGAATTCTTATATTACAACGACTCCTTAACTCAACTGGATTTACCTAATCTTAGAGAAGTAGGGCATGAGTTCTTACCCGTTAAAAACTCCTTAACTGACTTAAAACTGCCTGAGCTTCAGAAAGTAGGAAGCGGTTTCTTACGCCGTAACAACTCCTTAACTCAACTGGAATTACCTAACCTTAGAGAAACAGGAAGGGGCTTCTTGTTTAACAACAACTCCTTAACTGACTTAAAGCTGCCTAAACTTCAGACGGCAGGAGATGATTTCTTATACTGGAATCGCTCCTTAACTCAACTGGATTTACCTAATCTTAGAGAAGTAGGGCATGAGTTCTTACACGCTAACCACTCCTTAACTGACTTAAAGCTGCCTGAGCTTCAGAAAGTAGGAGGCGGTTTCTTACGCTGTAACAACTCCTTAACTCAACTGGAACTGCCAAAGCTTCAGGCTATGGGGCAATATTTTTTGTTTTGTAACGGTAAATTGAGGCAGGCTATAGAAAACAATCTTAAAAATGACAGAACGCTTTGATTAAAAACATCAATGGTTAAAAATTTTCAAGCGTTGGACTTCAACCTCTCATCTCTTCAAAAGCAGATCTTGCAAAAAGGCGACGACGCCGTTTTCGTCATTTGATTTGGTTTGGTTAAAGCCCAAAGAGAGCAGGTCGCTCGTCGAGTTTGCCATCGCGACTGGTATGTCGACATTTTGCAGAGTTTGAATGTCGCTTGCCTCGTCGCCGAAAGCGATCGTCTGCTCGTGCGGCAAAATTTGCAGCAATTTTTTCAGGCCGTTCCATTTGTTTGTCTCTTGCGGAATTATTGAGCAAAAATACCCTTCTCTATTGAAAACCACAGCGAAAGGGTATTTTTTCATAACCTTTTCATACTCGCTTCTTTTGCTTTGATCAATTTCAAAAATAAGCTTGTATGCTTCGATTGAAAAGATTTCGCTTTCCGGCACAAAAGCTGCGTTCATCTTTTTTGCCATGCTTTCGCTTGTGGTGAAAGCTCCGTCAATCGTTTCAACGCCCATCCAGCCATGATGGATTTTGAAAAAATCTTTGGCAAGCTCTTCAAAATTTTTGCAGTCGATCTTTTTTGCAAAAAGCACATTTTCGTCTTTATCCACCAGCAAGTTGCCGTAAAAGCAGTTGCAAAAATCAGCGTCGATCGCTTGTGTAAATTTTCTCGTTCGAACAAGGCTGCGTGCCGAGTTGATGACAATTTTGTGACCCTTTTGTTTGCAGGCGAGCAATGTCTGCCTGCTTTCTTCGCTCAACGCGCCTTGTGAATTTAAAAGCGTAAGGTCTAAGTCTACGATAATAATCATATTTTCTCCATACCTCCTTTTAATATGATATCATAAAATGCAAGCTTTTGCAAAACCCTTGATGCGAGTTTGTTTTGCCAGGCGCAAAAAAAGTGATATAATCAAATTGTTTAGGAGGAAATATGAAAAAACTTGTATTTTTTAAATGCCAAACTTGCGGCAATGTTGCAATCAAACTTGTCGACAGCGGCGTGCCTATGTTTTGCTGCGGCAAACCTATGACCGAGCTTTTGCCAAACTCTGTTGAAGCTGCTGGCGAAAAACACAAGCCTGTCGTTGTGCAAACCGGATCAAAGGTGTTGGTCAAAGTTGGGGCAATCGCTCATCCAATGACGCCAGAGCACTATATCTCGCACATCGTTTTGCAAACAAGTGAAGGGTTCTATATCAAACAACTATCGCCAAACACCTTGCCGCAGGCAGAGTTTGCGCTAGGCGAGCAGGACAGGATGGTTGTGGCGTATTCATATTGCAATCTTCACGGACTGTGGGAGAACTAGGGCATGAACAAAGTGATCAAATGCTTGACCGAAAGGAAAAGCTGCAAAAAATTTAAAAGCGAGCAGATAAAGCCAGAAGAGTTGGAACTAATTTTGAAAGCAGGCACCTGCGCGCCAAGTGGAAAAGGTTTGCAGTCGCCAATCATTTTGGTGTTGCAGGATGCAAAAACGATCAAAAAGCTTTCAAAACTCAACGCTTCAATCTTGGGCGCGAAAGTCGATCCGTTTTACAACGCGCCAACGGTTTTGGTGGTGCTCGGCGACAAACGAATTTGGACATATGTCGAAGACGCCAGCCTGGTGCTTGGCAATTTGATGAACGCGGCTTACAGCTTGGGCGTGGGTTCTTGCTGGATTCATCGCGCCAAAGAAGAGTTTGAAACAGAGCAGGGCAAAAAGATGCTCAAAAAATGGGGAGTGGACGAAAACTATGTCGGAGTTGGCCACTGCGTTTTGGGCTATCCTGACGGTCCGCTTCACCCACCGATCAAACGAAAAAGCGACTTTGTGCGTTTTGTCAAGTGAGGAGACTCGCGCACATGATAGGCGCCTATCGCAAGCGCTGTGGCGACGTTGAGCGAAGAATTGTTGCCAAACATATCGATATGCGCGGAGAGCGGAACTTTTGAAAGCATCTGCGCGCTGACGCCGTGTCGCTCGTTTCCAACGATTAGCGCGACTTTTTCGAATTTAGCAAAGTTGATCTCTCTCAGTGGTTTGCTTGTTGAAGTGATTTCAAGATTGATTGGAACGATGTCGTTTTGATTTAAGTATGCCAGCGCCTCATCGCAAGAGCCTACGATCACGAAAGGCACAAAGTTTTGGCAGCCTCTCGCCGTTTTTGCTATTTTCTTTTCGTCAAGCGGATTTTTTGAGATGATGACGATTGCTTCCACGCCAAAAGCGTCAGCTAGGCGAAACGCGGAGCCTATATTTTCAGTATGTTCCAAATTTTCAAGCACAAAAAACAGACCGTTTTTTCGCACGGTCTGCTTTGCTTTAAATTGTTCGTGAGAAAGTTGTGTTTGCATGGCGTTATCCTAGAAAAAATTATATGAAAAATGCCATAAAAAGCCAAACAATTTTATGCCAGTGCCGACTGCGAAGCAGGTTCGCTTTGCGAAAGTTGAATTTCAGCTGAGTGCATTAATTTTGATCAGACGTGATGAAAGTTTCGATTTCTCGCCAATCTTTTGCGGTTTTGCCACTGTAAATATTTTGTTCTTTGTTATGTGGAGCTTCTATCAATATTGTGTCTATGCCAACATTTTGCAGTTTTATTAACGTGCTTGGCAAATCATCAATAAAAATATCTATTTTTTTTTCAATGCAAGCTTGAGTTTTGTCCAAACAGCCTACCAACAATTCATCATAGCAAATGTCATTTTTCCTTAGCCAGTCATAGGACATTTTATATGGTTCTTTATGCCACTCTGTTGTTCTTGCTGTGACAATTATTATCTTATGTCCAAGTTTTTTTAATTGTTTTATAGCTTCGCACGCAAACCCTCTTGGTTGAGCCTCTGCCAGCATTTTGTCTGCCTCTTCAAACCAAAACTTGTCGCATTCAAAGGTTGGCCAATCAAACATTCCGCCAAACGAGATAGAGTCTGGATCTACAAGCTTAAAATTCAAATTGTGTTTTGAAATATAATTTTGAGCTGTTTTAACCTTTAAGTCATATAGAAGTGTCAAAGTGTCATCTATATCAATTCCAATCGTCATATTAATTACTCCAAAATGTTATAATTTTTAATTTTTTGTTATTTTAGTTGTATAGTAAGAAACAAAAGAAAAGGCGTCAGCCCTTTAATCGGGTGTCGACGCCAAGGAATTGGCGGAAATCTTTTGGCCTTAACTGAACATTTTATCTTGAGGTATCAATATATAATTTCTTTTTATCAAAGCATCTTCCAAGGTTTCATCATCGTGTAGCAATATCTTTTTACCTTTAAAATTTTTGCATCGTTGGTATGCCGTTTCATAATAAACCTTATTCTTTTCGATCCACTCTTTCGAATTGCCTCTATCTTTAAAGCGCTTTATGTATTTTTTATAAGCACTTTTTGTAGGATAACACACAATATAGTCCAGCCCATATGTATCATAAAAATCAACTTCCTCATCGCCGTTGTATCTGACACAAACGATATCATATTCCGTCAAGGCTTTTTTAATGGCATTGATGTAGTTTTCTGGCCATTCTTTTCGAATTGTCCTATTTTTACATCCTTTTAATTTTTCATAATCTGCCATTTTTACATCTGAATAATAGTATTTATAAGGAGAACTTTCCAAGTCAACAACATTTTTATACTTCTTTGCTAAAAATGTTTTTCCAACGCCGCCAAAACCTGAAATTATTATTGAATTATTACTGCTTTTCATTTTTATTTCCACCTAAAATATATTTACTTGATCGTTAAGAGTTTGTCAACAAAAAGCTTTAATTTCGCAAAATTCGTTTAATCTTTAATGCTCTGTTTGCGCACAAAGTCTATATTAAAATTTTTTTAAATTAAAATTAAGTGACTCTGTAAATATACATTTTTTAATTTTTTATTTTTTATGTGAAATTTTTTCACATACCAACAAATCATGGGATTTATGCGGAGGACACAGGATTCGGTGCAGTGGCGGCGTGCTTGCACGGGTGAGCCACAAACCTGCCAGCCCAGCTTCAACGGCCGGGGCCGACTGCGAAGCAGGTTCGACTTTGCGAAGCAAAGAAAAGGCGTCAGCCTTTAATCGGGCGTCGATGCCAAGGAATTGGCGGGAAGCGTGAGTATCCATAAAAACACACTTTATTTCATTTCATCAATTTTCCCAAATTGATGAGTAAGCATAAACTTTACGCTTTCATAATCATTTGTTGTTGCTGTGTAATTTATTAAAATATTAGGGTAAATTTGGTTATCAAAAAGTTGTAATGAAATTGCATAAACACAGGCATCAGTTTGTAAACCACATATATCAATTTGATTTTCGGACGAAACAATTTCTTTAATTTTTTTTACATATTTCTTATCTAACGCATAACCAAACTTTTCAAAAACTAGAGAATTTTTAGGTATAGTTACACAAATTTTTTGTGATTCCTCATTCATTAAATTTTTCCAATTCAATTTATTAACAAAAAAACTATTGTTTTTGTTAATAAATTTTGTAAAAATGTAACAATCGTAAGTGTTTTTTTTAATCAAGTCATCTATTTTAACTACCAAATCAGAATATATTTTTTTATTAATAAATCCTTTTTGCATATCAACAATTAATAAAACTTTACTCATAACCCCTCAAACAATAAACTGATAAGAATAATATTATGTTCTTATCAGTTTCACTTGGCGGAGGACACAGGATTCGAACCTGCGGATGCTTTCACATCAACGGTTTTCAAGACCGCCGCTTTAAACCACTCAGCCAATCCTCCATGCTTCAATATTATACATGATTTAAAGCAAATAATCAAGCAAAAAGCCCAAACAAATTTGAAAATTTAACAAAAAAAAGCCTTTCGCATATGCAAAAGGTTTTTTTTATTTTAACCAATCACCATTGGAACGATGATTCCAGCGATCACGATCAAAAGGCAGATGAAGTAGAGCACCTTCCAAACCGCAG
The DNA here is from genome assembly GCA_944372435.1 of uncultured Clostridia bacterium. Taxonomy (GTDB): domain Bacteria; phylum Bacillota; class Clostridia; order Christensenellales; family UBA1242; genus Caccovivens. Next base: position 19,269 of record CALVZD010000015.1, on the reverse strand, counting down.
GCTTTGGTCTAACATATCTCCAAGCCAAGATTGCCACAACAATGATCATTGCGGCAGCAGCGATGCTTTGAAGCACAGAAACTGCGAGCGAAGAAACACCGCAAGCTGAAAGGATCAAAGCGACTGCATACAAAACAGTGATTGCAACGATCAGCCAGAAAGAGATTTTGTTGAGTCCCCACATTCCGCTTGAGCTTGAAGATGATTTTTTTGTCTGTTTAGCCATAGTTTTCCTCCTTTGATAATAGGATACTCATTTGCAAGAAAATTGTCAAACAAATTTGCAATTTTGCTGGTTTTGAAAGCGAAAAAATTTGATAATTTATCACAAAACCCATAAAAGCGCGTGAAAAAAATAGAAAAAAAGTCAAAAATTTCGAATTTTTTTGAGTTTTCGACAGACAATAGGCATATGAGAAAAGTTTTGGCTCTGATTTTTGTTTTCATCAGTTTGATCGTATCATCGGGCGCTCCGACGACCTCGCTAAAAGCTGAGGAGGTTGTCGACGTTCCGATCTTGATGTATCACTCGATATTGAAGTCACGCAAAGGTGAGTATATCCTCTCACCAGACAGCTTGAAAAATGATTTGGTTTGGCTAAAAGATCATGGCTATCAAACTGTTTTTGTCTCTGAGCTTATAGATTTTTGTGAGGGCAGGGCGGATTTGCCAGAAAAACCGATCGTGATCACTTTTGATGACGGCCACTACAACAATTATTACTATGCCAAACCGATTTTTGAAGAAATGGGCTTCAAAGCGACGATAAATGTGGTCGGAACGTATTCTGAGTTCAGCACAACTAGCGGAGATTTTGACAATCCAAACTATTCTCATCTGACTTGGAGCGAAATTAAAGTGCTGCAAGAGAGCGAATATTTTGAAATAGGCAACCACACCTACAATATGCACAATTTTAAACCGCGATACGGCATTGGAAAAAAGCCGAGCGAAGACTATGAAGCTTACAAAAAAAGTCTGACAGAGGATGTCAGTAAACTTGAGGACTGCTTTAAGGACAAGTGCGGCTTCACCACAAACATCTTCGCCTATCCGTTTGGCAAGTATTCAGAAGAAAGCTATGAGATTTTATCCGGGCTTGGCTTCAAAGCTTTTTTGACCTGCAACGAGGGGGTAAACCACCTGACAAAGGGCGATGCGAGCAAGCTCAAACATCTCAAAAGGTTTAATCGCTCAGGGCTCATGACGACCGAAGAATTTTTCAAACACGCAAAAATATATTAAAAAACGCATTTTTTTTGCGTTTTTTTGTTAAATTTAAATAAATTATTGATTTTTTTGTGTTAAAATCGCTTGCAAAAAAATATGTGATGTTAAAATTTAAACAAGTAAATTTTTAAATTTTGCTAGCGCAAAAGCATAATATTGTGTCATCATTTGCATAAACATCGGTTTTGTTTGCAAATGCCAATCGGCGCTTGCAGACATAACTTTTGATAATAAAAATTTGTTTAAAACGCTTTTTGTTTTCAAGAAAAAATGGTATAATGCTATAAATTTCAGGAGGACGAATGAGAAAAAAAAGAATTTTTATGGCGTGTGGCATGAAGATGCCAAAAGACGAAGAATTGATTGAAAACCTCAAAAAAATAGCAAAGCATGTTGCGATAACTGGTTGGACGATCGCACAAGGTGGGTCCTCGACAGGGATCATGGGCCTGATGGTGGATGAGTTTGCAAAATATTCGAACGATATATTTATGATCGTTCCAAAAAAGTTCAGAAAGGATATCCCTGGGCTAAATTTCAAAGAGCTTATGCTTGTGGAGGACGAAGCTGGCAGGCTTGTCAACATTTGCAGGCAGTGTGAAACGGTGGTGGTTTTGCCGGGCGGCTCGGGAACGATCGAAGAGTTCATGTATTTGATCGAAACTAAAAAATATTTTGAGCACAATCGCGAAATTTTTGTCTACAACTATAACGGATTTTTCAACGATCTGTTTGCGCAGCTGAAAAAATGTGTTGAGCACGGCTTTTTGGATAAAGGTGCACTTTCGTTTGAGGTGACCGACTCGGTTGGGCAGTTGTGCTCACTTATCGACAAAGCCTATGGTTTTGTCGAAGAGGACAAAAAGAGGAAAAAATAAAAAAATATCAAAAAAAAACGGTTATTTTTCAAAAAATAGCCGTTTTTTTAACCCAAAATATCGATATTTTTATTTTTTTGAATAAATATTGCGATAATCGATTCCCATTGCTGATTTGATGTTTTGCATGGTTTTGTTGGCTTCGATGTTCGCGTTGTCAGAGCCGTCAAACAAAATCTGATAAACTTTTTCAGGGTTTTTTGCAAGCTCTTCGCGTTTTTCTCTGATTGGTCGCAAGATTTCTTGCAGGATGTTGTTTAAAAACAACTTGATTTTCACATCGCCAAGGCCGCCTCTTTGATAGTGGGCTTTGAGCTCGTCCAAATTTTTGTATTCAGGCAGATATTTTTCGAACGAATCCGGCTTGACGAACGCATTGAGATATTCGAACACGACATTGCCTTCAACCTTGCCTGGGTCCGACACCTTTATATGATCAGGGTCGGTGAACATGCCCATGACTTTTTGCTTGATCGTTGCCTCATCGTCGCTCAGATAGATGCAATTTCCCAGAGATTTGCTCATTTTTCCTTTTCCGTCGGTGCCAACCAGCCTTGCTTGCGCTTTGGTTTTTGGAATGACCGCCTCTGGCATCGTCAAAACCTTGCCATATGTCGAATTAAAGGTGCGCACGATCTCTCTTGCTTGCTCGATCATCGGTTTTTGGTCTTCGCCGACTGGAACAATCGTCGTTCCAAAGGCAGTTATGTCTGCCGTTTGACTAATTGGATAGGTTAAAAAGCCCATTGGTAAGCTCTCTTCAAAGCCGCGGAGCTTGATTTCTTCCTTGACGGTCGGATTTCTCTTCAATCTTGAAAGCGTGACCAGGTTCATATAATAAAAAGTCATCTCAGTCAACGCTGGAATTTCGGACTGAATAAAAAGGCAGGTCTTGTTTGGGTCCAGGCCGCAGGAGAGCAGATCGAGGGCGACTTCCAAGATGTTGTCGCGCACTTTTTGCACGTTTCCGGCGTTGTCAGTCAGCGCTTGCGAGTCGGCAAGCATGACATAAAACTTGTCAAAATCGCCGCTGTTTTGAATTTCCACAAGCTGCTTTATGGCGCCGATATAATGCCCAACGTGCAGCTTGCCGGTAGGTCTGATGCCGGACAAAATAATTTTTTTCATGTCAACCTCACAACAAAAAATTAGCACAATTTTAAAAAAAAGTCAAATAATTAACAAAAAAATGCGAAAAATAATAAAAAAAGCGCAAAAATTGTGTTAATTTTTGAAAAACACCCATTTTTTTGAGCCGCAAACACGCTCTCAAAACAAAAAATATCTTTGCAGCGCAGTGCAACAAAATGATAAAAAATATTTGAAAAAAACGTCGAATTATTTGGTTATTTTTTTCGACTTGTGCTATACTTAACTTGTAAAGTTAATCTTGAAAAAGATTTTCGACAAAGGAGAAGGTTATGTCAAAAACGAAAAAATGGACTAGTTTGATTTTTGCAATCATCTTGGGGGTTCTGACCTGCGGAGTCGGTCTGGCACTGCCAAGCTTTTCAAAACAGTCGAGCAAGCTTGAAACCGTGACGGCGGTAAATTACGACGCGGCAATTACGGAATCACAACTGACAACAGACAGCAACGGCTTTTATCAAATCAGCTCAGCCAAAGAGCTGACAGGCGTTGCAAAGGCTATCGCAGCAGGTCAGGCAGGCTGGGCAAGCGCAAACTATGCTCTGACTGCTGACATCAACCTTGCAGATGCACTCTGGACTCCTATCGGAACGCTTGCAAACCCTTTTGTCGGAAAGTTTAACGGAAACGGCCACACGATCTCCGGCGCGATAGGCGTTGAAGCTTCGTCTTACGACTCCTATGTCGGCCTTTTCGGCGTTGTGGGCAACGATACCACAAAAGCTGCCATCTATGATCTCGTGCTTGGCTCTTACAACTTCACGCCTTCTTACACCGAACTTTCAACAGCAGGCCGCCTTGCGGGCTGGGCGCGAAACGTTGTGCTTGCTGATATCTACGACTGGGCATACGTCAACATGCCTACCTCGCTAAACTATCAAACGATAGGAACGATGGACACGGTCACAATCTATGGCGGCGACACCTTCGTTCTTGGAACTGCTTCCTCGGACGGAACTTGGACACGTACCCTTAAAACCCCAGCAAACTACAACGAAACCGCTCATGGCTTTCAATTTGGTTATCACAATGTGCCTACTTCACCTACAATCGCTGGCCGCAGTGTCTACATAGTCGACGACGAAACAGGCATCTTTTACAAAAATGGCGACAGCGCCAAGGCCGACCTCGACTCACTGAGGATCTTGAAAAACTCAGACGGCACTGTGATTGACGCGGCAACGGTTGGCATCATTTCAGATAAATACACAACCGATCTTCCTACTATAATAGGAAACACTGCCACAGCCTCTGGCCTGACTCTTGAGCCTGCCTCAACCGGCAAAAAACCGCTTCACTACGCCGAGAGTTCAACCGCAACAAGTGGCTTCACCTCTATCGCCGCTTATTCCGGCAACGGCCCACTCTATGTGGTTTGGAAGGATTTGAGTTATAATATAACGGTGAACCTTGGTTTCGAAATCTCTCCCGGAGTAACGACAATGACCTTAAATGGCGTTGGCTTTAACACTCCATGGTCGGATATCGTTAGCCAGATCAGCAGACCAGACAATAACGACATAGCTTTCATTCTTGTTGGCTTAACAGATCCTAACGATAGTAATAAACCTTATTATACTGCAGAAGTTGAATGGGACGAGAATTACACAGACTACGACGTAGTTCCAAGCTATCCAAACGGCGACACAGCAGTTGCTTGGGATGCCGATAGGGCTTCGTCTGTCGCTGTGACATTAGATGCTACATGGCAGCAATCGTTGGCAAACATCACTGTCAACTTTGACAAAACCGATGATACCAGCCTAAATTTTGCAAATGCATTCACAGGAGCGCTTTCAGCAACATATGATGAAAGCACTGTACAGCCAAATCTTCCTACCACAGGAACTGTAAACGGCGAGAACGGCAATCTCTATGGCTACAATTTTTCTGCTGCTGGCGGTGCAACGGTGAACATCACAATACCAGTTACGCCAGGATATGTTCTCGGAACGATGACAAACACAGGCTCCTCAGGTGAAGCATCTATTTCAAACAGCGGCGACACTTACACCTTGACAATCTCAGACGCCTACACAAGCGATGTAGTGATCAACGTTCCGGTTTACAGAACACCTTATGACATCTCTGTCATCTCAGACGAACATGTCAGTGGCATAACAATCGGTGGACACACCGCAGGAACAACATACGAAGAAACGAATGGAAAAATTTCCAAAATCACAACAAGGGTTGACGAGACTTTCACTTTGACTGTGACATATGCCAACGGCTATGCGTTCAGCGACGTTGTTTCTAATGACACAAATTTGTCAGCTGCAACAACTGATGGCGCAACTATAGATGTCAGCGTCAAGGCACCGCTTTCAGGTTCGCCAAGCATAACAATTCAAACACGAGCTTTAAGCTTTGATGCATACCTCCATAATATTAATAATCAACCTTACAATCCTACACAGTCGGTAGGCACGGTCACATTTGACGGAACCGAATGGACAGGAGATAACTCATGGGAAGACCACGATGCCCCAGGAGAAGAAGGCCTGAGCTTTGTCACAACAGACAACGAATATTATAAGGTTGACGAAACCTATGACGACGATGGCTTGAAAATCACAACTGATGCGGCAGGCAATACTCCTGCTGCCGGAGTTAATGTGAACTTAGTGTCAAATGAGAACGGAGTCAGAACCTACACAATCACAGGCATTGCAGCTGGAGGAGAATATCACTTCCATGTTCTATGGGAAAAACAAACCTACTCTCCAATCGTAACGACAGGATCGACATCAGATGTCGGCTCCACTGACTTTGTTTCTACTATTCCAAGCGCAGACGGAAAAGCTGTTGCAAACGATTCTGTTATTACCATCACAAACCCGGCTTCATACAGCCCATTCGACACCTTGACTTTCAGTTATAGCATAGTTTCTGACTACTACAAATTCGCTGGGTGGTATTACAAAGATGGCGATGTTTATCACTTGATTGGCATAAACACTGTGCAAAACCAGCCGGATTTTGGCACAGTGAGTTTCAATGAAGATGGCGCGCTAGAATTCTCAGCACCAGCGCAGCCTATTACAATCTATGCCGCAGTCACAGGCGAAACCGCGACAATAACTTTGCCTGCCGATGCGAGAGATTATTACGAAATAGACTCAACGATCACCAATGCAGAAGATGCGCTTTCGAGCGGGTCTAGCTCAGTGACATTCAAATATGGCGCTCCGAACTCTGGCAGCATCACAACAACAATGGACACCGGTTACAACCTTTCACGAGTTGTGATAGGAACTGGCAACCTTACGAGCGCAGATAACACGCTTTCTAGCACATATGTGCTGTTTGGAACCAGTGGCTATGCGCCGGTTCAAGACAACGAGGACATTTTGAGGGCAATTTTCATCGATAAAGATGCGCAAATATATATTCTTGCCGCACCAAAATCGATCGAGGTGACATTTGATCCAGGCGAGGGAACAGGCACTGTTGACCCTATGACCCAAACCTATTATTACAACGTATCACTTGACGCGACTCAATATGCAAACGCTTTCACAAAAGAAGGTTACAGCGGTTCGGGTTGGACATTGAATGACGGCTTGAGCAGCACAGGTATCCCAAGCAATGAGTTTAACATTGACTTTATGCAAAAAGCGGCAGCTGCTGGCAGACCGGTGACAGCCACCAGAACCTACACCGCAAATCCATTCTCACTTAGCCTCAATCCTAATGGTGGTAGGTTTGTTGCAGATATTGAGACTGCCTACGGCGGAACTTTGGCAACGGAAAACGATTACACCAGCGTCTTTAAATTCAACAGCACTATAGCTTTTGACGCAGCGATATCGTCGATCCTTGGTTCAAATGCAGAACTTCCAACTCCAACCAGAACTGGTTACAACTTTGCTGGCTGGCAGATTGACGGTAGGCCGATCGACGCTGCAACTGAATGGGATTGGGTAGCCAACCAAACAGCTGTGGCTCAGTGGGAGGCTATAACATACGATGTTGTCATCAATCCAAATGGCGGAACGATAGCGGACGGCTCGGCTTTGGGCAGCTTGACAGTCGCTTACGGACAATCATTTAAAAGTCTGCTTGATGGCACCTTCTATGACACTCTTGAGGCCGATGTAACTCGAACAGGCTTTACGATTGATTCGCTCAATTTCATGAGCAGCAACAACTCTGCTGTGATAAAAAGCTTCAACTCATCAAGAGATGCTACATTCGCTGATGGGCAAGGCTTTACTGGATTTGACTTTGGCACCAACTTATTCGACGATGAAGGCAATCCAGCCAAGGGCCCAACTCTGACGCTTGTCATAAAATGGGCGTTTGCTGATAACGCTTTTGAAGATATCGGATTGTACACGGATGGCCAGTATAAAACCTACACCGGCAATGCACAAGATTTTCAACTTATAACAAACATAACAAACAACACAAACCTTGCTTTAGTTGACGATGATTCTATTATAGCAAGATGGTTTTATAGCGCAGGAAACAGTCCATACAGCTGGGAAGAAAAAGAAGGCTTTGTTGCAACATTCAGCGCTGGCGGATATAATACTTCTTTAACAAACGTGGCTGATTCCGGTTATTATAGCGTGATCTTGACTTTTGTTGACACCGCTTCAATCGAAGCTCTTCGTGACACACTTGAGCGAAACTTCACAACATCAAATTCAAGCATACCTATTGGAATTAGTCCAGCACAACTTTTGCAGTTTAATGACCAGCTCGGCGACCAACCTTTCGCAATGATGATTTATGGACTGTTTGAAAATGCTAAAAACATTCTTGCAAACTATCCAAATGCAAGAACGATTTTGAATCAATCGATGGGCAATGGCCCTGATTATATCAGCCAGTTTGACGACATCAGCACTTACTCAGGCTTTGAGGCCTGGATATTGGGTGAAGATGGTGCTTTCAGTGGGGCAGACGATTATAATCGCTTGGGTTTTGTTTCCAAGATTGTTTTGATCCCAATGCTCTATGATGTCAATATGAGAGATATCTTGCTCAGTCACCCAAGAATGGCTGACACAGAAAGTCCAATTTTCTCTGACTTTATCGCACGCCTTACTTCAATTCTTGAAAATATAGACAAAGACTGGACAGATGTTGGAACTGACGAAGAAGGTGACAACACCTATGTAAATGGGTATTTTACATCATTCACAGATGAAGATGTAAGTGGAGCAAACGTTAATACATTAAATCGGATCTTTAACATGCTTGCAGTTTTAATCGATATGTATACCGATTTTGATAGCAGCATTTGGAACTCACAAGTTTCATCCGCTTTTACATCTAATTATGCGACCAAAGAGGCTGATGTTGTAACAATCGACATTGAAGCATGGGATACAAGCAAAACCTTTGTTATCAGCAATGACGCAGGTGCAAAATATCTAGCATACAGATTTACTCCAGGCACAAGCTTCAATGCGAACAACTTCTTAAACGCTGTTCAGGTGAAATTTGAAGATACTTCTGAATACGCAAGTTATTCCGGATACTATGTAGTTATAGATCAATACTATCTCGACACAGCCATGGGATGGCCAGAATTCAGTCCTATTCTCTACGCTCCTACAACTGTGCTTGAGTTGCCTGAAATGGAAGTGCCTCAAACGGATTCAGAGTGGACAGATGAAATCACGGTGGACCTTTCAACTGCAACCAATGGCAAATACACCCAAGTTGTTGCAACCGTGCAAACCAGCGCAAAAGAGCCAGACACTCCAGGCACTCATGGCACTTACAGCTTTATTGAAAAAGATGGCACTGATGGCAGACTTATCATCACAAGCTTCAAGCTTTATGTCAATGAAACTGATCATTACATTTTCACAAGGCAAGTTGGCGGCAACTACACTATCACAGGCTTTAACGGCAGCGGCTTGGCCACGACAGACCCAATACTTGCCAACATTTCACTCGCGATCGAGCAAGACCTAGAAATCATCGCAACAAACGCATTCGTTCCAATCTCATTCCAAACGGTTGCTCTCTACGCTACAAGTGACGGAGCAGGCCTTGACGGTGACTTTGTCACAGGAGACAGCACTGCAACTGTGACAATCAAATCCGTTACGGTTCAAAAAACCGGCGGTGAGTCTTTCCAAATTACAATTAACAGAGACGAAGCAAACTATGACATCTATAATAACGGCTATTATGACACAGACGGTGCGCTCATCTTCTCAATCAGCGGGCAAACAATTCAGTTTAACACAAATTCGGGCTATTCGCTTGTGAGCATTGATGTGACAAGCAGTTATACTAATGGCACTAGCAACAACTACAAGTTTGCAGGCTATTACACTTGGACAGGCGGCTCAGCTGACGGAGTAGATGATGGCAATGATATAGACACTGTTGAAACAGCTGTTAAAGGCCTTTCAGCTTGGGCTGATACAACACGAACATGGGAATTTAACACAACGGACACAACGGAAGGAGATGAAACTCTTGCTGAAACATACATTTCGGCGGTTTACACCAACGCGTCTTGGGTGACTTTTGATGCTAAAACTGACGACACCGACGCCGACGCAGTGTTTGATGACGGATTTGCTTCTTCGAGCTTCTTTGCAGAAATCGGAACAGATGTAAGTTTTGACAATTATGACAACAACATCGACTACAATGTTTACACTTTCGACGGCTTTGGCAAGAGCGAGAGCAGCAAAGAGGTTACAGTTGCAGATGCTCCAAAACAAACCTTCACGGCTGTGATCGGTTTGGCAACTCCAACGGGCGTGAGCATATCAAACCAAAACTTTGCAGCGCAGCTTGTGGGCGACCTTGACCTTTCGACGCTTGCAGGGTATGTGAACATCACAAACAACGGCAGCAGCGCAGGCGATAATAATCATGGAATCACTTACACCTACACTTGGTATAAATCAGATCCTAGCGCGGAGGTAACATCAATCCCAGCCAACGCTTCATCAAATGGCGACTACTATGTTGTTGTGACGGCAACAAAAACAGGCTTTAACGACAAAACCGCTCAAGCATCTTTCACAATCGCTTTTGAAAAAACAACTTTGAGTTTGACGGCAACCACTCCGAACTTGACTTACAACGCAGCCGATCAGGCAGGCAGCATCAATTTTACACTTACGATAGCAAACGCGCATGTAAATTCTGACGCAGACGCAGACAATCAAATCTACACTGGCGCAGTCACTCTTGCTGACATCCGTGACGGAAAGGCTTTTGCTGAGCTTTTCGCAGGCCAGGCTTATGAAGCGCAGCTTGACGCAATCTTTGGCGACTTGACTCTTGCAGATGTGTTCAATCTGAATGCGACACAAGGCAGCACAACGGTGCAATACGCAGGCGCTTACAGCTTTGACATAACTCTGAACAGCACATATTCAGACGCTTGCAACGATTTTGCACAAGTCGACCTTGACTTCACAGTTGCAAAAGCTCCACTGCAAATAACCGACACAAATGTTACAACAATCGGCGGCACTGGAGTTGTTGATGGCGTTCTGTTCTCGAAATCACTTGATTACACCTCTGACGCCAATCGAGTTTATCCAGTAAATGTTGCTGTCGATGGCATCACTGGCGTTAGTCATATAACGCTCAACCTGAAAAGAGCTGACGACACGCAAACAGCTGGCAATTATAAGCTTGTGATCAATGAAGATGCAACATATACAGCTTTATCAGCAAACTATGATATTTCAATTGATGATAGCAACACATGGTTCCGCATTTTGCCTTCGAGCGGTGGGCTTCAGGCGATTGCTACAGTTGTTGAAAAAGAAGATCCAGAGAATGGAATTGTAGACAACACAAGGATTTACAACGGCGCAGATCATTCTTCGACGGTTAGGATTGAAAAAGCAATAAAAGAAGGAACAGAAGATAAGTATGAATTCCAACTTGTTACTTATCTCGTATACAACGGCGAGGGTGACCCAAGCAATGTTGAATGGGCAAGATACAGCCTCGTGCTCCAAACAGCAAGTGATGAAGCCGAAGCTCCAAAAAATATTGACATAACCGATTTAGATACCAGTTTCTTTGACGGCTGGACGTTTACTCTTGTATCAGGTGCAAATGTTGGCTCTTACGTAATATCATGCTCAGGAGAGAATGCTAGCTATCCAAGCTTTGAGTTCATTGGTGGAACAACGCCAACTTTGGAAATCGTTAAAAAAGAACTGACAATTTCTGGCATATCAATGGAGTATAATGGCACCAGCAGCTTCACTCTTAACACTGAGACGAGCAACAACGAAGGCAACACACAAAAATTTGTTATTAATGGCTTGGTTGGCAGCGAAGATCTTGAAGTTAAAATCACATTCAGTGAATCCGACCTTGGCACCTACACTTACGGTGCTGCAGAAAATTGGTTGAATGCTTCGCTGAGCAACGGCACCTCAGGGCTCGCAGACAACTATTCGCTCAATTTGACCGGCGTGAGTGGCCAGATCATACAATCAACAGAACAGCTTAATCTGGCGATGGCTAATAACTCATTTGAATATGGCCAAGACGGCTTTGACAAACCAACACTTGAGGCTAGTCTCGACAGCTTAATAGAAAAGCTTGGGTTCAGTGTAACTATTGGCTCTGGCGAGGCGACGAAAACGGTTGGCTCATCGCTTTACACTATCCATATCGTTTCTATAACCCCAGAAGAAACAATGGCAAATGTTTACTCAAATGCTACATATCTTAAAGCAGGAAAATATATAATTGGAGTTGAGCTTACATCCAACTATTACACAGTCACAGATGGTGTTTTAGACAGCGATGCCACCCACACCTTCACTCTGACAGTTGAGAAAAAACTGATCACGGCATCTCCAACCGAATTCACAAAAGATTACGACGGCGACGCTAATGTGGAGCAGGCGATAACGCTTAGTGGTGTTGTCGGAGAAGACAGCGACGAGTTAAAAGATGACGTGTCAGCATCAGCAGTGTATGACAACGCAAATGTCGGAATAGCAAACAAAACCGTGACAATTTCGCTTTCTGGCGCTGACAGCGCAAACTACACGCTGACAGATCAGGAAACGACATCTCTGACGACGAATAACAACACAATCAGCCCTGCAACGATCATCCTTAATGCAAGCTTTCAAAATGACAAGCAAGAGGATAGGAGATTCGTGGATGGTCTTCTTGCACTTGTAGATTCTGAAAGCGGTCCTATAGACTTTGAAATCACATATAAAAACGATATGGACGCCGCAGAAACGCTCGCTTTACTCACGCAGCCAACCAAAACCGGCTACACCTTTAAAGGTTGGGCAGTTGGAACTGTTGGTGGCGAAGGCGAGGCAGTTCCAGGCTTTGCTCATGGAACGATCCTCAAAGAGGACAACATCCTCGACTTCCTTGATGCGATCAGAGAAAACATAGATGATTGCACACTCTCAATCTATGCGACCTGGACGATCAACACCTACACGATCAAGGTGACGGATAGCACTTCAATGGGTGGATTTGTTAAGCCGCTTGGCTTTGAATCAGGCTCTGGTTCACAAACAGGAGCTACGCTTCCTGGGGGTGGAGACAGCGCCGAGACAGGCACTTGGACTTACACTTTCACTTACTACACGAAAAACATAACTCTCACGCGTCAAGCAAACTCCGGCTATGTTTTGATAGCAGCGGCAGAGCAAAAAATCGGTTCGTTAAACGGAGAGGATTATTTCCTTACTCAAAACGAGGAAGTGGAAATCGCAAACTCTGATTTCAGAGCCGCTGTGATAACCTTGACCATCTCGATTGATCCAAACGATTACTACACCAACGAAAACTCAATCAGCTTTGAAAACAGCGACTTATGGTCGGCAGGAGCAGGGACATCTGTTCAGCGCACATTGCTGTCAACCGACCTTGCCGACACAAACATCCAAACCTTCTTTGCTAGGGCTGCTCTTGCTGGCTACACTTTCGCAGGTTGGAGCTATCAGGATTCAAGCGAAACTGTGACAATTGACTACAATGCAAGCGGAGATGATAAACTCAGCGAAATTGTCAATCAGCTTTATCCATCATACACCAGAGACATAACAATCAACATCACGGCAGTTCTTAAAGCGAACACTTATTCGCTTACACTCAATACTGACGGTGGCGCGTTTGCTGACGGTGTTGAAACAAACTTTGGTGGCACTTTGGAAGCACCAAGCGATCTCACCAGCGACTTCACCTTTACAAACAAGGCAACATACGGCGAAGCGATCAGCGACGCAATTGCAAAGCTTCCAATTCCAACCAAAACAGGCTTCACTTTTGCTGGCTGGGAGATCAGGTGGACAGACGCTGATGAAACAACGCATTCCGTTACAATCAGCACAATCAGCGAAGATAGCGCGACAACGAACGACACCATCTGGCAATGGGCAAGCGATATGACAGCTACTGCAATTTGGAGCGAGGGAAACTTCACTTTAACTGTCACTCTTGACACAGGAGATCTTGTAAAGGCTGGAGCAAGTGTGACAATCAGCTATCAAGTCGCAGACGGAACAGGAACAAGAACTGAATATGTTGTCGATACTGATGACAACGAGAATGACAAGATTCACACCTACACGCTCAACCACGGCATCGTCTACACAATCACTGTGACAACGAACGAGGGTTATGTTATCACCTGGCCTACCAGCGTTTCAGGCTTCACTCTTGACGGAACAGGAGACATACGCACGATTTCAGACATTTATGCAAACTCTGCGTTAAAGATTGAAATCGCCGCAGCCAGCCACGAAGTGACAATAGTGCCTCCAACAAACGGCGACTATGACATACAAATAGGTGATGCAAATCCTGATTCAGGCGATGACACTTACACCGCGGCAACCGAGCAGACGATCGTTGTCACGATCACTCCAAAAGCTGGTTACAGCGTGACAGAAACGCCTACTGCAAACGGATTTGACATTTCAAATGAGTCAAATGTGTTCACAATCACAAACTTCACTGACGACATCACAATAGACTTTTCAAGTGTTGTCACTGCAAACAGCTACAATATGACAGTAACATATGATGGCACGATCAGTGTGGCAGGGTTGACAGGCGGAACAAGCAGCACTGATGAGGGAGTGACCACCTATACAGTCTTGGTTTCAACCGGAACGAGTTATACGTTCTACATCCAAGAAGTTTATGGTTACAACTGTTCGGATATATCTGTAAGAAATGGCACGGCAGACGTTGCAGTTTCTGACACTGCAGAAACCGAGGGTGAGTACGCTGGTTACAGAAAAGTGACCGTCAGCGGATATACGGCAGCCTTTGATCTCACAATAGTGACAACGCCAGTCGAGTTCACAGTCAACGCAGATTGGGTTGCAGTGGATTCAGGATTCAATATTCAAAGCGTTACCGATATCTCAGTTGCCCCAAAAACACAAAATGTTCCTTACCTTTCACAGGCAACCATCACGGCAACGAACAACAACCCTGCTTACGGCTTTATCGGCTGGTATGATGCCTCGGTTGTAGGAGATGGAACTGTTAATACAGACGGCGCTGAATGTCTCAGCACAAACCTCACTTACAAGCCAAAGGTTGAGGGCAACATCGATGTCATTGCGCTCTTCCAGTATCAGACCTACACGGTGAACATCAGCATCGAGTATGCCGATCGAGTTGATGGCACAAATCATCACGCAAGCTTCAAAATCGGAGAGAACACCTACACGTCTTACTCTGGCACAATGTCGCATAACGACTCGCTCAGCGTGACAGCTGTTCCGGCAGCTGGCTACGAGCTTGTCGGCTGGTATGTCGGCGCTGTGGATGAGTCGAAAGATGAGACAGATTTGACATATACAACCACCATAACCGGCAACCTCACTTTGGTTATGAAAATTGACGCTTCTGACCTTGATGTGACATTCACTCCAACCGTAAGGATCAACGGCGTGACATTCTCAGGAGAGGATATCGCAAGCCTCGGCTATGGCACAATCCAGCTCGGCACCTACGAGGCTTCAACAGGATCGTTCACACCGACAGCTTGGCCGGAAGGCAACAACTTTGTTGCACAAAGCTACACCGGCGGAACGCTTTATGTGAGAGTCGCAGCAAATGATGGTTATGAGTTTAATGGCCTTTACAACCTCTCAGGAAATCCAACATTCAGTCAAATTTTAACAACTGAAGATGGCATAATATATGAAATCAGAGGATTGATTTATAATGTTGAGATCGACTACAATGTTGAAGTGCGATTCACAGCAATTTCAACTCCAATCAACATCGTGTTCAGCGATGGCGAAAACCGACTTGAAGCAGGCAGAATCACAGTGACAAATGCAAACGGATTGAACATCGTTCAAAACAACACGCACAATGTCACAGTGCACGCAACAACCGGCAGGCGAGTTCGTGTCACAGCTTACATCTCTCTCGGACAAGACTTCATAGATCCAGCAAACGCACTAAACAACCTGCGCATCACAACGTCTTCCGGCACGATAGTGGAGCCTGAGATCACAATTCCGGATGCTTCCACAGGTTGGAGCGCTCAGATTTCGTTTGAAATCACAGGCTTCACCGGCACTCCAGTGGTTGAGGTTTTGGTTGAGCCAAAAACCTACACAGTCAACCTCATCGGCTGGGATTCAAGCGACCTCGGAAGCTTTGAAGTGACCTACGGCGCACCAATCGTGTTGCCAGAGGGACTTACGATCAGCCCAAGAGATGGCTTTGCTCTCCTTGGCTTCTATAAGTATGCAAACGGCGTTGGAACGCGCTTCATCGACGGCGATCTCAACCCAATCGGCAACTGGACCGACAACGGCTATCGCCGCAACAGCGATGGTGTGTATGTTGTGACCGACAACTTTGTTGATCCAGAAAAGGGCATCTTTGAAATCTACGCAAGCTACTCGATCAACAAGGCACGCTTGCAGATTGACGTCATTCCACCAGGACTCGAAAATGTTCCTCCAACAGTGGCAGCAAACATCGTCGTTCTTGGCACAACAACCGCCAACTCATGGTCATCCTCTGAGGACCCATCCTTCGTTGAGGTGCGAGAGGGCGCAACGATCAGTGTTCAGGCACCTGTCTATGAAAATTATCGTTTCGCTTACTGGACGATTGTTCGAACAAATCGAGCAGGAGCAAGCACACGACAAATCGTGACAAGCGAGCTTATCGAAAACTTCGAGCACGATGGTTACAGCCTCGTTGCGATGACTCTCACTTACTACGCAAATGTTGGAGTTGTCGCAAACGGCAACGGTTCAGCTTCTCTCACATATTGGGACGAAATCAATGAGCAACTCGTTGAAGTGACCGGTTCTGAATACATCCCAACAACATCACCGATCACGCTCAAAGCAACCCCTGATGAAGGCTACAACTTCATCGGCTGGTTCACACAAGACGGACAGCTTTTGACAATGAATTCAAATCATGAAGTTTCTGCAAGCCTTGCAAACCCACTGTCGCCAACGACATATGAAGCAAGGTTTGAAAGCCAGACTTTCCGCATGAACATCACTGTCAGAAACCCAGAAGCGATTTCAATTCAAACCGTTTCGGTTGCAGGGCAGCAAGTTGCAGATTTTGCAAACGGCTTTGATGTTAAACTAGGTCAAATGGTTACATTGACCGTTGCAGCTGCTCAAAACACAAACATTGCTTGGGACGGCGTTGGAGCTTTGATCCCAATGCTCAACAATAGGTATATCTACACAGTGTCATATTCAGACCTTGTGGATGGAGAGATCAACCTTGAAGCGTATGTTTCATATGAAGAGTGTGATGTCAACATCTCAGTCAACCTGACAAACGGCATCGAAACCGAAAAATCGCTCGCCGCAAACATCTACTACTTTGAAGATAGTCAGCCGATCCAAATCAGTGCCATCAACGGAGTGACTTTGAGGAGAGTCATCGGCAGCACGCTTGAACTTCGCATCGACCTGAGAGCGAATTACAAGCTTGACAGCATCTTGATAGATGGGGTTGACAGCGGAGCAACTCTTGACGGCAACATCGCGCGCATAGTGCTTACTCCACAGGATGCCTACACAGACACCATCGACATTCAAGTCAACATCGCTCGTGACATGTGGCTCGATTCAGTTGCAAGCGAAGAGCACACGTTGTCTGGCGAGGGAACTGACAGCAATCCATATATGGTCAGAACCGCTGATGATCTGGCGTTTGTCGCCTACATGATCAATGTCGAAAACAGCACCGAATACGCGGATGCAGTTTATGTTCTCGACGCCGACATCGACCTTTCGGGCAGATATTGGTCACCGATCGGAACCGAAAGCAACCCGTTCAACGGCAAGTTCTACTATCGCAACTACTCGATCAGCAATGTCAGCGTGGTTTACAATTACAGCGGAGATCTCACGCGTGGCGGAGTGTTCGGCTACATCACCGAAAACGCCGAGTTTGAAATGCCACAAGGCGATTGGCTGATCGCAGTGATCATCGTTAGCGTAGTTTTGCTTTTGATCATCATCGCTCTCATCATCTTCTTCGTGATCAGAAACAAACGCAAGAAGAAGCTCGAGCAACTCGCAAACAGCTAGTAACAAAAAAAACCTTTCAGTTTGAAAGGTTTTTTTTATGCAAGCAAACGCTTCAGTTTTCTCATCTGCAACTCATTTCGATCAGAGCTTGATTTCTGTCCTTTTTTATCAAGCGCCTTTGGCTTGAAAAGTATGCCTCATTCAGGGCCTCATTTATCGGGTTGTATTCCTTCTTTTCAAAGATGTTGTCGATCGATTGATAGATATTGTTTATCGCATTTTTTTCGCTGATATGCTCGAGCTTGTGCAGAGTGAAATGTTGCGATTCAAACATTTCACAAAGCTGCATCATATTAAGCTTTTTTTGCTTTTTTTCTAGCAGCAGCTCAAAAAAATTGTTCAAATCAAAGGTTTTTGTTTTGACAAAAAGTGATGTGTATTTTAACAGCTCCAGCCAATCATCTGTCAAACCAAGTCCGCCGCCGTGCACGCGTCTGTCTGTCTTTTCCGGAATATGCTGACCAGCCAATTTAAGCTGCGTGTCGATCGAGCAGTCGTCAATCAGCTTTTTCACTTGCGCAAGAAACAAAATCGAAAGCGACTCAATCCTGATTTCTTTTTTTAGCATTCCCAAGCAGTTGCAGGCTTTTTTGATTTTGTTGATATCACCAAAATCTCTTCCGCTGATGGAGAGCCGCTCTTTGTTCAGCTTTGTCAAAAACGCATTCATCGTGTCCATCATCTTTTTTATCATATAATATGTGTGGTGCATATAATTCGGAGAAAAAAATATATACCTGTCTTGATCCGGATTAAACAAAATTTCTTTATCTTTTGTCAAAGTGATCCGTTTTATAGGCATACTCTTGAGAGGTTTGTCTTCATACAAACATTGACCTCTATACAAAGCGTTCAAATTTATTCCACTGTTTTCTTCCATAACGACAGTTTAGCATATCACAAACAAATTTTCAATATGCAAATCAAAAATAATTCATAAAGTCTCATGTCAAAAACAAACAGTTTTTTTATAAAAAATATAAAAAACTTTTGAAAAGTTGTTGACAAAAGCGCTTTTGATGTGCTAAAATAACTATGCTGCACACATGAAGAGCAGCACGACCCATGAAAATTGAAGAGGAAAAAGCGAATTAAATAACTTACAAAGTCAATTTAAGTCAGTTATTGAGTTAGGGATCAAGTGTACGAAAATGGCAGGGCTTGAAAGAGCACTGCTGAAAAATATTTTAACGTTAGAGTTTGATCCTAGCTCAGGACGAACGCTGGCGGCGTGCTTAAAACATGCAAGTCGAACGGACTTGTTGTTAGCACAAAGCAATTTCAGCGTCCAAGAAAATGCGGAGCATAAAAATGCAGAGCATTTTCTTCAGGCTAATATAGTGATTAAAAGAGTTTCACAAGTAATTAGATTTAGCCTGAAATAGGAATATTCTGGAAGCGAAATTGTTTTGTGCTGACAGCAAGTTAGTGGCGGACGGGTGAGTAACGCGTGAGCAATCTGCCTAACACAGGGGGA
>CALVZD010000014.1 GCA_944372435.1 uncultured Clostridia bacterium | reverse complement strand
ATACTATCTGAGGTCGAACCAAGCGCGAAGCATTTGAGTGAGACCGACGTTAATACAAACTTGTGATGCCGTTTATTGAACGGCTTTGCGACAGCAAATTGATTTGCGAGCATTGCGAGCAAAGCAACATCACATAGTTTATCTTTTACATTATAACAAAATAAATTACAAAAGCCAACATTTTTCGTCTTTTAAACAAGTCAAATTTTCAAATTTTAAAAAATTTTTTCCAGAATTTTTTTGCTAAAATTTGTTGACAAACTTTTTTTAATGTGGTATATTAACTAGGCATGAAAGATTTGGGGGATTAGCTCAGCTGGCTAGAGCGCCTGCCTTGCAAGCAGGAGGTCATCGGTTCGATTCCGATATTCTCCACCACAAAGTCGCAACACAAGGTTTTAAAAAAGTGTTGTTCGAACAAAAAGCGCGCAAAACTTTGCGTGCTTTTTTTGTTTAAAATAACAAAAAAACGCAAAATTTTTGATTTTTTTGCGTTTTTTCAAGTTTTTTTTAAATTTTGATATTATTTTTCTTTTCAAATCGCCAAATTTTAATTTCTCAAATCGCCAAATTTTAACGTCATTTTGC
This sequence comes from uncultured Clostridia bacterium, assembly GCA_944372435.1. Lineage (GTDB taxonomy): Bacteria > Bacillota > Clostridia > Christensenellales > UBA1242 > Caccovivens. The sequence goes on along the minus strand of CALVZD010000014.1, from coordinate 25,965 downwards.
AAAAATTAAACATCGATCAGCGCTGTTTTTTTACATCATTTTTGCAAAAAACACGGCTGCAAGAGCCGTGTTTTTTAACGTGAAAGTTCTGTTGATGCAACATTTGCAGCGGAGGCAACTCTTGAACCAATTGTCACCTGACCGCTAAAGCCAGAGGTTGAAGCATTGCCGCCAAGTTTTTTCTCAACAGCCGCAAGCACTGCTTCCTTTCCGCCGTCGTTGATTGAGAACGAGCTGCCTGTTTTGGTTTCGTAAGTTGCAAAGTCGTCAAGCTCAACGATTGAATTGTCGCCAATTGCAACCAAATCTACGCTGCCATGATGGTTTGCATTCACCAAATCTTGCGTGTTCTCTATGCTGTAATAAACTGCATAATCACCTATGGCGTCTTGACCAGCATTAATCAACTTGCCATCAGCTCTGAGCGCTGCTTCTTCGTTGAGTTTTGCCAAAGATTCATCGGCACGGTAATAGTAGGTTGCTTGTTTTCTGTTCACAGTTTTGAGTATCGCGTTTGCAATGTCAGCATTCGTGCTGCCAGTTTCTCTGAGATCTGCAATTTCGTCTTTTGTGAACTCACTTTGATATTTGATCAAGGTGCCAGCTTCAGTTCTGATATAGATGTCGGTTTTTTGTTCACCGTCTTCAGTTCTGTAAGCAAAGCCTGCCAAGCCCGAGATCGTCGTCACTTTTTCAGAATCAATGAGGTTTTGATCTGCCATAGTGCCCTGAATGCTTGAAAGCTGCTCTTCGGTGAGCTGTTCGTCTCCCGCACTATCCGGAGTCGAAATAGAATCATCTGGTTCTGGTTCTGGTTCTGGTTCTGGTGTTACGATAGGTGTTTGCTCTGGTGGAGTTTGTTCATTTCCGTTGACAATAGCTTTGGCTGCAAAGAGTCCACCAACAGCTAAGCCCACTGCAGCAACGGCTCCGATAATGCCTGCAAAAACCTTCTTAACTTTTGATGGTTTTGCTGGGGAAAGATTTTCAGTGGCTTTGATCTGCTCAGTGCTGCCTGATTTGCTTGTCGCCTTGCGGTATGTTTCAAAATTGTCAAGACGGCTTCTGTAAAGCGCTTCTGCGTTTTTAGATCTAAGGTCGTCTGTTCCGTGTTCTTTTTCGGCTGCCACCCAAGCGTCGCTTGCCTCAAGGATCTCATTGAGGAAGTAAATTTCGTCTTCCGCTCTGTCAGCACGCGCTTGAGCTGCCAAAACTTCAGCTTTGCTTCTTGCGCGTTCTTTGCGAGCTTTAAGCCCTTTTGAAGCCTTAGCCGCCTCATGCTCGCGCTCCCAAGACGCCTTGGTGCGTTCGTGCATCACCTTTTCATCCTGCTTTTGCAGCAAAGCAAGCTTTGCATTTTCAAAAGCTTTTTCAGCTTCTGTCAAAGCAGGTGCAACAGATGCAGGCTCTTCTGCTGCCAACGTGCCAGTTGACTCAACGGCTGGAACTTCCCTTGCAGCAACTCTTGCAGGAGTAATAACACTGTCCGTGCTTACCTCATCAGCTTCCGGTGTTTCAGCAACTTCCTCAACAGGAACACTGTCGTCTGCCTCTGCCTTAGGCGTTTCTTCTTTAACCTCAGGTTTTTCTTCTTCGGCTACTGTTGCTTTAGGGTCATCCAGTTTAATATCCAACAATTTTTCAACTTTGGCAACATCACCAGCTCTTTCCTCTCTTGCTTTGTTGAAAATGTCGCTGCCAAGTTCTTGTCCTTTCATTATTCTGTCTTGATTAACGATATGATAAAGCAGATCTGCGATCTTTTCGTTTGATTTGTATGCTTCAGGTTCTTTGTCTTTGTCTATGCTTCTTGTTATGGCTTCTACTTTTCTGAAAAGCCGCTCATCATTTTTCCAAATTTCTTGCCATTCTTCTAAGCTTAAATCTGTTTTTTCAGCAGGAATATCGCCTTCTGCACTTATTTCAGTTGCCTTGCCAGCATCGCCTGCTGGAGCTTCAGTTACAGAAGTCTCTGCGTCCTCGTTTAATATCGACTCAACATATTTTCTTATAAATTCTTGTTGTTCTTCTGGTGATCCGTAAAGTTTGTCAAATGCCGCTTGTCTTCTAGCATCTTCGGCATTTCGAGTTGCCTTGTCAGCGTCATCTGCTTGACCTTCAGTTACAGAAGTCTCTGCATCCTCGCTTAAAATTGACTCAACATATTTTCTTGTCAATTCTTGTTGTTCTTCTGGCGATCCATAAAGTTTCTTAAGCGCCTCTTGCCTTCTAGCCTCTTCTTTTGATGCTGATTCAACAAAATTTTTAAGAATTTCATCCATTTGGGCCTTAAGCTTGCCGTTAAGTCTAAATGCTTTATCAAACACAGACTCACTGCCCACCTCTTTGCGAGACGCTTCATAGGCTGCTATTGCGCGCTCGACTTCTTCCAAATGTTTAATTTCTTCTATTTTTTCTTCTGTCTGTTGCAATTTTTTGTCGTAATTAGCTATTGTTTTTTCTTTTTTTGCCTGCTGAGCTCTTTGCTTTGCAATTTTGTCGCGAACAAGCGTTATCTCGCTCTCCACAACAGCTTTTTCACGAGTTTTTTCTTGGATTTCTTGAGATGTGTGACTCAAAACATATCCCGAATTCTCTTTTTTGTTTTTTAGTTTTTTGTTTCTTCTTTCAAGAATTTTTGAAACTATAGGCAATTTTGCTAATTTACCAACAGCTAACTCGTTTCTTTTTATTTTGCCATCAGTTTTAACGATTTTTCGCTCAAATTCAGAATATATCTCTTTACGTTCCTTAATTGTTGCTTCAATTTTTTCTCGCTCGGTGATCTTCTCATTCAATTCAGTTTCTAATTCAGCAATCTTGTTTGAAATTTCGGTTGAACTTTGTTGAGCTTTTTCACGACTCTCACGGATGCTTTTTGCCTTTGCTTCATAGTCACTTAATGACTTTGGTGCATTCGAAACAGGTTTCTTTTTCTTTGTCGCAGGTTTAGCACTTGTTGTAACAGATGCAGAGACAGGTGTTGCTGCGCTAGCACTTGTTGCAGGAGCCGACACTCTCGTTACAGGAGTAGAACTTGCCAAAGAAGCGAGTTGTCTTTCAAGTTCTTCAACCTCTGCGTTCGCCTCAGAAAGAAGCCTTCTAGCTGCATAAAGTCTCTTCGCTTGTCTTTTTTCTACAACGAAATCATAATATTTCTTTTGTCTGTTTCGTCTCCTAATTGCAGCATCCAAAGCCTTTTGAAGTTTCTGTTTGTCCTCGGCAACAGGCTCGGTTTCAGCATCTCTTTCCGCAGACTCTTCGTTTGCTGCGACTGGTGCTAAATTCTCATCTGCTTTAGGCGATGTAGCTGAAAGATTTTCTTGTTCGGCAGGCTTTTCTTCGCCAGTGCCCTCAACTGTAATTTCATCAAATCTAAGGCCATTTGCTACAAGCCTATCATATTCATCCGCAGGCACAACAGAAACAGGCGCCTCATTTTCGGCACCGTCAACTGTTGCAGCATTTTGTGAGTTGGTTGTTTTAGGTCCTTTCTTTGCCATAAAATGTTTCCTCCCTTTTTATGTGGTTTTATTATATCGCAATTTTTGAGCGTTGTCAATAGGGTTTTTTAATTTTTTTCGTCTAAATATGTGGACGAAAAGTCCGCCAAGTGGAACAAAAACGCGGTTGGATAGTTTCTGAACACTTGCGTGAGGATGTAGCCGCTCTTTGCGCGCTCATCAAAGGCGCCCATGTGCCAATTTATCGCCATAGCCTCTTCACGGCTGAGTTTGATGAACGAACTGATTATGTAAACGCTTTTTTCGCCGTGGCCATATGGCAGCGAGTCCTCCACCCGAAAGTAAGGCACCTGCTGCCAAACACCATTTTCGTCCTTGACATTTTTGGTGTCTTTGACATAGTAGCCAACCTTGCACACATCGTGCAACAACGCAATGATCGCGGCGCTTTCGGCACTCACCTTTTCCTGCCAATTGTCGCCGTATTCCGCCTGCAAAATCTTGATAAATCTGCGATAGACAAGCACCGAGTGCATACAAAGCCCTCCCGGCTGGCAGCTGTGATGACGCGTGCTGGCTGGTGCCGTGAAAAAATCCGAGCGCTCAAGCCAGTCGAGCAATTTGTCTGCGCCGTCGCGGTCGATGTTGTCATAGAATATATCCAAAAACTCCTGCTTAAAATCTTCCATTTTTGCTCCTTTATATAATTATATCATATTTTTCGGCTGTTTTCACATCGAATTTGCTCTTGCGCGAAAGCGCGCGCAAATTGCGCGCTGCGAAAGCACCGCTTTCGCGATTTTGAAGCGCCGCTTCAAAATGCTTTCGCGCAACTTTTTTGTAAAGCAAGCATAAATAACTTGTGATGAAAGAGCTGCCTCCAACTCAGATGCTATACCTCTCGACTGCGATTGCGGTTGAGCTTTGCCGCAACAAAACGCCCAAAGAGATCGCCGAGCTCAAAACGCTTTTGTGGCATGTTTATTGCTCGATAGGAACTATTTGCTCCTTTCCTCCGCACTGAGCGAAGTCAAAAGTTTTGCAAGGCAAACCAGCTCCCTTGCGTCGAGCGTTTCGGCTCTGCGCGAGAGGTCAAAATCAAGACCGGCTAGCTCGGCTTTTTTGTAGCCCGCTTCGACCAGATTGTTCAAAAGCGTTTTTCTGCGGCTTTTGAAGCACGCTTTTGCAACCTCAAAAAAGCTGTCAGCAGAAATGTCGAACTTTTTTCGCTCTATCTTCATGCCAACGATGCAAGAATCGACCTCAGGGGCCGGAAAAAACATCTTGCGCGAAACGTTGCGCAGGATTTTAGGCTCGCCAAAAAAGGCGCAACTTGCGCTGAGCAGGCCATAGTCTTTGCTGCCAGGTTTTGCAACCATGCGCGCGCCAACCTCTTTTTGCACCATGACGGTCAGCGAAAAAAGCTTTTCTGACTCTTTTAAAAATTTAAAAATGATAGGCGAAGTGATGTAATAAGGCAGGTTTGCGACAAGCTTGAAACTTTTGTCAAACATATCATCGATCTGTTTGGTCGAAACTTTTAAAACATCCTCAAAAACGAGGGTCAGGTTTTCTTCTCCTAGTCCCTCCAAAACAGGTTTAAGGTCGCGATCTATCTCAAAAGCGACAACTCTTTTTGCGGCATGGCAAAGCTCGCGAGTGAGCGCGCCTGCGCCTGCACCAACTTCAAGCACCTCGTCGTCTGGCAAAATTTGCGCGTCCGAGCAGATGCCCTTCAAAAGATTGGTGTCAGAGAGAAAATTTTGACCAAAACGCTTTTTAAAGTTAAAACTTTTCATATTTTGAACACCCTTTTGACATTTTCTCTCGTTTTGCGAGCGACTTCTTCAACGCTCACACCTTTGAGAGTGGCGATCTTTTCGGCAATGAACGGGATGTTTTTTGATTCGTTTATGCTGCCGCGAACAGGCTCAGGCGCAAGATATGGGCTGTCGGTTTCCAGCATAATTTTTTCAAGCGGAAGCGATTTGATCGTCTCTTGCAGCGGTTTTGCGTTTTTAAAAGTGCACACCCCTCCGATTGTAAAATCGAGGCCGAGTGCGATTATCCTTTTCGCGTCGTCAAGCGAGCCGCCAAAACAGTGCACCACGCCGCCGTTTGCAAGCAGGGCGCGATTTTGCTCCAAAATTTGCAGCGCGTCCTCCATCGCATCGCGTATGTGAATCTGCACCGGCAGGTCAAGCTCGCGCGCAAGAGAAAGCTGCGCCAAAAACACGCTCTTCTGCTTTTCAGGCGCAGGGCCGTCGTAGTGATAATCAAGGCCAATTTCGCCAACTGCCACAACTTTTGGATGTTTGGCAAGTTTTTTCATCAAAGAGATAACATTTTCATCAAAACTTTCCGCATCTTGCGGATGGATGCCGATGGTTGCAAAAACCTCGTCAAATTCGTCCGAAATTGCCACAGCTTTTTGCATTGATTCCACATCAGACGAGGCGCAGATGATCTTCTGCACCAACCTTTCCTTTGCGTTTTGAACTATACTTTTTGGGTCACCGTCATATAGGTGAGCGTGTGCGTCAACAAACATGGCTATATGCTAGCACTTCCTGCGGGTTTTGTCAAGAAATATGCGGCAAAGGCATATATTTATCATGATGAACAAGATTTGGCTTTTTATGATGCTTGCCTCGCTTTTGGTGCTGCTTTTTGTCGACCCTGGGGCCACGCTTTCAACGATGATCGACGCCTCAACCGGCGCTTTGACGCTTTGCATCGAGCTTTGCGCTGTTTATGCCGTTTGGCTTGGGCTTTTGGAAATCGTTGATGCAACTGGACTTGGCAAAAAACTTGCAAAACTGCTGAGACCGCTCATCCGCAAGCTTTTCAGAGTCGACAATGAAGAGATCGAAAAGATGATCGCGCTGAATATGTCGGCAAATATGCTGGGGCTGGGAAACGCCGCAACGCCGATGGGAATCAAAGCGATGCAGGCGCTTGACGACGGAAGCGGCAAGGCGACCTTTTCGATGATCATGCTGGTCGTCGTGAATGCCACCTCAATTCAGCTGCTGCCTAGCACTGTGATCGGTCTGAGGGCAAACGCCGGAAGCGCTGATCCTGCCGACATCATCCTTCCAACTATACTCGCCACAATTGTTACCGTTTCGATCGGCATTTCACTTGTCATTTTGTGCGACAAGATTAAGAAAAAACTTGCGAGGCGCAAAAGATGAGTGTGTATATCCTTCCCGTGCTTTTTGTTTGTCTGTTTGTCTATGGCTTTGCAAAAAAAATCAACACCTATGACACCTTTGTCAAAGGTGCAAAAGGTGCGATCAGGCTTGTCGTCGACATCTTTCCGTTCATCGCGTGCATAATGATTGCGGTGGCGCTGCTTCGCGCAAGCGGCGTGACGGAATTTTTGGCAAAATGTTTGGCACCCGTGTTCAACTTTCTCGGCATCCCGCCCGAGCTGTGCGAGCTCATTTTGCTGCGCCCCTTCACAGGCTCTGGCAGCTACGCGCTTTTGGACGATGTTTTTGCAGCATATGGCGCCGACTCCTATATCGGTCGCTGTGCGAGCGTGATTTTGGGATGCAGCGAAACCATCTTTTATGTCGCCACCGTGTATCTTTCAAAAACCAAGGTCAAAAGGCTGGGCTATGCCATACCGTGCGCGCTTGTTGCCTCGATCTTTGGCGCGATCGTCGCCTGCCTGCTTTGCAGAGTTATGTGACAACGCGTCAGTTTAGCGAAAAGTTTTTCACCTCTTCAAGATATTCTCCTGTTTTATCATTCGTTGTGAGGTTGGGATAAACTTTGACGCCAGGTTTTCCGCCTTTCACCGCTTCAACCACAAATAATATCACCTTTTTTCTGCCATTTTCAGTGAAAAATATGCGTTTTGGCTCCAATTTTGCCTTTTTGAGCTCAAAAATCATCTCAGCGCAGCGATTTGCGTCATACACAAAATAGGCTCTTCCGCCGAACTTTAACATTTGAGAGGTGACCGAGCAAAGGTCATGCAATGGCAAAAATTTTTCATGTCTTGCAATCGCTTTGCTTTCGTTTTCATTAAAAAATGTTGAATTTTTGTAAGGCGGATTTGAAAAGACGACATCGACGCTCTCTTTTGCAAGATATTTGTTAAAATTTTTGACATCGTCGTTTATGAACGAGACATTTGAAATGTTGTTGATTTTTAGGTTTTTTTGCGCAAGCATAAACAGCGGCTTTTGAATTTCAAATCCGACGATGGATTTTGCGTTGGTCTTTTTTGTCGCGAGTATCGAAATAACGCCGCTTCCGACGCCGATTTCAACTGCGGTTTCGCCTCGCTTGATCTTTAAAAAGTTTGCAAGCACAACTGAATCTGAGGTGAAGGCATACAGATCTTTGTCCTGCACAAGCTTCAAACCCTCAAATTGCAGATCGTCAAGCCTCTCGCTTTTTTTCAAACTTAATTTCATCGAGTCCGTATTCCTTTACTTCCATAATCTTGTCGCTTTCAAAGCGCACACTGACGCGTTTTTTGAGCAGGTTGTTGTAGATCACTTTGCCTCTGCCGTCAGGTGTTTGAACAAACGAATTTATCTGAGGCATCTCCTTCATCGCCTGCAAGTAGGCCTCGTTTTCATATGCAAGGCAGCACAAAAGCTTGCCGCAAAGTCCGCTGATCGAGCTTGGATTCAGCGAGAGATTTTGGTTTTTTGCCATTTTGATTGAAATATGGTCAGACTCGCCAAAGCCCTGAGCGCAGCAGCACTCTTTGCCGCAAAGTCCGAGACCGCCCATATATCGAACAGCATCGCGAGGGCCGATCTGCCTTAGCTCGATGCGGGTTTTAAATCTTTCGGCAAGTTTTTTGGCAAACGCCCTGAAATCAACTCTACCGTCGGAAGTGAAGTTTATCGTCAGCTTTGAGCCGTCGAAATTGGATTCCACAGAGATGATCTTCATCTCAAGCCCACTTTCCTTTGCCATTTTTCTAACTTCTGGCAGATGTTTTGCCGCATTTTTGTCAAGCTCGTCCGCCCTTTGCACCTCTTTTTCGGTGGCAAGGCGCAAAACATTTTTGAGCGAGTCAGAAAGCTCGGAAGCGTCGATGAGCCGCTCTTCTTCAACCACAGTGACAAGATCCTGCCCCCTTTCGGTTTCGACGATCACCTTGTCGCCTTTTTTGTAATGCCCGCCGTTTGGGCTGAAAGAATATGTGGTGGCGCCACGACGAAATCTGACTCCAACAACTTCTATTTGCATAAGTATTTAACCTCCAAAATGTTCATAACAAGATTGTCAACGATGAGTGGAAAGTTGACATTGTAAGAAAGCTGCCTCATGGCTTCAACGATGAGCTCGCTCAGCCTGACCAGACATTTTACAGAAAGCTCGCCAGCGATTTTTGCAAGCTTTTCGCTCTCACTCTCGAGCCTGATTTTTGCCTTTTTGTTGGTTTTTAAAGCGAGGGCATCTTCGATCACCAGCCCTAAAATTTGCATGACGAGCGCAAAACTTGGCTTTTCATCCAAAAGTTTTTTCGACCACACGACGGCTTGCCTGCTCGAAGAAAGATCCTGAACAAGGCCGATCGCAAGCTCGACAAGATCAGCAAGATTTTCCATCTTTGAAAGCTCTATCGTTTTTGCCACCTGTCCGCCGCCTATTGCAAGAGCAAGCGTTTTGGTTTTTTCGTCACCAGCTAAAAACGGTGCGACGTCGCTGTTTTTCACAGGCGGAATTTGGATTTTGATGCATCGTGAGCGTATGGTTGGAAGCACTTTTTCGGGCGATGCGGTCGTCAAAATGTATGTCACGCTGTCGTTTGGCTCTTCCAAGCTTTTAAGCAGTTTGTTTTGAGCCTCCTCGGTGGCGTCCTCCAAATTTTGAATGATGATGACCTTTTTGTCGGCAAAGATCGGCCTGACAAAACTTTCCTCGACAATTTTTTTGCTGTCCTCGACAAGCAACCTGCCCTTTTCTGGAAATATCTTGACATCTGGATGCGAGCCGAGCGCGATCTTTTGGCAGTTTTCGCACTTTCCGCACATATCTTTGCACAGCAAAGCTTGCGCGAAAAGTTTTGCGACCACGCTTGCCGAAAAAGCTTCACTGATGATGAGGTAGGAAAAATTACGCCCGTTTTGGGCGTTTAAAAAAGCTTTAAAAAACGGCATGTTTTTGAAAATATCTTCAATCATGCAAATATTTTAGCACATTTTTTCAAAAAAGCCAAGCGAGCTTATTTTGATTTGACAAGTTTGCGCTGATATGCTCGCAAGCCCCATTTGCAAAGCTCGCTTGCAATCAGCATTACAACCGAGACCAAAAAGATATACGCCCACTCGAAGCCGTTGAGAGAGGCCAGCCCCAAAACCTGATGCAGAGGCGTTGCCGCTATCAGAGTCAAAAGACCGCCTGCAAAAATGATTGCAAAAATGATGAATTTGTTTTTGAAGGGATTTGATTTGAAAAAGACCTTTTCAGTGCGTATCGAGATGAGATAGAAAAACTGCACGATGTTGAGCGTGTAAAAGGCCATGCTCATGGCGATCATTTCGTTGTAAAGATAAAGGCCGATGACGAAGGATGAAAGCGTTAAAAGAGTTTGAACGAGACCCATGATTATGACAACAACGCCGTTGCCATCGCTGAACAGCCCCTTGTTTTTTGGTCGAGGTGGACAGGCCATAAGGTCGGTTTCGGCTGGCTCCACACCGAGTGCAATCGCCGGCAGCGAATCTGTGATCAGGTTGATAAAAAGTATCTGCGCAGGCAGCATAAAGGTGTATTGCGGAAAGATGATCGTGGCAAAAAACAGTGCCAAAATTTCGCCCATGTTTGCTGAAAAAAGAAATTTTACGGTTTTTTGGATGTTTTTGTATACTTTTCTGCCCTCTTCGACCGCAATTATTATCGTTGCAAAGTTGTCGTCGGTGAGCATGAGATCGGCAACCTGCTTGGTGACATCGGTGCCGGTTATACCCATACCTATGCCTATGTCAGCTTTTTTCATGCTGGCAGCGTCATTGACGCCGTCGCCCGTCATTGCAACGACATGGCCAAGTTTTTTGAAAGCGGAAACGATCCTGACCTTGTGTTCAGGGCTGACTCTGGCAAACACCCTGACGCTTTCGATTTTTGCAAGCAGCTCGTCGTCAGAAAGCGAGTCAAGCTGCTCGCCGGTGAGCACCTCGTTTTTGCTTTTAACAAGCCCCACTTCCTTTGCAATGGCAAACGCAGTCTCCTTGTGGTCGCCTGTGATCATGACAGCCCTCATGCCTGCTTTTTGACATTTCTCAACTGCCTCTTTGACCTCGCGGCGTGGCGGATCGATCATGCCGACCATGCCAACAAAGGTGAGCTGACTTTCGTCAAAACTATCCTTTTCGCCAAGTTTTTTGATCGCAAAACCGAGCACGCGAAGTGCCCTTGACGCCATTTCGGAATTTGCGGCAAGAATTTTTGCCGTTTGAGATTCGCCAAGCAATTTTTCATCGCCGTTTACAAGCACTTTTGTGCATTTGGATATCAACACATCGACTGCGCCCTTGACAAAGGCGATTCTTCCGCCTTTATAACTGTTGACGGTGCTCATAAGCTTGCGAGTGGAGTCAAAAGGCAGCTCGCTGAGGCGTTTGTTGATTTTTTCAAAGTCGGCTTTGTTTATGTCATACTTGCTGACAAACTCCGCCAAAGCGATTTCAGTTGGATCGCCTTGAAAGGAATGTTTGCTTTTTCGAGTGTCGTTACAAAGCGCCATGCCTGCGAGCAAAAGCTCAAAATCCACGCCCAAAATGCTCCGCGCAAAGCTGAGTTTGCCGTCGCAGTAAACGGCTTTGACCATCATTTTGTTTTGCGTGATCGTGCCGGTTTTGTCGGAGCAAATGACATCGCAGCAGCCCAGAGTTTCCACCGAGTGCATATGTTTGACGATAGCCTTGCGTTTTGCAAGCCGCGATATGCCAAGGCTCATGATTATCGTGATGACAGCTGGCATGCTTTCTGGGATCGCGGCAACAGCTATCGCGACGGAGGTGAGAAAAGCATCAAGCGGGCTTGTGCGAGCGCAAAGCTCCAAGATAAAGGTGACGAGAGCTATGCCAAGGATAAGATAGGTTATCACCTGCCCAAGCTCTTTTATCCCTTTTTGCAGCGGTGTCATCTCCTTTTGCGTTGTGGCGATGACGGAGGCTATCTTGCCGATTTCGCTGCTTTTGCCAATCGCGCAAACGACTCCTGCCCCCCTACCGCAAACGACAGTTGTTCCACTGAAAGCCATGTTTTTTCGTTCGGCAAGCGGCGAAGAATCTTTGCAGATGAGCTGAGCGTTTTTTTCAACGGGCAGGCTTTCGCCTGTCAGCGACGCTTCGTTAATCTGCAACGCTGCCGACTCGATCAGTCTGCAATCGGCAGGCACGATGCTGCCAGCTTCCAAAAGCACGATGTCGCCTGGCACAAGTTTGTCTGCTGGCACCGACAGCTGCTGACCGCCTCGAATGACTTTCGCCTCGGGTTTGGTCATGTTTTGCAACGCTTCGATCGATCTTTCCGCCTTGTTTTCTTGTATCGCTCCAAACGCTGCGTTCATGACGACTATCGCCATGATGATCAGTGCGTCAAAAAGCTCGCCGCTCGACGAGGAGACAATGCCCACCACAAAAGAAACGCCTGCCGCAACAAGCAGGATGATGATCATGAGGTCAGCAAACTGTTTGAAAAATTTTTTAGTCAAGTTTTCGTGCTTGGGCGGATCCAGCCTTTCGGACCTAAACTTTCCCTCGCGCAAAAAAGCCTCCTCATTGCTAAGGCCTTTCGGCGAAGAGGCGAGCTCTTTAAAACACAAATCGATAGATTTTGAATAGCAACTGTTCATATTCTCCCTAAATCAAAAACGAAAGCACTGCAAGCGCGACAAGGTATGCCGAAAACCACTTAAAGCTCAAATTTTGCGTCAATCTGATCATGGCTTTCACGCTCAAAAGCCCGATGACAAAAGCCAAAAGAAACGCCAAAATTAGCCCTGGAATGTCGACCTGCGGAAAAGCTGCGCCGGTTGCGAGTTTGAAAATTTCGAGCGCCATTGACAGCAAAATCACAGGAATGCTCATAAGAAAGGAAAACTTTGCTACGTTCTCTCGTTCGCCTCCCGCCAGCACCCCTGAACAAATAGTCGTTCCAGAGCGCGAAATGCCCGGAAAGGTCGCCAGACCCTGCCCTATGCCCATGACAAGCGCTTGCTTATAACTTATGTTTCGCTGCGAGGTTTGAGAATAGCGAGGTGATTTTTTTTGCAAAAGTTCTGTGACAAAAAGCAGCACCGCGGTTGTCATAAAACAGATCGGCAGCGCGCCGCCTTCAAAAGCTTCGGTGACAAGCGGATAGAGCAGCAGCACGATCAAACAGGTTGGCAAGGTTGCCACAACGAGTTTTTTGCTCAGCTCGCCGAAGGGATGTCTGACAATCTGCCAAACCTCTTTTCTGAGAGCGATGACAACCGACAAAAGAGTGGCAAGGTGCAAAATGATTGAAACAAAAAGCGAGTCCTCGACGCCAAAAAGGCGCGACAAAAGCACAAGGTGTCCGCTCGACGACACCGGCAAAAATTCGGTCAAACCTTGAACAATGCCCAGCACAACAACCGCCCAAAAAGTCAAACTCGCCTCCTTAACCTATTTTGTGTTTAGGACGAGCGTTTTATGACAACAAAAAAGCTTCACCTTTTGTGGTGAAGCTTTGCAAATTAGCTGTTGAGCGATTTGATTTCTTTAAGCAATTCTTCAATACGCTTGTTGAGCGTTTCAATTTGATCGCTGGCTCTAAGATTTTGCTTTACGCGTTCAACATTTTCTCGAATCTCGTTGATCTCGTTTAAAAGCTCATCTCTTCTTGCTTGTTCGTTTGAGCCATTTTCCAAACTGGTAATCGCTTTTTTGATTTCTTTGTCAAGCGCCGATTTTTTGGCTGAGAGCTTGCTTTCCTCGTCAGCTATTTTTTTGTTGATGGTTTGAAGGTCAGTTTTTTTAGGACGCCCTCTTTTCTTTTCGGCGGTTTTTGAAGCTGATTTTGCGCTCTTCTTTGAGGCTGTTTTTGACGCTGTTTTTGACGCTGGCTTTTTTGCTGGTTCAGCCTTTTTTGCAGGCTTTGCTTTTGCCGATTTTGAAGTTTCACTTTCGGCTTTTTTCTTTGTGGATCCTGCCGGTCTGCCGCGTTTTGCTGGCTTTTTAGGCTGGGCGTCAGTGTTTTTTCTTGGTCTGCCGCGAGGCCTCTTTTCAGCGACCATTTGCTCAAGAGTTTTGCCCTCGCCTTTTCGTGGCCTTCCGCGTTTTTTGCCTGTTGCTGGTGCGGCTTCTTGCTTTTCAGGTTCTTTTTGCTCTTCTGCCTGAGGGCCCTCGCTTTCTAGGTCGCCGATGTCTGCAAAGTCGAAGTCGTCGTCATCGGAGTAATTTTCAACTGCTGGCTCATTTGACTCAGTCTGCTCCTCGGTTTGCTCTGCCGATGGCTGATAAGGCTCGAACTCATACTCTTCAGCACTCTGTTGCGGAACATATGCTTCTGACTCAACGCTTTCGGTGGTTTGTTCTGCCTCAGGTTCCGGCTGCTCGCTTTCTGCGGCTTGCTCAGGCTCAGAAGCTTGATTTTCTTCAAGAAGCGGAAGATTTGGCTGCGGCTTGCTTGCCACCTGCTCCATCTCTTCTTTGACCTCTTGCGAATGTTGCTTTATGAGCTCAGATAGCTGCTCTGGGGTTTGAAGAGCGTTTTCCTCTTTCTCCTCTGCCTCTTCGCGTTTTTGCTGCTCTTCTTCAAGCTTGTCAACGCTTTCAATCTGAATAGGCTCATATTCGACGCCAAGTTTGCGCTTCAAGGTCTCGTTTTCGTCGATGACGCGTTTGAGCTGAGCTTCTTTGAGCGTCAAGTCTTGTTCAACGCGCGCATTCTTTTCTTTGAGGGTGGAGATCTTTTCTTTTACATCCTTTTCTGCATTTGAGTGAGCCGCATTAAACAGCTGGGTATAGAAGGTTTCATACTCGCTCATCATGGCCTCTTCAACCACGCCCTTGCCTGCTTCAAGCTCTTCTTGCAGAGTTTTGATCGCGTCTTCATATTCGTCTTTTTCGATCAAATAGCGACGCTTTTGTTGTTCAAATTCAGTTTCGTCTTTTTCTTGCTTTGTGATCTCTTGGTTTTGCTGTTTGCGGAGGAAGTTGCTTTCTATTCTGTTTGTCGTCTCTTCCTGCTGCTGACGCAAACGCTCGATGTTTTCTTTGGTAATCTGCATCTTTTTCTGATAGTCTTTTTGAACATTTTCAAAGTTGCGTTTGAGCGACTCGAGAGTTGCCTCAATTTGAGAAATCTTTGCCAAAGTTTTGTCGCGTTTTGAAAGATAGTTTTCTGACTCTTTCATGGCGCGCTCTAAAATGTTCTGACCGTTTATGCCAAGTTTTGAAAAGTCATATTTTTCATAAACGACATTTTGTTCCTGAGCGATCTGGTCAAACTCTTCCTTTTCCTTTCTAGCTCTGCTTTCAAGATATTCTCTGAGCGCTGGGATGCCTTTGTCGATCTCTTCGTTTGTGAAGAGCAGCGAATAATCGATGTAAGGTGGAAGGTCAAGGCAAGCGTTGTCGATGAACCTGTCAAACAGGTGCAGGTTTTGATAAAGCTCATCGAGGTTGGCATTTTTTCTGGACTGCATGATCAGCACTGCGATTGAGCACATGAGCAATATGAAAAACGGAACGAGCAACGCTGTGATGAGCATGTTGGCATTGAGGATGGTGTCAGCGATGATGTTGTTGTAGGAAATGCCAAGCAAAAAGGTCACCAGCATCCACACTGCTGAAAGCCAAACCAGGTTTTTTATGTTGAGCGCATACGAGCTTGCCCTGAGCGGCTTTTCGATAATATTTTCAACCGACATATATTCCGACGGAGCTTTTTCGCGATATAATATGTATTGCTGCCAGTTCATAGCAAGACGCTTTGGTGCGCGTTTGACCAAATTGTTGAATTCTTTGATGTTGTCTTTGTCGATGGTCTTGTTTTTGAAAAGCCACCTGTTCAAAGTGTCCAGCGAGCGGCGCATCCTTGCTTCATAAGAAAATCTGCTTTTGATAGCAAAAAGCAAAATCAAAAACAATTCAAGCCCCAGCCCTAAGCCAAACAAAAGGTTGAAAGTCGTTGAAGAAGTCAAGCTGGAAAAAAATGATTCAAAAGCGCTTTCGATGTCAGCGAGCAATGAAAAATTCATAGTTTTTTCTCCTTTACTTTCATAGTATAACACAACAAAAAATAAAATACTAATAATTTATCAAACAATTTTTAAAAAATAATTATTTTTTTATTTAGCAGAGAAATTAAATAAACTTTGTCTATTTTTATATTTTCAGCCTTTTCTATCGCCTGTTTGTATAATAAAAGCTGCATTTTATAACGATTTTTTAAAATATTTTCATCATTTTCTCGCGTGAATTTATAATCGATTAAAATATTTTCGTCGCCCATTGCAAAGAGATCGACAACACCTTGCACAAGCTGATTGTTTTCAAGCCGCAAAACAAATTGTTTTTCTTTGAATATTTTTTTATTTAAAATAAGAGGCTTTATAAGGCAGATATTTTCAAAAATTAAATTAAAATCTATGAGTTTTTTCATATTTTCATCGAATTTTTTGAAATTTAATTGATTTTCTATATCGCTCGCTTTTTCAACCTTGTCAAAATCCAAAATTTTGAGAGCTTCGTGATACGCGGTTCCGGTTTCAGAAAAGCTCGCGCTTGCCGCTGCAAATTCTTTGCCAGCAGATGAAAGCTCGGTGACAGAAGACTTTTGTTTTGTCAAAGTGTCTTGCTCAAACGGATAGACAAAGTCTAGGTATTTTTCAAGCTCTTTTTCAATTTTTGGATCTGGCTTGTGAGCGGGTTTTTCAACCTTTTGAATTTGAGCAGGCAAAACACTTTCGACCTCGCAAACCTTTGCGCCTTCACACGCTGAGAGCACTAGCGAAAGAAAACTGTTAAAGTTTTTTAGCTCGCCGTCATACTCTTTGACTTTTTCGCTGTCGAGTTTGCCTGTTATCACAAGGTGGGATTTTGCACGCGTGAGCGCAACATACAAAATCATCAGCTCGTCGATTCTTTCACTCGCCTTTGCAAGCTCTCTTTCGGCAAGCAAAAGTGGCGAAGGATATCTTTGAAAGTTTTCTAGGTCGTAATAGCAAAGTGCCAGCCCAAGCTCGGCATTCAGTTTGAATGTTGAGGTGTCAGGAACCAGCATCGGCTTGCCAGTGCCAATCAAAATCACAATCGGATATTCCAGCCCTTTTGAGCCGTGGATGCTTGAAATTGTCACAGCGTCAGAGGACGAGCTCGACGAAATCGCCACCCCGCTTGAAAGATATGCCAAAAGCTCAGGCAAATCTCTGTCGTTTTCATAGCTTGCAATGACAAACAAAAAGGCATCGACATCCTTGACCGCGCTCGCGCCGACCTCACTGTAAAGATAAGCATAAAACTCGCGCTCAGCAAACAATCTTTCGAGTGCTTTTTTTGCGCCGTAAAAAGCACATTCGTTTTTAAAATTTTCAAGTTGATTTAAGGCGCGCTGCAAATTTTCGTCTGAACTTTCAAAAACGACCTGCCAAAACTTTTCTTTGCGGCCACGCATCAGTTGCGCCAAAACATCTGGATTTATTTTTGCAAAAGGTGAAAGCAAATAGGCAGCAAGCGCCACGTCGTCTCTTTTGTTGACGCAAAGGCTGAGCAGCGAAAGCAGCAGTTTTATGTATGACTTTTCGGTTAGGTTTGAGCGGAGGGTTGAAACAAAAGGTATCTGTCTTTCGCGGAGTTTGTTCATGACGGCGTCGGCGACTTCTGACCTGCTGCGCGAGAGGATCGCGATGTCGATTGGCAAAACCTTTCGCCTGTCGCCTGTCTGAGGGTCGACAAATTCGCTCATCAAAAACTCTTCCACTTTCATGGCAACTATCTCAGCCTCCAAAGTGGCGCTTTCCTCGCTGACGAGCGGATCGTCAAAGATGTGATACCCTTCTGGCCACAGGCGTTTTTCAAGCTTTTGCTTTTTTGCGATGTCTATCTCAACTGCCGGCAAATTTGTGGCTGGCACTTTGGATTTGCCTTTGAGAAAGGAGGTTTTTTTGTAGTCGATGCCCACCTGCTCAGGCGTCATAACCTTTGAAAAGATCGAGTTGACAAAATCGAGGATCGCCTTGTCGCTGCGATAATTTTCGGTCAGATAAAAGGTGCTGCCGTCTTTGTCGTTTGCAAAGTTTTCGCTGTCTGAAAGGATAATCTTTGCCGTCGCGTTTCTGAAACCATATATACCCTGTTTTGGATCGCCGACAGCGACAAACTTGCCCTTTTCTGCTATCGCTTTGACAAGCTTTTCTTGAACCGGGTTGGTGTCTTGATATTCGTCGACAAAAACATAATCAAACTTGTCTTGAACTTCTTCAAGCAAAACTGGGTTTGAAATGATAAGCTCACTCTGCCACTCCAAATCGTTAAAGTCGAGGGCATTTTGGTGAACTTTCCTCTCGCGGAAGCAGCGGTCAAATTCTTTAAAGAGCGCATAGACCTGCTTTGTCAAAACCTCCGTCTGCTCGCCGCTCCACGCCTCCTGCGGAATTTCGGCATATCTTGCCAAAAGTTTTAAAAGCTTGTTCGCCCTCTCTTTTAATTCAACAATCTCGCCGAGGCGGTCGTAGTCTTTCAAAATCGGTTGGCGAGGCAAACTTAAATTTTCTGTCTCTTTTAACTTTGCAAAATCAAAATCTTGCAATCTTTGCAAAACCGAGCAAATTTGATCGAGATAGCCCGCTGCCTTTTCGTTTTCACAGCCAAACTGTGAGGCTTGCTTGAAAATCTCCTTGGCCTCTTTTTTCACACCCTCTTCCAAAAGGTCGCGTGCGCGGAGGAAATTTGTTTTAAATTTTTTTTCAAAGCTTTCAAGCTGCTGCTTTCGCCCAGCCTGCGCCGACAAAAAGTTATGAAGCGCAAACACGATTTTTTTCACTTCGCCCAGATCTCGCATGATGAAAAACAAATTTTCAAATCCCTCAGGCTGCTGTTTTTTGAAGCGAGAAAGCGCCTCGACAAACGCCTCGGACATCAGCTTTTCGGTCTCTTTTTCATCGAGTATGACAAAGCTTTCAAGCTCTGGAAGATTTGAGATGTTGCGTCTTATGAGCTTTTCCAAAAAGGCGTGGATGGTTGAGATGTCGCTGGTCATAAGCTCGTCGATCTGATCTTGCACAAAGGTGTTGTCGGCTCGCGCGAGCAATCTTTCGCTCAGGCGATCTTTCATCTCTGCGGCTGCGGCTTTTGTGAATGTCAAAACCAGCATCCTTTTGACCGGCTCGCCTTTTTCAACGAGCCTTGTGATATATTCGATCATCGTGGTCGTTTTGCCTGCGCCAGCTGACGCGCTGACAACCATGCGTTTTTTGTCGAACTCAAAAATTTTGGATTGTTCTTGCGAAAAAATCATTTACCTGCCCTCCTCGTTCCGCGAGCTGCATCATAAAGGCATATCGCTGCATAGCGACAGTGCTCGCAAGAGCCCTCACTTGGATACGGCGCAACCCTGCCCTTGCCAAGCTCGTCAGCCGCCTCGCAAAGCAGCCGGCAAGACTCATCGATAAGTTGCTGCATCTGCTCGTTTGAGATTGGCTTTTTGGCATTTTCGCCAAGCTCGACAGCGTTTTGAGATGTCAGCCCTACCAAACTTTGCTTTTGCGCGGACTTGAACCCTGTTTTGGCGTCGAAATAGTAAACGCCTCCGCAAGTTAGCCCGGTTTTTTCCTGCAAAAGTTTGGCGTAAGCCAAGAGCTGCAACTTTTTGCCGAATTTTACATCAGAGGCAAGATTGGTCGTTATTTTGCCAGTCTTGTAGTCGACAACCGTAAAGCATCCCTCGCACTTGTCGACTCTGTCGGCGCGGCCACTCACTTTTTTTCCGTCGATCTTTCCGTCGAGTTTTTCTTCAACGAGCCACAACTTGAAAGGCGAGCTTTTGCTCTGGCAGGCGATCTTTTCGATTATTTTTTTCAAATCAGCTTTCAAGCGTTTTTCAACAAGCGCGCGGTCAGAAATTTGCCTATCTTTGGTGAGTGACCTCACCTCCTGCGTCAAAAATCCATCCAAAAGTTTTGCTGGCAATCTTTGGTATCCAAATTTTTTGCCATAGCTTGCAATCACCTCGTGCACGAGCGAACCGACTTCCACCGGAGTCAGCTCGGCGTTCAAATTTAGCGAGAGCTTTAAAACATTTTCGCAAAAAACTTTGAAAGGACAGTCATAAAACTTTTCGATTTCGGTCGGCTTGATTTGGCTGCCAAGCTCGATCTGCTTGGCGACGGTCAAATTTCTTTGAATTTTCAGCTCTTTTTCATTTAGGTTTGTCAGCTCTTCGAGCTCTGGTTTGAAGAATTCGGCTCTGCGCGAAAGCAAGAGAAGTTTTGCCTCGCTCAAGCTTCTGCCCACGGAAAAGAGCAGCTTTTCAAGGTCGTGATCGTCAGGCGTTATGCTGTTTTTTATGACGTCGGAAATTGCAAAAATCTTCATGATCATCCCAACCAGCCCGCTTTTGCCGAGCGGTTTGCCCTCCTGATCGGAGGTGGAATAACTTGCGACCAAGCGCTCTTTGAATTGTGTCAGCAGCGAAAAAAGTTTGAACCTGTTGCGGCGGTTTATCATTTTGATTGTTGGCTCTACCTTTCTTTTAAGTCCAGCGCTTTCGATCTCGTCGTCGGAGAGAAAGGAAGCTTCGCTTTCATATTTTGGCAGCGCTCCCACATTTGCGCCGACCAGATAAAGCGTGTCCATTTCGCCAAAATAGCTTGTTGTGGCGTCGCCAACAAACACCTGATCATAGTAGCTTGGAAGCGCCGACACCTCTTTGCTTTCAAGCCCAATTTCAACCGCTGAGAGAAACTCTTTTGTTGTTGAAAAATTGCAGGTCGTTTGAATTGCCGTCAAAAGCTGCGAAAGAGCCTCTGGCATCTGCAACTCAAAAGCGACGGATTTGGCATCCAGCCCCATGTTTTCAATCTTTTCGCTTTGCCCTTTGATAAACGCAACAAGCGCTTGCGCCCCTGCAAGAAAATCTCCGCTGATGAGTTTGACAAGCTCGGTCAGCTCTCCAAAATCGCGGCTGTAAAAACCCTCGCCTCCGCCCTCATAAAACTGGCTGACGCTTTCGATCACGCTTTCGTCAAAATCGAAAAAAGGAGAATTTAAAAAGAAAAGCAGGTCTGTTTTTTTGCATCTTTTGTAAGCAAATGCAAGCATTTTTTTGAAAAATAAAGCGGTGTAGGTTTGCGATGCTGTGACAGAAGTGTCGATATAATATGGAATCTTGTGCTTTTCAAATTCTGACGCTAGATATGCGCCATATATTTTCAAATCACTGCAAGCGACCGAGATGTCGCGATAGCGTTTTCCGTGAAAAACCTGATAGCAGATCGACTTTGCAACAAACTCGGCTTCGCTTTTTGGAATTTCAGCTTCCTTTATCGCAACCTTTGAGCTTGACAGCGTTTTTGGGTTTTGAGAAAACAGCCCCTCGGCAAGAGCGCGAGCAGGAACGCTGAGCGAAGTTGGAGGCGAGACGACTTCAAGGTTTTGCGAGCAGTTTTTTGCTATCTTTTGCAGTTTTTCGATTATGTCTGTTTCATAAATATAAGCGTTAGACCTGCCAAGCGGCGTTGGCAACGAAACCGTGAGCGCTTTGCAATGCTTTGCAATAGCCTCCAAAACCTGAAAGTGTTTTGAGGTGAAGCTGTCAAAACCTAAAAAGCAAAATTCTGACTCTTTTAGTGATTCGTCTGAGGTGAGAAGTTCAGCAAAGGCCGAAAGCTGCTCACTTGGGTCAAGCTTGTCTTTTGTCAAATTTTCAAACTGCTCATAAACCAGCCTTAAATCAGCAAATTTGTTTTGCAGCGACTGCTTTTCGCTTTTGCAAACGATGTCCTCCGGGCGCAGCGACGAGCTTTGAAACTGCGAAATAAACTTGTAGATCTGCTTGCAAAAGTTGATGTTGCCGGCAGAAAAATATTTCAACTTGTCTTTGACAAGATCGACCGCTTTTTTGACATACAGCACGCACTCGATTTCGCTCAGCGGTTCGCCCTCGGCCTTAACCATTCTGGCAGCAAGCGTCGAAAGCCCAACCACATTGAGATTGAAAGTTGAGGTCAAATTTAGGGTGTCAAAAAGCAGCTCCTCAAAAACGAGAGTCGCACGATCTGGAACTATGATATATGTATTTGTGGAGCCCAAGTTTTTGATGGCGTTTTTTGCGGCTTCAAAAAGGCTGGCCCCTGTCACGACTTTTATCATGATTAGATTTTATCATAAATTGAAAAATTTTAAAAGAGATTTATGCTTTGGCGTTTTTTGTGGCGGCTTTAAGGCAGATTTTTTGCATGACCTGCTTTTTCAAATGAAGATTTTCGTTTTTGAGTCTTGCGATATCCTCTCTTAAAAAACTCAGCTCTCTTTCTTTTTGCCCAAGCTTTGCAATCAGCTGACGCGTCGCCTCCTCCTCGTTTTGCCGCTGTTTGAGCGCTTCAGCCCTGAGCTCCTCCTCAGCATTTTTGCGAACAAGGCGCACAAGACCCATAAAAAGCCCCTGCAAGTCGCTTTCAGTTATCTTTGACGGCCTGCCTCTAAAAGTTAAAACGTTGCTGCTTTTAGGTGGCTGACTTGATCGAAACTTGTTTTGATAGCGCAGCATCGTGGAAACATCTCCGCCCGAAAGCATCAGGCAGGCTTTGCGCACAGAATAGCCGTCGCTTACCATGTTTTTGATTTTTGTGATGATCTCGCTTTTCTCCTGCGGCGAAAAATAGTTGCGCTCGACCTTTTTGTGCTCTTCAAGGTCGATTGCAAGCCTCTCTCTCCTTCTTTCGTCTTTTTTGAGGCGTTCGATTTCGCCGTAGTAATAATTTCTTACGCTATTTGGCTTTCTAAAATGCTTTTTTGCGTGAGCGGCAAAAGCCTCCCTCAAAGCTCTGCCCTGACTTTTGCAAAGCCTGACCTCTTCAAAAAGGCTTTTCACTTCCTCATCTTTCCAAACTCCATTCATGCTCCCCTCCCACAGTTTGCTGAAAGATTTATTGACAAAATTTAATAAATAATACTAAAAATTATTTTTCGACGCATATAATGCCGTATGAAAAAAATTGAGCTGAGAAGTGAATACCCATGCCTCATAAAGTGGAGAGGCGGCGAAGAGTTTTTGGACGAAGCAAGCAAGCTGTCTTTTCCCACGCAAGAGCTGCTTTATGTTTATCCCGCAACAGGGCGCAGAGAGGATGTCGCTTTCGTGCTCGATCTGGCGCAAGTCGACAAGCATTTTTGCATGAGCTTTAACTTGGAAGACACCACCCTGTGCCTGCTCACAAAAGCTGCCGCCACGACGACGATCAAAGAGGAGCTTTCTGTGGATGGCAAAACCGTCTCGCTTTTGCTTTCAAACAAAACCGCCGAATTTTCCACCGACGAAAGAGTTGTCAGCGCCGAGACCATAACTCCAAAAACCTATGAGCTTTTCAGCTTTCAAAATTTTGCAGTGCTAAAAATAAAGGGTTCGTCAAGCGAACAGATTTTGCTTTTTAATGTCAAAAACTTTCAGACTTTTTCAGAAGAAGGCAACATCGTCGAGTTCGACAGAGGCGAGATCTCCTGCCAAAAGCACGGCAAGGAAGAAAAATTCAGCGTTGTTGACGATCAAATAGTTCGCGCCAAAACCTATGAGCCTCCTCCAAAAAATCCCAAAATTTTGCCACTCAAATTTTTGGAAAAAATCAAAAACCGCGATTTTAAATCAGCCCTTTCGCTGATGCAAGACAATTTGAACGCCAGCGACGAAAAACTCTCCGCATATTTCGGTGAAATAAAAAAGATCCTTCCGCTTTCGCAAGAAAAATTTTTGATCGTCAAACGCTCCGGACACTATGTTGTTCGTTTGCAAACGAGCGGCGAAAAGATATCAAACATTGAAATTTTGGATTAAAAAAAGCCCGCACAAGCGGACTTTTTTGTTAATATATGGTTTGGTAATTTTTGAAATATATTTCTTAAAGAGAATTTACATATTTTCCAGCACTTTGAAAAAGTGTCTTTTGGTTGGAGCGGCAAAACTTGCGCCAACTCCCAAAAAACTGATGGCAAGCTCAACAAAAAGACCATAACCAAAGGTCGTTGTCACGATCCCGTGCGATTGATGATGAAGCGCGAGAAAGATGATAGAAATCGAGCAAACAACTGCCGCTGCAAGAGTAAGTGTGCGCGTGCCGAGCGCCAAACTGAGGCGTGGCCTATCCAGACATGCTCCAACAAGCGAGATGACAGCCATGACAAAAGTTGAAATCGCAAATATAAAATAGGCTATCATAAACGCGCCAGACAAAATGTAATAGAGCGAATTTTCGCCGAGCACTTGCGAGATGTTGTTCATGTCGAACATCGAGTCAGCGATCGAATAGACTGCGCTGCCGTTTGTGTCTGCGAGCATCGGCATAAAAATGAAACTGATCATAAGCACGCTCGCCAAAACCAAAACTGCGTTGCCAACGATCGCCCTGATTTTTAATTCTTTCATAGTTTTTCTCCATATCTTTGTAACACTTTAATTATAGCCTATTTTTTTGCAATATCAAAATAAAATCTTGCATTTTTGCAAGATTTCAATAGTTTTAATTTAAAAATAGTTTTTACACTTAAGCTCGATAGATTTTTCTGCTTTGAGCAACAAACGCGCCAACAACTGCCAAGATTGAAAGCAAAAATGTGGTTATGATTCCTGCGCCCACCATGGCGGTTGTCGGAAGAAGCGCAACATAGGTGATGATCATCGCGAGCGAAAGCGCGGACAAAATCAAAGTTATCACCGAGATCGCTCGGTTCGCGGTCGTCATATTCAGCCCTTTTATGTCAAAAATGCCTCCACAAAGGCCAAGTGAACCCAAAATGACCATGACGCTTGCCAAAATCAAAATAACGATCAAACTGATCCCCGCCACCATAAAGTAGGCTTTGTTTGCCCCGTCGAAGGTGTTAAGCGTGGTAATCTCGCTGTAAATCGAGCCGATCCCCGCCCCTTCGACCATATTCAGAGCAAAAAGCGATATGATAAGGATGCTCGCAACAAGCACAAGAGTGTTGCCAACGATGCATCGAATTTGCGACTTTTTCATAAAAAAACCTCCTTGGCAGTATTATGCGCAAAGAGGATTTTTTTAATTCATAGGTTTGTCAGTTTGCTTTGTCGCTCGGCAAAACCAAGCTGCCAACAAAGACGACAAAAGCGCAAAGCACCGGCAAGATCGCTCCCTCTCCCACCAGCCATGAGCTCGCTTTGGCGAACATAACGGCTGCCACTATGCTGCACGCCAGCGCCAAAAATGCTGTGACTCTTGTGAAAAACACGCTGCGACTGCCCTGCCCTTTGGACAAGCTCAAAACTGCCACAATCGTGCAAAACAGCAAGAGTGCCGCCACCGCAATGCACAGAATTGTGCCAATGAAAAGCTCGTTGTTTTCAGAAATTCCGTCGAGATTTCCAAGATACGAATAAACCGAAGTCAGCCCAGCTGCTTCGACCGAAGTGCTTGGCAAAACATACGACGCCAAAAGCGCAACGAAGCCAAAAAGAGTCAACAGGCCTCCGATAACACATCTTCGCTCTTTCATAAAAGCTCCTTACTTCTTTTTTGCTTTTTTGGTTTGAGCGACAAACGAAGCGAGCAGCGCTACAACTGAGAACACAAGCACCATGATGTAGCCTGTTCCGATTTGATAAATGTCAAATCCGCTGACGTCACCAAAACCTGATTCAGAAACGCAGACAACGATGCTGATGAAAGCTGCTGCCGCGAACGCAACAAGCAAGATCGAGACGAGTCTTGAAATGAAAGTCACGTTCAGCACCTTTTTGCCCATGAACGAACCGATCATGTCAACAAGACCAAGCAAGATAACTATGCAAGCTGCCACAAGCACCAAAATCAGAAAAACTCTTGACGCAGCAAGCGCATCGCTGTTCAAATCTTGACCGTTTGTGATCAGGTCATAACAGCTGCCAAGACTTGTGTCGGATGTTTGAGCGAAGCCAAGATCGACACCTGTTTTCATAACCAGATATGGCAGAGCCATAAGACCGAGAGTCAAAGCACCTGCAATGATCAAAAACGCATCGCCGATGATCTGCCTCAAACTGAATTTTGATTTGCTCATAATTCCCTCCTTTTTTCTTATTTTATCATAAAAATTAAATATGACAAAAGCATTTTAAAGGTCATTTTTGAAATAAACAAAAAAAAGAGCCGAATTTCGGCTCTCTTTTTTAAATTGAAATTGGAAAAAGCAAGTTATCAAGTTAAGGAAATTGATTTTTGCCTAGAAAAGATTTTCTAAGCGACACACAACCATTTTGGTTGCTGTCTCGACATAACTCTTTAAAAGGAGGTGATCCAGCGGCACCTTCTGATACCGCTACCTTGTTATGACTTCACCCC
>CALVZD010000013.1 GCA_944372435.1 uncultured Clostridia bacterium | reverse complement strand
GCATAGTCGCCCAAAAGTCTTTCGCTCGATGCGTAAAAGAACTATGGCAAAAGAATATAGAAAGTAGTTTAAATAAAATTATTTTTAAGGAAGGTATACTATGCAGAATTTAAACGAAATCAAAAATACCTTTGATTTAGACCAGACTAAAAAATTCTTAAAGGCAATCAAAGGGAATAAATTTGAATGCTATTTTAAATTGATAATGGCATATGGAGTTTCTAGAATGGAACTTGTAAATATAGAATGGAAAGACATAGATTTTGAAAACAGCACAATTACAATTTACCCAATTTCTCAAAAGAGAAATAGTCGTGCTTATTATAGTTGGAAATTTGAAAAGAAAGGAAATCTTGGTCGAACTTTTCCACTTTTTCCAAACCTTAAAAATTTACTTTTAGATTTGAGAAAGCAACAAGAACTTAATAAACTTACTAACAAAAATTATGACCAAACAAACGAAAACTTTATCTGCCTTAAAGATGACGGAACAAGACTTAATATAAACACTTTAAGTCGCAACTTAAGATATATTGCAAGAGATAATGATTTACCACAAATTCTTCTTTCTGACCTTGCAAAATGTCTTGATAGTTTTGTATGCCAATATGCCGACAGTTATGATTTCTATCGTGCTTGGACAAGATTTGATTGCAAGTTTAAAAAGAACCAAAATCTATATGAAAACTTTAGTTTAAGCAAAAACAAAAAGTTTTTGAAAGCATTAAACAATTTTCTTGAAAACACCACTTTAAGTCGCAAGTCGGACTTTGAGATGTGAGGTGCAAAGTGGGAATTAAAGAGTTAAATGAGATTATGTTTAAAGATTTCCCAGATTGTGTTGGTGTTCAGGAACTTGGAAAAATGCTTGGAATTAAGAGAACAAAAACTTACGAACTTTTAAAAAGTAGAACAATCAAATCAATTAAAATCGGCAAAGACTACAAAATTTCAAAATACAATGTGATTGCATATTTAACCGGAGGTGAGCAAATATGAAAGGCAGTTTAAAGATTAAACGCGGGATTTATTACGCAGTTATCAACTACAAAGATGAATTTGGAAAATATAAGCAAAAATGGATTTCAACAGGACTTAAAGAACGAGGGAACAAAAAGGAAGCACAAAAGTTTTTGGAAGAGCAATTAAAAATCTTCAATAATCCAAACTTTGAAAAGCCGGCTGAGCCAAAAATTGAGAATGATATAATCTTTGTTGATTATATTAAACAATTTATTGACAAAAAGAAAAATGAATTGTCGCCCGCAGTTTATAAATCCTACATCCACTGTTGGAAGGTTGTCAGCGAGTTTTTTGGAGACAAATTAAAACTTAAAGATGTCACATACAAGCACATTGAAAAGTTTTATGAATATTTAAAGAACGAGCGAGGAAATAAAAACATAACTGTTAAGCATTACAGCATAATTATGTCGCCTGCATTAAGACAAGCATATAGAGATGATTTAATTGCCAAAAACCCTTATGAGTTTGTTTCTAAAATCAAAAGAGACAAGCAGACAAGAAATTACTACAATCAAGAAGAATTAGAAAAGTTATTCAAATATACTGATAATTCGCCGATTGGATTGGTGGTGAGAGTTGCTTCCTATTATGGTTTTAGACGCAGTGAACTTTTGGGCTTAAAGTGGAACGCAATAGATTTTAACAACAAAACAATAACAATTCAACATAAGGTTTTGTGCGTTGATAAAGTTGTCTATTGCTCTGACACTCTAAAAACAACAGCAAGTCACCGGACTTTGCCACTTTTCCCAGAGATAGAAAAACTTTTGCTTTGTCAAAAAGAGCAAATAGAGCACAACAAACTTATCTATGGGAGATGCTACAACACAAAATATCTTGACTATGTCTTTGTGAATGAAATTGGAGATTTGCTTCTTCCTGACTATGTATCTCACAAGTTTAGTGAAATTTTAAAGAAGAATAAACTTAAACACATTCGTTTTCACGATTTAAGACACAGTTGTGCAAGTTTGCTTGTTGCAAATGGCGTGCCAATGAAAAACATACAAGAATGGCTTGGACACGCAAATTTCAACACAACTGCCGATGTTTATAGTCATCTTGATTTTTCTTCAAAATTGCAATCGGCAAGTGTTATAAGCAGTGCTTTAAAAGAAGATAAAGAAGAAAATAGCGATTATGAAAGCCTTGATGATGAGATTGAAGAACTTGAAAGAAAGTTGGAAGAAAAGCGAAAATTAAAGGAAAAACAAGAGGCAGAAATGTAAAAATTTAGGGTAGGAAGAAAATTCCTGCCCTTATTTTTTTATGAAACAACACAATAAAACACATTGCGAAATAATGCAACACAAAACATAATTTGCATAAATTTTGGAAAAATTCGTAGACAATTCGTAGACATTGACCATTTTTAGCACATTTTTGGTGAAAATTGTGTTATTAAGATTTTTCTTATTTTTGTGGTTAAAAATGAATTTATTATAAAAATTATTTTTATAATTTTGTGGTTATAACAAAAAATCTAGCGACTGCCAAAATCGCTAGAAGTCCCTAAAATAAAGGGGTTTAGTGGTGCGCCATGGGCGATTCGAACGCTCGACCTTCTGTTCCGTAGACAGACGCTCTATCCAGCTGAGCTAATGGCGCATATTAAGTTTTTTATTTCTTTTTTATGGGAGAAATCGAACCCAAGACCATCTCTTCCGTAGACCAACGCTCTATCCAGCTGAGCTAGCGGCGCATATGTGAAAGAAAAATTGAGGATGATGTTAAGTTGTGAATGGATCGAAGAGAGGAGAGAGCGTTACGCTCATTAAGACGCTGCCAGCGGGGCACAGCTTGCTTGTGCAGAGCTGGAGCGTACGCATCAAAATTTTAATTTTGATATCCAGCTGAGCTAGCGGCGCATATGTGAAAGAAGAATTGAAGATGATGTTAAGTTGCAAGTAGCGCTATGTGATCGAAAGTTAAATTTCAACCTTGCCCTTAGATTATATCAAAAAAAACAAAAAAAGTAAATCAGTTTAACAAATTATTATAAATTTTTTTTGTTTTGTGATAAAATAGCGGTGTGGGTGGAAAAAGAAAAGACACAAAACCAAAAATATTTTTAGTTTTAAAAATTGTTGGTTTTTCGCTCGCTGCGGCGGGCGTTGTGCTTTTGATATTAGGGATTGCAACGCCGGATCCGAGCTCCTCAAACAGCTTGTTTGCTGAAACGGCGCAAAAAATGGGGGTGATTTTTGGTGGCGCGGCGTGTTTGATTATTTCAATCTCGCTGATTTTTGCAGGATTCACTCCAAGCATCAAGCGTATTCAAGTTAAAACCACCAAATATGTCGTATCTGACAACAAAGAGGATTTGGCCGATATTGCAACAGATGCGGCTGATATTGCAGAGCCTGCGCTTTCCAAACTCAAAAAAGCAACGAAACAAAAGAAGTTTTGCAAAGAATGCGGCAAGCCGATTGATGCGGATGCAAAATTCTGCCAGCACTGTGGAAAGGAGCAATAAGGGGCAGCTATGAAAGCAAAAGTTTATTTCACCAAAAACATCACACCGGAGGCGCTTGTCAAGATTTACGACGCGCTTGGGATCGAGCTGAAAGGCAAGGTTGCAGTCAAACTTTCAACAGGCGAACCAGGCGGGCATCACTTTCTTTCACCAAAATTGATAGAAAAACTGGTAAAAAAGGTGGACGGCACGATTGTTGAGTGCTGCACAGCCTATCACGGGCGCAGAGACGCAGCCGCGAGTCACTGGCAAACTTTCAAGGATCACGGTTTTATGGCGATCGCGCCTTGTGACCTAATGGACGAGCACGGCGAGATCAAGATCCCAGTGAAAAACGGCAAACACCTGAAAGGCTATGACCTTGTTGGAAAAAACATACAAAACTATGACTCAATGCTCGTGCTTTCACACTTTAAAGGGCATGCCATGGGCGGCTTTGGCGGAGCGCTGAAAAATATCAGCATCGGAGTTGCTTCACGAAATGGCAAGGCTTGGATACACTCGGTGGGCAGGACCAGCGAGCCGGACCTTTGTTGGAGCATGACCGAAGATCAAGACGGCTTTTTGGAGAGCATGGCGGAGGCGAGTGAGGCTGTTCACAGCCATTTCGCACCGAACATCGCGTATGTAAATGTGGCAAACAATCTTTCTGTCGACTGCGATTGTGATGCAAATCCACATGCGCCGGAGATGGCGGATATCGGAATCTTTGCTTCGCTGGATCCAGTTGCGCTAGATCAGTGCTGCTATGACGCTGTGATGAACTCCACAGATCCTGGCAAAGCTGCGCTCATCGAGCGTATGCTCAGCAGGCACGCGATCCACACGGTTGAGGAGGCGGCTCGACTCGGAGTTGGCACAAGAGAATATGAGCTTGTTGAAATTTAACTAAAAAAAACGCAAAAACTCTCTATTTTGAGAGTTTTTTTGATATTTTTTGTCAAATTTGCACAAACTATGCCTAGTTCTAAAAAAGGAGGGAAATATGTTTAGAAACTTGGCTTACAAAAGTTTGGTTGGTGCAACTTGCGTTTTGGCGATGGCCGGATTGGTGGGCTGTGGAAACACTGACAATCACTCTGTGTTCGTGATTGAAGCCAACGCGCCGCAGCAAATCACAGTCAACCAAGAAACGAATGTCGATGTCACCTTAAAAGCTGACGAAGTGCGCGAGCTCGGATATGACAGCGTGCTGATCAGGGTTGATGTGACAAACAAGGATAACCTTGTTTTAAAGGCAACCGACACTCAAGGGCAGGAATGGGATGTTTCGCAGGTCGGATATTGGGGGCCACCAACAGGCTTTGCAATTTCAAATGACTATGATGTGACGACAACTTTCAAAGCCACCGCAAAAGAGGCCGGAACTTACACCGTCACGCTCAGACTCGTGGATTTGGAAAACGAAGAAGCTGTTTTGACAACCAAAACGATAACTGTCACAGCAGTCAATGCATAACGAGTTGCGTTTGGCCGCTTAAACAAAAAAATAGGCTTGATTTTTAGCTTTTGCAAAAAGCGTCTCTTCAAGCCTTAGAACCTTGCCTGTGCGGCTTCGCAGCAAGTAGCGACCAACTCGCCAGCGGAGCGCGAGTTGCGTTTGGTCGCTTAGACAAAAAAATAGGCTTGATTTTTTAGCTTTTGCAAAAAGCGTCTCTTCAAGCCTTAGAGTCTTGCCTGTGCGGCTTCGCAGCAAGTAGCGACCAACTCGCCAGCGGAGCGCGAGTTGCGTTTGGTCGCTTAGACAAAAAAATAGGCTTGATTTTTAGCTTTTGCAAAAAGCGTCTCTTCAAGCCTATTTTTTTGTATGGAGCAGGTAGCGGGAATCGGACCCGCGAATTATGCTTGGGAAGCACACATTTTACCACTAAATTATACCTGCGTGAAAGCATTATACCACTTTTTGCATTTTTTTCAAACAAAAAACGCGGCAGAGCGATTAAAGTTTTCTGACGCGAATTTATTGTTCAAAATATTTTTTAATTTCGTGGGCGAGCGCTTCGTGTATGCCTGGCAAAATTCTGAGCTCATCAACGCTCGCTTTTTTCAGCTCCTCGATCGTGCCAAAGGCGTTGAGCAGTGTGTCGATTTTCTTTTTTCCAAGCCCTTTTATGCCTTCAAGCTCGCTGTAAGTTTGCTCTTTTGTGCGGACTTGACGGTGAAAGGTTATCGCAAATCTGTGCGCTTCATCTCGAATGCGCTGCAAGAGTTTAAGCTCGGCACTGCCTGGTCGAAGCAAAATCGGCTCTGAGCGCTCAGGAACAAAAACCTCTTCGATGCGCTTTGCTAGCGAAATCATAGGGATATCCATTCCAAACTCCTTTAACACCTCTTGGCAGGAAGAGAGCTGCCCTTTGCCGCCGTCGATTATCAGCAGATCTGGCGCCGACTTAAAGCTTTCGCTGGTGCCTTCTTGCAGCCTTGCCAGCCTTCGCGAAAGCGCTTCTTTGAGTGAGGCAAAATCGTTTGAGCCTTTGACGTGCTTGATCTTAAATTTTCGATACTGACTTTTTGCCGCCTCTCCGTTTATGAACACGACCATCGATGCGACCTTGTTTGTGCCGCTTATGTGTGAAATGTCATAGCACTCCATGCGCACTGGCAATTTTGGCAACAGCAGGGCACCTTTGAGTTTTTCCAGCGCGCCAAAGGTGTTGGCGTATTTTATTTTGCTCTTTTCGATGTGCTTTTCAAGATATTCGCTCGCGTTTTCCTTTGCCATTTTGAGCAGGGTCAAATTGACGCCGTGAGGCTGAGAGGTCAACCTGACAGAGCGATTGAAAGTTGAAAGCAGCAGCTCTGCGTCTTCAAGGTGATGGCTGACGATGATTTCTTCTGGCACCAGCATGTTTTCATAGTATTGAACGAGAAAGTTGAAAAGAGTTTGGTTTTCCTCCAAACTTGCGTCGCTGACTGGATAGTTCATAACGCCCAAAATCTTTCCGCCGCGAATGACCATTGAGGTGATAACGCCGTTGAGACCGTCGGTGACGTAGGCAAAGACATCCTTGTCGATATCCTTAGGGAGATTGGCGACCACGCGCTGTTTGAGTTTGCCGACCATTTTTAGGCGCTCACGATAGGTGATGGCACTTTCGAAATTTTCGTTTTCAGACGCAGTGAGCATCTTTTGCGTCAAAATTTTTTCAATTTCGTCGTCATTTCCGCTCAAAAAGTTGATGACCTTTTTGACGCGCTCGCCATACTGCTCCTTGCTGACACGCTTTGTGCAAGGCGCGCAGCAAAGCCCGAGAGAATAGTTCAAGCACTCTCGTTTAGCCTTTGAGGTTTCGGTGATTTTCAAGTTGCAAGTTCTGAGGCCAAAGGCGGAGTTAGCCGTTTTTACTATCTCAGCGGCGTTGAGCCCTGCGAAATATGGCCCAAAATATTTCCAGCCAGCTTTTCCGATGCGCCTTACTATTTGAAGCTTTGGGAAGGGGTCGTTCATGTTTAGCGCAATATATGGAAACGCCTTGCCGTCTTTTAAGAGAATGTTGTAATATGGTTGATATTTTTTGATCAGATTGCTTTCAAGCGCCAGCGCGTCGCGCTCAGAAACGGTGATGAAGTATTCAAAGTCGTCGATATTGTCGACCATCGCCTGCACCTTGCTTGGTTTTGGTGACGAGCGAAAATATTGGCTGACGCGATTTTTCAAACTCTTGGCCTTGCCAACATAAATGACAGTGCCGTCTGAGTTTTTCATAACATAAACGCCACTTTTTGAGGGAAGAGTTTTGAGTTTACTTTTTATTCTGTCGTTCATAATTTTTTAAAATATTAAATATTTTGTCTGAAATTTCAGTTTTTGACAATATTTTTTGATTTTTTTCGCAAACAACCTTTTTAAAGCCAAACTTTTTGCAAAGTTCGAGATAGGTGCTCTCTGCGCGTTTTAAATATTTTGCATCGCTTTCGTGGGCATCTTTTTTCTCGCTTCGCTGGGCGAGCAAGCTCTGCACACTGCTCGCTGAAAGATACAAAAAGATCACAAGGTCAGGTTTTGGAAGTTTTAAAAGCTCAAATTCGAGAGTGCGAATAAAATCAAAAAACTCCTCGCGTTGCTTTTTTGAAAGCTTGCAGCCTTGGTGCGCCATGTTCGAGTAGACGTATCTGTCAATTATCACATAGTCATATTTTTTTAGCGCCTTTTTTATCGGCTCAATGTTGAAAGCTCTGTCTGCGGCAAAATATAGCGACGCCACTTTGGGATCCAGATGTGAAGGGGAGTCAAAAAACGAAGAGCCCTTTTTGCCTAAATACGGCCCTGCGATAATTTCGCCGGTTGGGGTGCCATAGCAGGGGAAGCAGAATTTTTTGACAGATTTGCCCTCTTTTTTGAGTCGTTCAGCCAAAAGGTTTGACTGCGTCTCCTTGCCTGAGCAATCAGTTCCTTCAAAAGTGATCAGCATATTTACCTCAAAATATTCAAAATTTCTTCAAACGTGCAGGATTTTTGTTCGCCGGTTTGCATATCCTTGATCGCATAACGCTTAGTCTTGACCTCATCGTCGCCGACGATGATCACAAACGGCACTTTTGAGCGGTTTGCGTCTTTGAGTTTAGATTTGAAGCTTTTTTCTTCAAAAAGCACTTCGCAGGCGATGTCGCAAGCTCGCAGCTTTGAGCAGAGAGACAGGCAATGAGGCAGCGTTTGACCGAGAGGTATGATCGAGGCTTTGCTTTTGCTTTTCAGGCTAGGCGTGTAAAGCCCGTTTTGCATGATAACATCAAACAGCCTGCTCATCCCAATGCTCATTCCAACGCCAGGGAGTGTTTTGTCGGTGAAATAGCTTGCCAGGTTGTCGTATCTTCCGCCGCCGCCAACTGCGCCAAAGTTTCTGTGATTTTTGAAATAAACTTCAAACACGCAGGCGGTGTAGTAGTTGTGCCCGCGGATGATACCCATATTGAAAATATAGTTTTTCGCGTTCATATTTTTGAGGTATCCGTCGATCTCTTCCAGCTCTCTCAGCCCTTGAACAAAGTTCTCGTTTTTTGATAATTTTTCAAGTTTTGGCATTATTTCACCAAAATTTCCGCAAATTTCAACAAAATTTAGCAATTTTTCGCAATTTTTGCAACCAATTTCTTTCAAAAGTTTTTCGGTTTATTTTCTTCCGTTCTTTTTATTTTTTTTTCAAATTTGTCAAGCGCCGTTGCAATCGCGTTAAAGCTATTTTCTTGCCCAAGATCCTGCACTAAGCCAAACAGCACCTTGCGGCTGGAAAGCTCTGTTTGACACTCCAGCCCAAGCTCAGCAAATATGTCCTCATACAAGCTGATGCACTCGGCGTCAGCAACAAGCGAAAGCTTTTCGCTGCCGATTATGTCTGCATCGCATTGATAAAACTCGCGATATCTGCCCTTTTGAGGTCGTTCTCCGCGATACACCTTGCCAATTTGAAAGCGTTTGAAAGGAAAGGTGAGCTCGCCCTCTTTCATCGCGACGAATCTAGCAAGTGGAACGGTGAAATCATAGCGCAAGCAGGCATCGGTCGAGCCTTTTTCAAATCGATAGATCTCCTTGTCCAGATCGCCGCCAGATTTTGCCAGCAGAACCTCTGAAAGCTCCATAACAGGCGTATCGAGCGGCAAAAAAGCGTGTTTTAAAAACACTTTTTTGATCTTTTCTAAAATTTCTTCAAAAACAAACTCCTGTTCAGGGTCAAGCTCCCAAAATCCAGCAAGTTTTCTTGGTGTTATTTTTTTGTTTTGCATTGCATTCCTCGCTTTTAAAAATAGTAAACCATCCCGCAAAAATTGTCAAGCAATCGTGAGGCAAAAGCGGTTTATGACAAAAAAAAGCAGCTTTAACAAAGCTGCCTTAAAAGTATTTAATTTCAAAAAACTTCAATTGTTTTGCTCCTCGATTTGGCTAGGCTTGGCGCCTAACACTTTCAAAAATTGCCTTGCCGAAAGTCTTAAAATTTGCCTGTTTTGTCAAGTGAAAGTGCCAAGTTTTCCACACAAAAGTTATCCACAATTCCACAGGCAAATATTTATGCAAAAGTGTTTATTTTTATGCAAATTGGCGGTTTATGTGGATTTGGTGGAAAAATAGGGGTGAGTTATCCACATTTCCACAGCAAAAATCCGTCGTTTTGATTTTTTTGAACTATTTTAAGGGTTTGTCCATTTGTTTTGTTATAAGATTATGAGCCCACTGCGCAGACTATGAATTTTTGGCCACAAAAATTTGGAAATTTTTTGCCGATTTTTGCATAATCATACTTTTTTCAAAAACTTTGATTTTTGGCCTTCAAAAACAAATTCGAGTTTGTGAAGCGCTCTTGTGGTTGCAACATAGAGCATGTTTTTGTCAAGTTCAGATCGATAATTTTCTTTGTCGGCAAAAGGCACGATGACATGGTCAAATTCAATGCCCTTGCTTGTGGCGGCAGTTGTGATCACAAGCGGAAAGTCGAACGAAAAATCTGAGCCGACAATCACTTCGTATTTTTCTTTTCCGTCCAGCATCTTTGCCACCTTTGTGACCTCGTCCGAGGTTTTGCAAACTATGGCGGTGTGTTCAAACTTGTTTCGGTTTTCGTCGATGAGCCGCAGCAGCGTGCGCGCAGTGTCGGTGGTTTTTATCAGCTCTGGCTCCTCACCCTCGCGGTTCATGTTGATCACGCCTTTGAGACCGATGAGTTTTTGGCTAAACTGTGAAATTTGGCGAGTTGAGCGGTAGGTTTTGTTTAGCACGATGAGTTTAGCCTTCAAAAATCTGGAAAGCTCAAGCAGATATTTTTTTGAAAGCGTCTTTTCGATGCACTGATTGATGTCGCCTAGGATTATCTTTGGGCAATCCCAAATTTTGTTGAAGAGATAAAAGTGCACCGGAGTAAAATCCTGCATTTCGTCGATTATCACATATTTGGTGGAAAAATCGTGGTCGAGCCCAAAGATGAATTGCTTTATCATCAGCAGCGTTGCCACATCCTCATAGGCGAGCTTGTCAAAGGACGGAACTGAAAGATTTTCGCGCGAATAAAAAACTTCGCAAATTTTGTAGATGTCTGACAAAGGGAAAAAGCGATACAGCATCGATTTGAACCTTGGCTTGATGAGTTCAGTCTCCTTTGGCGAAAGGCCAAATCTTTCGATAAGAATGTCGGTCATATACTCAATGCGCTTGTTGATAGGCAGCGTCGCAAACGACTCAAAATACAGCTTTTTCATCTCTTCTTTTGAAAAATAGAAGGCGTTGTAGCTGTCTTCTTTGGCGTCAGCCGGCTTGAAGAGCATATCGCGAGGGTTGAACACAGCGGCAAAAGTTTCCGTCAAAAATTTTGTCAGCGCGTTTAGATAATCGAATGAGGATTTGTAGGCAATCTCATTGAGCTTTGTTTGGTTTTTGTCTTTGTAGACCTCGTCCATCAAGTTTTCGCGCGACTCGACAGGCCTTTTGAGCTCTGTGCGAGCGATGTGAGAAAAGGTCATTTCGATCACGTTGTCCTCGCCAAGCTCTGGCAGCACGTCGCTGACATAATTTGAAAACAGATTCGACGGCGAAAGGATTAAAACGTCGCTGCTTGAAAAGTCGTCGCGGTGGTTGTATAGCAAATAGCCCGCTCTGTGCAATGCGATGCTGGTCTTTCCCGATCCAGCAACGCCTTGAACGAGAATTGTTCGAAAGTTTTCCTCGCGGATGATCGCGTTTTGTTCTTTTTGAATGGTGGAAACAATTTGGCGCATCTTTGGCGAAGCGTGTTTGCTGAGCACCTCTTGCAAGATTTCGTCGTTGATGGTTTCTTTTGTGTTGATGTAGTAGTTTAGTTTTCCGTTTTCGATGTTATACTGGCGTTTGAGGGTTATCTCTCCCTCAACTTCGCCGTCAGGAGCGGTAAAGCTTGCCTTGCCTTCGTCATAGTTGTAATAGAGGCTGCTGATAGGGGCGCGCCAGTCATAAACATATGCGGTTTTGTCGAGCGCGATGTAATGCAGGCCTATGTAATATTTTCCGGCGGCATCGGCACCATTTTCCTTAAAATCGATGCGCGCAAAATATGGCCTGTCTTTGCTCTTTTCAAAAATCTCTATCTTTTTGGTCAAATTTTCAACGGTCGCGTCAGCATCGTCTATTTTGTTTATGTAATATGCTGAGTCAGAGGCGGACATATCGTTGTCGAGCATATAAAAGTTTTCTGCGCGCTCTGCCAAAAGCGTCGTGCTCATTTTTTTGGCTTCGTCACGCTCGTTTTTCCAGTTTTCGATGTTTTTGTCGATTGCAAGCTCGACCTTTTCAAGATATTTTTGTTCTTCTTTCATAAGTCAAGTTCCCTCCTTGCGGGATATATTATATCACAAAAAAGGCTAAAAGATCAAGACATCTGCGCGTTTTGTGCAAAAATTGTCAAAACACGCGCGGAGGCAAAATTTTGCGTCGCAAAATTTTTGCGGCATGTTCCATGCCGCTTGCGCGCTTTTTCAAGCGCGCGCCTCCGCGCGTATGCCCCCAGTGTATTGATCCAGCATGCAAGCTCCAACCCAAGCATCCAATCAACAAACATAAAAAAATCCCAAAAACGATATTTGTTTTGGGATTTAAACGCTTTACGCTTGAACGGCAGGTGCTGTGACCATAGGACCGATCGCCGAGTTGGTTGTCATGTTTGCGATCAGTGTTGAGATGTGCAGCACGAGTGCGCGGCAAATAGGGGTGTTTTTAAAATAGTCCTCAGGTTTTGCCAGCTCGTCATAATATTTTTTGTCAATTGCAACATCTGCGCTCATCTGCACGAAGATCTTGAACAGACACTCCGGCTCTGGCACAACGCTTCTTGCGACCGAAACTCTTGCAACATTGTCGTTTAAAAGCTTGACCTCAACCTCGTCGCCGACGCGAATGTTGACCATGGTGCCCTCTTTTGGTGGATCAAGCCTTTCAAATTCGGCTCTGTCCAAGAGGGGCTTGAAGTTCATGTTTTTTATCACTTTTTCCATAAAAGTTCTCCTTAATACAAATATTAACACATTTTAAGTTATTTTTCAATTAATTTTGCTCTTCGGCTTCTGCTGGCTCTTCTTCGAGCTCTTTTTCAGCAAGTGCAACTGCCATAACTTTAGCGTCGCCTTTGAGGCGCATAACTTTGACGCCCTGGCTGACTCTTGAAAGGTGGCTGATCGAGTCGATAGGGGTGCGTATGACGACGCCGTTATCGGTGGTGATAAGCAAATCTTCGTCGCCGCTTGTCTGCTTCATTGCCACAAGCTTGCCGGTTTTTTCGTTGAACACTCCAGCCTTAATTCCCATGCCGCCGCGGCCTTGCAGGCGATATTCGTCAACATCTGAGCGCTTGCCATAGCCATTTTCTGAAATGGTGATGATCTGGCTTCCTGCTTTTACGATAGTCATATCGATTGCGTGCTCGCCTTCATTGAAGCTCATCGACTTGACGCCTTGTGAGCCACGACCTGTGGCGCGAATGTCTTTTTCGCTGAATCTGATGCATTTTCCGTCACTTGCAGCGACCAAAATTTCGTCGTCGCCGCAAGACAATTCAACTCCGATCAGGCTGTCGTTTTCGACAAGAGTCAGGGCTATTTTTCCGTTTTTGTTTATCCTTTCAAACTCAGAAAGGCTTGTCTTTTTGATGAGTCCGTGCTTGGTTGCCATGATCAGATAGCCCTGAGCGCCCTCTTTTCGCGGAATGATGGCAGAAATCTTTTCGTCGCTGTCAAGCATAATCAAATTGACCACACTTCTGCCTTTTGCAGTGCGCTGCGCCTCAGGGATTTCGTATGCCTTCAAGCAATAAACCTTGCCTTTTGTGGAGAAGAACAAGAGGTCGTCATGCGAGGAGGTTGTGAACATCCTCTCGACAAAATCTTCGTCCTTTGTCTTGTGAGAGGTGACGCCGACACCGCCGCGTTTTTGAGCGTGATATTCGCTTGTCGACATCCTTTTGATATAGCCAAGGTGGGTCATAGAGATGACGACTTCCTCTTTTGGTATCAGGTCCGCAATCTCAATTCCGCCAACATCGAGGCTGATCTCAGTGCGTCTTGGCTCGCCAAATTCGGTTTTGATCTCTTCGAGCTTGTCGTTTATGATCTTTCTCACGCGCTCTGGTTTTGCCAAAATGTCTTCAAGATCGGCGATTTTGAGTTCAAGCTCACGCAGCTCTTCATTGAGCTTTTCAACTTCCAAGCTCGTGAGGCGAGAAAGCTTCATCTCCAAAATTGCGTTTGCTTGAATTTCGTCAAGCTCAAAGTTTTGGGTGAGCTTTATCATAGCGTCCTGTTTGTCATCAGAGGACTTGATTATCGCGATCACCTCGTCGATGTTTGCAAGAGCGGTCACCAACCCTTTGACGATATGTTCGCGCTCTTTTGCCTTTCCAAGGTCAAAGCGAGTGCTTCTTTCAACCACATCGATTTGGTGGTCGACATAGCATTGCAAAAGTTCTTTAAGGTTCAAGATCTTAGGTTGACCGTCGACGAGAGCAAGCATGATGATGCCTTCGCCCTGTTGAAGCTGGGTGTGCTTGTATAAAAGGTTTAAAACTACCTGAGCGTTGGCGTCCTTTTTGATGTCGATGACGATGCGCATACCGCTTCTGTCGGATTCTTCCTTAATGTCGCTGATGCCTTCAATTTTTTTGGCTTTGACAAGGTCTGCCACCTGCATGATAAACTTGGCTTTGTTGACCTGATATGGAAGTTCGGTGATCACAATGCGCTGTCTGCCCGAAGAGGTTTCTTCGATTTCCGCCTTGCCACGCAGCACGATGCCGCCGCGACCTGTGCGATAGGCGTGTTTCACTGCGCTTCTGCCCATGATCACGCCGCCGGTAGGGTAGTCAGGTGCTGGGATGAATGAGATCAGCTCGTCGATGTCTATGTCAGGGTTTGCAAGCAGTGCCTGCGTGCCGTTTATCACCTCCGTCAAGTTGTGAGGAGGGATGTTTGTTGCCATGCCCACGGCGATGCCGTCAGAGCCGTTGACGAGCAGGTTTGGAAACTTTGCAGGCAGCACGGTTGGCTGCATGAGCGTGTCGTCAAAGTTAGGATAAAAGGCAACGGTGTCTTTGTCGAGATCTTCCAGCATCAAGGATGCGATCTTTGAAAGCCTTGCTTCGGTGTAACGCATCGCAGCTGGTGGGTCTCCGTCGACAGAGCCAAAGTTGCCGTGTCCGTCGATAAGCGGACATCTGATAGAAAAGTCCTGCGCCAGCCTGACCATTGCGTCATAAACAGAGCTGTCGCCGTGCGGGTGAAATTTTCCCATAACCTCGCCGACGATTCTTGCGCATTTTTTGAATGGCTTGTCATAAAAGTTGTTGAGCTCGCCCATCGAAAACAAAATTCTTCGATGCACTGGTTTGAGCCCGTCTCTCACATCAGGAATGGCACGCGAAACATTGACCGCCATTGCATAAGAAATGAATGAGCGTTTGAGTTCGCCCACCGCGTCGACTTTTTCGATTTTTGTGTTTGCAAGAAGTTCTGACAGCGACTTCTTATCTTTTTCTTCTTTCATCTTTCCCTCTATCTTTTATCTTTACACATCCAGATCTGTCACGAGCGTGGCGTTCTGTTCGATAAATTGCCTTCTCAGCTCAGGATCTTCGCCCATGAGTTGATTGAAGAGCTTGTCGGCCTCGATCGCATCCTGCATGGTGATTTGAATGAGCGTGCGCTTTTCTGGGTTCATCGTGGTCTCCCACAGCTGCTCAGCGTTCATCTCACCAAGACCTTTGTATCTCTGAATTGTCACGCCCTTTCTGCCGTTTGTTTCCAGCTCTGCGTTCAATTCTTGATCGGAGTAAAAATATTTCTCCTCCTTGCCACGCGCCACTTTGTAGAGAGGCGGTTTGGCAGAGTAAACATAGCCGTTTTCGATGAGCGGACGCATATATCTGAAAAAGAAGGTGAGCAAAAGTATTCTGATGTGCGAGCCATCCACGTCGGCATCCGTCATGGAGATAATTTTGTGATATCGAAGCTTGTTCAAGTCAAATTCGTTGCCGATGCCTGCGCCAAACGCCGTCACCATGTTTTTGATCTCTTGATTTTCAAGAATTTTGTGCAGCCTTGCCTTTTCAACGTTCAAAATTTTTCCGCGAAGTGGAAGAATCGCTTGAAAGCGTCTGTCGCGCCCCTGTTTTGCCGTTCCGCCAGCGGAATCGCCTTCGACGAGATATATTTCGCAAAGTTCGGCGTTCTTCTCGGTGCAGTCAGCAAGCTTTCCTGGAAGAGTCGTGGTTTCAAGCACGCTCTTGCGCGTCAGCTCGCGCGCTCTTCTCGCTGCGTCTCGCGCTCTTTGCGCGTTGACGCTTTTGAGGATGAGGTTTTTCGCCTCGTTTGGATGCTCCTCCAAATAGTCGCCAAAGTTTTCCACCATCGCCTTGTAGACGATTGTGCGCATTTCGCTGTTGCCGAGCTTGGTTTTGGTTTGACCCTCAAACTGCGGCTCTCTCAGCTTTACACTTATCACGGCGGTTATGCCTTCGCGGCAGTCCTCACCGGAGAGCTTTTCGTTTTCTTTTATTATCTTGTTTTTGAGCGCATAGTCGTTGATAACTTTGGTCAGCCCGTTTTTAAAGCCGTCAAGGTGCGAGCCGCCCTCTTCGGTGTTGATGTTGTTTGCGTAGGTGTTGATGATCTCGTTGTAGCCGTCGTTGTATTGAAAGCAAACTTCCACCTCATTTTCCACTTCGCCGGATGGCGAGCGATTGAACTTGTTGAAGTAGACAGGGCAGGAGAGTAGAGTTTCGCGGTTTTTGTTTAAAAAGTCGACAAACTCGATGATCCCTCCCTTAAACTCAAAAACGTCCTTTTGTTCTTTGCCAGGTCGCTTGTCTTCAAGCGAAATGACGAGCCCTTTGTTGAGGAAGGCGATCTCGCGGAAGCGAGCCTTCATGGTTTCATAGTTAAAGACCGTCGTTTCAAAAATCTCATCGTCAGGCCAGAAGGTTATCGTGGTGCCACGCTTTTCTGTTTTGCCAACAATTTTGAGAGGCGAGGTGGTCTTTCCTCGTGAAAACTCGATGATGTAGTATAGCCCATTCTGAAAAACCTCTGCCACAAGCTTGGTCGAAAGCGCGTTCACGCAGGACACGCCCACGCCGTGCAGACCGCCAGAAATTTTGTAGCCTTCGCCACCAAATTTTCCGCCTGCATGAAGCTTGGTCAAAACGACTTCCACCGCGCTTTTGCCCTCTTTTTCAATTATGCCTGTCGGGATGCCGCGACCGTTGTCAGCGACGCTGCAAGAGCCGTCTTCATTTATCGTCACTTCGATTTTGGTGCAATATCCAGCAAGCGCCTCGTCGATCGAGTTGTCCACAACCTCGGTGACAAGGTGGTGCAAGCCGTGCTCGTCGGTTGAGCCGATATACATGCCTGGGCGTTTTCGAACTGGCTCCAGCCCCTCCAAAACTTGAATGTCACTTGCACCGTAGTGCTGCGAGCTGACAAGTTCCAGCTCTTCGTTAGTCTTTTCGCTCATTTTGTTCTCCATATATTTATATATATTATATTATATAATATTATAAACATAAAAACAAGCGTTTTAAACAACAAAAAGCGCGAAGAATGAAAAATTCCTCGCGCAAAGCAAAAAATCGCAGCAACAGGCCTTGCAAGGCCTTGTAGGTGGCTATCTTTTGCGTCTGGTTTCGTCGACAAAACTGAAATGCTCGTTTTTTAGTTTGACAAAAAAGGTTTTGTTTTCGATTTGCAGGTCGCCCTTGTGAAAAATCTTGGCTCTGCGCACTTGGTTGGAGCCAACCTCAACATATTCGATGTCATAAAAGCTGTAACCGAGTATGTTCAAAAAGGGGTTGATGTAATAAAGCGAGTTTCGCATATACACGATGCCGATCAAAACAATCGTGACCACATACACACAAAACACGCTGACATATGAAAGATCGAGAGGAATCGCAAACAACACAAAGAGCGAAAAATAGCCAAGAAAGTGTTGGTCTGTGATGTTTTTCTTGGAAAGTATCTTCACCTCTTTTGAAACGTCGCTGTTAAACTTGATGTTCCACAAAAGCCCCCAAACGCTGGCACCGCTTAGCAAAAGCAGGGTGGCAAGGTTGATCGAATTCAGCACATTAAAAGTCAGGTTGCCGCAAGCGAGCTCAACGACAAGCTTGATCAGCACCAAAAAATACATTGGCATAAAAGCGCTGATATATAGCGTCAGGTTTTTCAGAAAGTTCATGAAGATATTATCGGCAAATTTTCAAAAATTAGTCGTTAAACAGCCGCCGTCGCGCAAATCTCAAAATCTGATCCTTGCTCTCAGAGAAGCAAGCATGAAAAAGCTCCCAAAGCTCTCTGTCTGCGTAACAATCGTGCTGCAAAAAGGTGTCTTCAAACGAGCAGTCGCAAGCAGAGATTATTTCAAAAATCGTGGAAAGCGATGGGTTGATTTTCAGGTTTTCCAGCTTGTTTATGTAGGCCTCATCAGCTGACTGAGGAGCCTTGCAGAATAGCCTTTTTTTTGCACGCATCTTGGCAATGTTGCAAACAAAATCATACGGCGTCATATTTCAAAGACCTCTCCTTCGCGAGTGAGAGGAATTTTGTTTTTTGCCGCGGCAATCGAAAATTTTGAAAGATGAATTGGATGAAACACCGTGTTTTCAAACTCTTTTGAAAGGTTGAGCACTTCGCTGACCGACAGGTGTTTGTCGTTGGTCGCAGTGGCTGCCATGTCGATGAAGATATGCTTTGATCTTTTTAAAATTTTGATGAGCCCATCGCACATCGCAGTGTCGCCAGAAAAGCCGACGCTCGTTTTTGCGTCATCAGCCACAAAGCCGAAAGAGTTTGGGATGTGCAAAACTTCATAGGCTGTGAAGTTGATGCGCCCCACCTTGAAAACTTTGCCGTTTGTTAGTTTTGAAAAAGCAAGGTGCTCTTTGGCATACAAAAAAGTTTTAGGCAGGCAAAAAGCATTTGTAACTGCTTCAAACTTTTCCCAAAAACCCTCCGGCGCAAA
This sequence comes from uncultured Clostridia bacterium, assembly GCA_944372435.1. Taxonomy (GTDB): domain Bacteria; phylum Bacillota; class Clostridia; order Christensenellales; family UBA1242; genus Caccovivens. The sequence goes on along the minus strand of CALVZD010000013.1, from coordinate 9,992 downwards.
CACCTTGATTTTTTCAGCAAAGCCGCTTTTTTTGCAAAATTCGACAAACAGGTGAAAATCCGCCCAGTGATCGCTGTGAAAATGGGTGAGGATGACCGTGTCGATGCCTTGCAGCTTTCCCTGCGAAAACATGGTTTTAAATGACCCTTGCGGGCAATCAATCATGATGTGGTCGTCAACGATAAAACTCGTCGAAAGTTTTTTCATCCAGGTGCAACCAGATCCTACAACTTCAATTTTCATATTCGCTCCAAATGATAGTTACATTCTAGCACAAAAAGCAAAAAACTTAAAGCAAAGCAAACTGGTTGACAAAATTTTTGAGGTGATTTATTCTATACATAATGAATAAAAATTTAAAGGTCTTAATCTGCCCAAATTGCAAAGAAAGTTTGAGCGAAAATGACAGATGTTTGGCATGTCCAAAAGGGCATAGTTTTGACTTGTCGAAAGAGGGATATGCAAACCTCTTGCTTCCAAATCAAAAAAAGACAAAACATCCTGGCGACAACGAGCAGATGATAAAATCAAGAAAAAACTTTTTAGACCAAGGCTATTTTTGTGAGCTAAGAAAAACGATTTCAGAGGTGGTTGATTTCGACGGCAAGGTTGCCGTTGATGCAGGTTGTGGCACCGGCTATTATTTGCAAAGCATAGCAGACAAGGTTTCTGTTGGAATTGGCGTGGATATTTCAAAAGAGGCGATAAAAATCGCATCAAAAAATATCAAAAATGCCCTTTTTATTGTGGCATCCATTTTTTCAATGCCCATTAAAGATGCCTCAGTGGATTATATCCTCAATGTTTTTTCGCCAAAACCAGAAGCAGAATTTGAAAGAATACTCAAAAAAGGTGGAATTGTGATTGAAGTTGTTCCGGGTCAAGCTCATCTGAAAGAGTTAAAAGAAAAGCTTTATGAAAGCAAATTCAGATTTAATTCTGAAAAATATGCCTTCAAAAATTTGGAGCTTATAAAAACCCAAAGACTGCTTTTGACAAAACAGATTAAAAACGAAAACGATTGCCTAGACTTGTTAAAAATGACGCCGTATAGTTATAAAAGTGCTCAAAAAGAGCTTTTGCTTCCAGATCAAATCACCTTTGACTTTATTATCAATTTGTGGCGCAAACACTTAAATTGATGTGGTCGTCGAAAGTTTTTTCATCCAGGTGCAACCAGATCCTACAACTTCAATTTTCATTTTAATTCCTTTTGTTTAGTGCATTTATTAAGCTGTCTAAAACGGCGTTTATTTTAAAGTCTACGACAAAATTTGCGTTATATTTATTTTTTGTAAAATCTAATCGAGTGTTTAAAACACCATAATTTATGTTTTGAACATCAAACAAATTTTGATTTAAAATATAAGCGATTGGACAAACATCAAACAGTGACTTTATTGTAATTTTAAATTTTTTTATCGTTTTTTCAAAATCCTTTATTAAAATCTTATTGCACTCATTTTTTTCAAGTTTTTCAACCAAGTAAGGCAAGCTTAAAATCAGTTTTTCGGTTACATTTTGCACCGGGAAAACGGTGAGGTCTAACCCCGCAGAAAAAAGGTGATTTGTTGCTACGTAATCTTGTGCATAGTTATATTCATTGTTGTCCATAGTAAAAAAGTCACCGCCTAGAAACAATATTTTGATTTTGTTTTTGATGTCAGGGGCTTTTTTTAATGCTAAGGAGATGTTTGTTGGCGCGCCTATGGCAACAATTAATGTTTTGTCGTTTTGTCTTGCTGTTTCAATAATTTTTTCAACTGCTGGCGAAGTTGTGTCAAATCCTACTGTGCAAAAATTTGTTGACCCCATAAAAACTTTATCTTTGAAACTCTTATTAGTCAAGTTGCAGATTTGAACTGCTTTTTTGTAAGAATTTAAGCAATTCTTCTCTATATCTAAGTTTGCTGAAGTTAAAAAGAAATTAGGCGCGATTGTTATGGCTTTTAAGTTTAAATTTGATTTTAACAAATATGCAAGTGCAAATTCATCATCAACTTCGTTGCAAACATCCGTGTCGATGATTATTGGTAAATCTTTAATTGGATTGCCAGGATTTATGTATTCATAAACATCTATCCAGGAATTAAATATCTTACATTTTGTTTTTTCATTACCGTTAAAGTAAGATTTAAATAAAATAGTTTTTATACCCGCGTTTTGCATTTGGTTTGCTAAATGGTATTGATCTTCAATCATAATGTCTATTTTTTCTTTTTTTGCAATTTCGACCTTATCAGAAATGTGCGTAAAAAGTTTGTCATAACATATACCATTGTTTCTTAACCAATTTATTGTTTGTTTTCTTGTTGAGTATCCGTCTTTTCCACGGGCGCTAATCAACACTATTTTGTGGCCATTTTCTTTTAAACGTGCAAGACAGGATCTTGCGTCGCTTTTTGGTTTTATAAAATCAAATATTGTTGACACACAGTATTTGTTACTATTCTGACATTCGTTTTTTGACCAAAAAAACATACCTTTTGTTGGAAACAATTTTTTATCCTTAAAGCCTGTTTTGTGGTTTTTAGAATTTAGATAAATTGCACACGGAACATATGCTTTTGAAAACTCTGCTATTACATCATCAATATCAATACCTATAATCATTTTATCTCCGCCTGCCACAATTATATCATTTAAAAACGAAAACCGGAAAGGAATTATATCAAAATTTGTTTTTTTGTTTAGAAATATTTGGCTAATTCAAAAAAATTTAAAAAAAATCGTTGACAATTGCCCACAAAGGGAATATACTATAATCACGTCGCGGGATAGAGCAGCCCGGAAGCTCGTTGGGCTCATAACCCAAAGGTCGCAGGTTCAAATCCTGCTCCCGCAACCAGACTACAACGAAGAGGGCGCCCTCTTCGTTTTTTTTTAACATTAAAGAGATAGAATGAACCTGCGACCACTTAGCGAGCGTAGCGAGTGGGCGGTCATATAAGGTTCAAATCCTGCTCCCGCAACCAAAACTTAACGAAGAGGATGTCCTCTTCGTTTTTTTATTAAAACGCAGAAAATTTGCGACCACTTGGCGAGAGGGCAATTTCTGTGCAAATTTTTGAGGAGGACGTTTAAAAATTTTCAAAAGTTCGTATTTTTATTTTGCGCGCTGGGCAAACTTAAAGGGTGGAGGTAAAGATGAAATTTAATCCTTTTGAAGAAAAGCCTAAAAGTTTGGAAAGCTGCATCATGGACTGGAAAAAATTGAGTCCAAAATCATACAAAAAACTCGAATCCAGCCCTTACACTCGCGTCAGGTGCATCCTGATGAATGGGACCGAATACGAATCCGTGTGGTTTGGCCATCAATTTCACAGGCACACTTCCGACAACGATCTTCGCAGGTCTTTGGCGCTCATTCGCAGAAGCGAGCAGCAGCAACAAAAATTGATTTCAGGGCTGAAACCGCTGGATGAAAATCTGCTTGAAACAACGATAGGCTATGAGCAACTCGCTGTTGACTTGACGGCCTTTTTGGCGCAACATGTCAGCGACAAACATGTCAAAGCCGCGCTCGATTTTGCACTGCTTGAAGATTTCGATCACCTTTATCGCTATGCCAATCTGCTTGAAAGCGACATGGGTGCAAAGGCCGAGGACTATGTTGGCGACTACACAGAGATCATGCCGGCGCGGCCGACGATCGCGCACCACAGGCATCCGTTTGACAGTGTGAAAAAGCCGATCAAAAACAAAGATGCCACTCCGTTTGACAAATGCGCGGTCAGCATAATCACAGCCGCCGAGCAGCAAACGATGAACTACTATATGAACCTAGGCGGATTTTACAAAAACCAAAAGGGCAGAGAGGTCTACACCGAAATTGCCATGGTCGAAGAGCAGCATGTGTCGCAATATGGCAGCCTCATCGATCCGACTGCAAGCTGGTTTGAAATGAGCCTGATGCATGAATATATCGAGTGCTATCTCTACTACTCTATGCTTTGCGACGAAAGCGAGCCAAGCGTCAAAAAGGTGTGGGAGATGCTGCTGGGTCAAGAGATCGCACATCTTCACGCTGCAGCCAAAAACCTTGAAAAATATGAGAAAAAAGAGTGGCGCGAAGTTATCCCAAACGGAGATTTTCCAGAGCTTGTGTCGTTCAAGTCGAACAAAGATTATATCAGAAACATCATCAAAAACACCGTCAACTTCACTGCTGACCGTGAGTCATACACCGATCTTAAAAAACTGCCAAAGGATGCCGACTTTTTCAAATACCAAAACAAAATCATCAAAAATGAAAACGAGGTCGCCTCTCACAAGGTCGTGCAGGAGCACATTGACCGCTTCGGCGAGGATTATCGCGTTCAGGACAAACCGCATCCGATCAAATCGCTCGACAATCGAAAGGTCGACAACACTAGCGTCGGAAGAAAACAATAAAAATTTTATAATAAAAGATAAAAACAAACGCAAAAAAATCACATCGAAAAGATGTGATTTTTTATTCACTTGCAAGTTGTGAGGGATGTTTTTTGAAAAAGTCTTGTTTTTCTGCCAAAAATTTTATCTCTGGCGACGGCTTTACTTCGGTGTATTTTTCAAACGCATAATCCCACGAAAACGCTTTTTGTTTGTCAAAACCCAAAAAGTCGGCGACATATTCGGTGCCGCTCGGTGCCATAGGGTGAAGCAGCAGGTTTGCGGTTTTTATGAGTTGCAAGGTGTTTGCGGTGAGTTTTTTCAAACCCTCTTCGTCGCAAGATGACACTTCTTTCACCCACATTTTGTTGATATCGCGAACGAAAACATCGACCACATTGACAACTTGGTGCAGCTTTTTGTCGAACATAAATCTTTCATAGTCGAGGCAGGCCTTTTTGCATTTTGCCATAACCTCGTCTGAAATTTCTGCTTCCGGCACTTTGCCGTCAAAGTGGTTTTGCGTGCTGTAACAGAAAGTTCTTAAAATTCGGTTATAGACATTCGTCAGCAGGTTGCCCTCTTTCAAAACAGGGTCGACATCCTCAGGTTTTGCCTCTGGATTGAACGGCTTTGGCATAAAATTTACGTTGTTGTTTGAAAGGTTCATGCCCAAAAGGTGCATCCTGAGCTGCTCAGGCGTGTAATATTTCAAAAACTCTCGCGCCATAGGTGGTTTTATTGCGCCAGACGAGCTTGCCTTTTTGTTCAAGAACAAAAGGTGCTTGATCGGAACGAGACGCGAAAGCTGAAAGTCGCCGTCCTTTGGTGGGTTTGCTACTTTACCCTCTTGCATATGCAGCCACATGGCCTGCTGCGCTGGACCGTAGAAGGAGAGATTGTCCTCGCCGATGATTTGATAGATCTCTGCGTCGGTGCTCTTCCAAAATTTTTCCCACTCGTTTTCAGGTTTTCCGATCGATTTGAAGTAAGCCCTCGTCAACGAGATAGGCGCCCACAAGCTCTCCGGCCAAACGTAAAAGGTTTGCCCTTCCAGCCCATCGATCACAGGGCACGGCACGCCCCAAGGGTCATTTCCGGTCAAGCGGAAAGGCACGAGCGTCTTTCCAGTGCGATAATGAATGCCGTTTTCTGCAAAGATTTCGCAAGCTTTTTCGCGATCTGAAAGCTTTTCAAAAACCAACGTGACGCTAGGTCCATTTTTTTCTATCAGCTGATGTTTTGGCAGAGAGAGCGATGCGAGTTTGTCTTTATACTCTTTTTTGACATACACTTCTGGCGCTTTTAAAAACTCACGAATCTCCCGAGCCATAAACACAGGGGAGTCGGAGCGTTTTTCGATAGCGTCAAGCCAATCGGTCATCTCGCCGACGCATTTATCAAGATCAAAATACCAATTTTCAACTTTTTTGAGTTCCGGCTTTTCGCCAGTCAGAGCGCTGACAGGGTCGATCAGGTCCATAGGCAGATACTGGTGGCCAAGGTCGCATTCGTCGGCATAGCCTTTTTCGCTTTGGCAACCTTCGATAGGGCAGCGGCCGATCACCTGTCTGCCGTTTAGCAGCACGCCAAGTTTTTTGTCAAAAAACTGCCAAGAGGAGTGTTTTGAGATCATGTTGTGATCGTGAAGAGTGCGGATAAAAAGCTCGCTCATCTTTTCGTGTTCTGGGCGCATAGGCTCGAATGCCGAAGCTCCAAAAAGGTTGTGCTTGACTTCAAACATCTCAAAGGTTTCTTTTTGATGGATATGATTTGAGTAGACAAACTCCGGCAAAGTCATATCCTTTGCAAGTTTTCCGCTTTCTTTGTCCTTTCGAAAACCCTCTGTTGCGGTGGAGCCAAAACAGTCGGTTCCCGAAACAAAAACGACATTTTCGCTGCCAATGCGGTCGCGCAAAAATCTCGCGATGGTGTCGGCGCGAAGCATAACGGCAAGGTGGCCAAAATGCAGATGTTTGTTTCCGTAAGGCATGCCGCCGGTGACGACAGCGCGCTTAGGAAATTGAGGTCGTGGTCTTTCAAAATTTTCCATAATTTCTCCGTGTGAGACAAGTTTAGCACTGCGCGAGCAGTTTTGTCAAACGATTAAGTGTCAAATATGCTGTTTCGCATGAGCGAAATCTTCTTTTTTATGCGTGAAAGGGCGTTGTCTATGCTCTTTTTGGTTTGGCCGGTTTTGTCGGCGATTTCCTGATAGCTGAGGCCTTCAAGATAGCATTTTAGCACTCGGTGTTCGAGCGGAGAAAGTTCTTTTGCAAAAGCTTCTTTTAAATCTTGCGCCATCTGTTTGTTTGCCAAAACCTGCTCTGGGCTGAGCCCGTCGGAAATGAGAAATATCCCCAGTTCGTCGTTTTCCTCATCCGTGATAGGCAGGGCGGAGGAGAGGACGAGATTTTTTTGTGTGGAGGCATTTCTTATCGCCGACTGGATCTGTCTGCGTATGCAGATGCTGGCAAAGGTGGAAAAGGAGACCTCTTTTTTTGGATCGAAGCCCTTTATTGCTTTGTAAAGGCCGATCATGCCCTCCTGGATGATGTCCTCAACATCGCCGCCGACGAGATAAAACCCACGACTCAGCTTGGTTATCGTCGTGCGGTAGCGATTGAAAAGTTCAAGTTCGGCGCTTTGGTCGCCTTCTTTGGCGAGCAACGCCAATTTTTCATCAGTCATTAAATTTCCTCTGTCTTAAAATTTCAAAAACGACAATTCCGCATGCGACGCTGGCATTCAGCGAATTGACCTTGCCTTCGAGCGGAAGAGTGATCACGCCGTCGCATTTTTCGAGTATGCTTGGTCTCACGCCTTTGCCTTCTGAGCCGATGACAACGGCGAGCGGCATTGTAAGGTTTTTTTGATAGATGCTTTCGCCACCGGTCTCAGCTGCAAAAACCCAGATGCCGTGCTGTTTGAAAAAGTCGATTGCCTCTTTCAGATTGGTCACTTGCGCAATCTTGATGTTGGCTATTGCACCGGTGCTTGTGCGGATGACGGTGTCGTTGACCTGGCAAGCGCGATTTTTTGGGATGACTATGCCGCTTGCTCCTGCGCATTCGCAAGAGCGAATTATCGCGCCAAAGTTGTGTGGATCTTCAATGCCGTCGAGCAAAACAAAAAGCGCGGGCTCGTCGGTTTTTGGCAGCATTTTTTCAAGCGGTGTGTAGGCAAAATCGACGGCGTCAGCTATGTAACCCTGATGGTGCGCGGTTGTCGATTTACGATCCAGCGCGGCCTTTGGCACAAACTCAACGCGCACCTTTTTTTCACGCGCAAGCTTAACGAGCTCATCTTTGCGAGACGCATAGTTTTGATCGACGAGCAGTTTGTTGATCGTGACAACAGAGCGAAGAGCTTCGCGAATTGCGTTTTTTCCTTCAAATTGCATCATTTTCCTCGATTTTTAAAGATTTTTGCAAAACTTCTTGCAGGCGAGCAGTGTTTTTTGAAACGAACAAAAAGCCGACAACTGCTTCAAAGGCGGTGGCTTTTTTGTAATCGGCACCGTCAGCGTTTTTTGCTTGGTGTTTGGGTTTGGCGTTGCGTGCGCGCCTTGCGATTTCCTTTTCCTCGTCCGAAAGTTCTAGCTGGCTCAGCACTCCTGCTTGCCAAACAGCGCTGCACCTTTTGGCGCAAAAAGAGTGAAGTTTGTGCATAGGCTCGTCCAAATTTTCGAGCGCCCATTTTCTAACAAAGGCCGTGTGGATCGCGTCGCCCAAAAAAGCAAGTTCAAGTGGCGTCAAAACTCTCATACGTTAAACCTAAAAAGCACAACGTCGCCGTCTTGCATAATATATTCTTTGCCTTCGACGCGCACTTTTCCTTTTTCTTTGGCTTTCAAAAACGATCCTGCCTCGACAAGGTCGTCATATGACACGATCTCGGCTCTGATGAACCCTCTTTCAAAGTCGGTGTGAATTTTTCCTGCGGCTTGCGGCGCCTTGGTGCCTTTTTTGATCGTCCACGCCCGCACCTCTTTTTCGCCAGCGGTGAGAAAGCTCATAAGCCCCAGCAGGTCATAGCTTGCGCTGACAAGTTTTTCAAGACCGCTTTGTTTGATCCCAAGCTCTTCTTTAAAAATCTGGCGCTCCTCTTTCGGCAGAGAAATGAGCTCCTCTTCGATCTTAGCGCACAGCGCGATGCATCCAGAGCCCTCGCTTTTGGCAAAATCCAAAACTCTTTGCGAAAGTGCGTTTTCACCGTTTTCGTCGATGTTTGCAACATAGATGACCGGTTTTGCTGTGAGCAGAGAAAAGCCTGTCAAAAGCTCCTTTTCTTTTTCAGTCAAGGGCAGAGTGCGCACGCACTTGCCTTGTTCGAGGTGCTGTTTGACCTTTTGCAAAACCTCAACGGTTTGGATGAGCGTTTTGTCGCCGGTTTTGACAAGCTTTGCGTCGCGCTCGAGCTTTTTGGTCACCTGTTCAAGATCAGAAAGCGCGAGTTCTAGATTGATGACTTCGATATCTCGCAACGGATCCACACTTCCTGACACATGGATGATCTTTTCATTTTCAAAACATCTCACAACATGCACGATGGCGTCGACTTCGCGAATATGGCTCAAAAACTTGTTGCCAAGCCCTTCGCCATGGCTTGCGCCAGCAACCAGGCCCGCGATGTCGACAAACTCGATGCTTGCCGGCGTTATTTTTTGAGTGTTATACATCTTTCCCAGCACGTCAAGTCGCTCGTCCGGCACATCGACCACGCCGACGTTTGGCTCAATCGTGCAAAAAGGATAGTTGGCGCTCTCGGCGCCAGCTTCTGTGATAGCGTTAAAAAGTGTGCTCTTGCCAACGTTTGGCAAGCCGACAACTCCGATTTTCATTTTTTGTTCCTTTTAAATGCAAAAGCAAATGCTTTTTACATTTGCTTTTTTAGAGGCCTCTGCCTATGTCTGAAACATTTGTTTGCATGGCTTTTTTGACTTGTTCTGCTTTTTTCTTTACTTCATCTTGTTGTGCGTTAAAGTGCTCCTCGGCAGTGGCAGGGCTTGCTCTGTATGCCTCTGCGGCTTCTTCAAGAGCCGAGGTTGCGCCTGCAAGATAAGTTCCTCTTCCAGTTGCTTCAAGGCGCCTGTTAGAGTATTCCAAAATTTTTCGGCTGTCAGCAAGCGTATCGTTTATCGCGCTCTCTTGCAAAGAAAGCTCAGTGATGTCTTGGCAGAAAGAGCCAACCCAGTTTTTGGTTTTGTCGTCAACGGTTTCAATCACAGCGATATCTTTTTTGTCATATCCTCTGCCAACTTTTGCTTTTTTGCCAGCGCGGAGACTTTCTTGCCGTCTTGCAAAATCTCCAGATGTGAAGTGCGATGAGATTTCCTCGCCAAGGATTTGCTTTTCCTTAGGGCCGATTCCGTGTTCAGGTCGAGCGGAGGAGGATGCGGCAGGATTGTAGTAAGCGTTTGCGCGTTTTAAGGCCTCGTTGAAGTCTCGGTCCGCCTCGGCAACGACCAAGCGCTCAGCGATCGTCAGTTTTTCGATAGATTTGCGTGTAGATTTCTTTCCTGCGTTTCGTTTGTAGTTGTTGACGATAGCGTATCTAAATTTGTCAACAAACTCAAAGCCTTTTTCGTCCACAAAATCGTCAGAAGGAGCGCGATC
>CALVZD010000012.1 GCA_944372435.1 uncultured Clostridia bacterium | reverse complement strand
GGCTCGCTCGAGCCGTTCCTGCTCGAGCCTTGCGCGCGCAGAACAAAAATTAACAAAAAAAACCTTAAAAAATGAAAAAAACTAGGCAAAAACCTAGTTTTTTTGATATTTTATCAATTTCATGCTGCAATTTTTTCAGCAATTTCTGTGTTGACAACGCTGCCATAATTTGTGTTGCCGTTGAGCATCCCTGCATTTTCAGTTATGTCAAGCAGCATCTGGAAAGCAGATTCACTCATGACAGGGCTTGATGCAAAAGCGTTAATTCTGTAATAAGCCTCAACAGCTATTTCCATGTCAGCAAGCGTCATGCCTTCAAAAGATGGCAGCAGCGCTTCGGCAGCAGGTCTCAAATTGTTTGTCTCATAGCAGTTTTTCATAAAGTCATATGCCCTTCTCACAGCTCGTAAAAATTTCTCACAGATGTCGGCGTGATCATTTAGGTATGAGTCCTTTGCAATAAAGCAGGTGTATGGGATGTTTGTGTTGTTCAAAAGGCTGCCAACTGAGGCCACGATTTCGTATTCTGGATGCTCTGCGAGAAGAGTTGACGCATTCGGCTCAAACAGAGTGCAGTATTTTGCATCAGAGTTTACAAACTCGCTCGCTATCGCGTCAAACGCAACATCAGTTCTCAGGTTAACTTGCTGGGCGCCGTTTCCAATTTCAAGCTGGCTGCTTTCGATCGCGTATTGAAGCGTCATCGCTGGCAGGCCGCCTGCTCTTCCTCCGATGATGGTTTCGCCAACGAGATCGGTGATCTCAAAAGGTTTGTCGCTCTTGACTTTTGAAACAATAAATGATCCATCCGTTTGCGTCAGCTGTCCAAAAACTTTTGGCGCGTCGGTCATGCCTTCTTGCGAGGTGTAAACCACGGTTTCAGGCCCAGCCAAAATTATGTCGGCAGATCCGGAAACGAGGGCAGCCATTGAATAGTTGGATCCGCCACCATTTGTCAGGCTGATTTCCAGCCCTTCCTCTTCAAAATAGCCGAGGTTTATCGCTGCATAAAACGGGGCGTAAAAAATCGAGTGAGTCACCTCGTTCAAGTTGATTTTGTTATAGTCTCTGCCACCACAGCCCACGATCAGCGAGGTGGAAAGAGCAAGCATAAAACACAAGGATGTGATTATGGCAATTTTGATTTTTTTCATTCTTCCTCCTTTACAAAACACATTTTATGACAGCGTAAGCGATATGGTGCGCCAAAAAGATTTTTGCCACTTTTTTGCTAGCAAATTTTGCTGCTTGCAAGCATATATAACAAAGATTTTAAAATTCACATCAATGTGTTTGCTTTTTTTGAGATAAAGTTGTAAAATATGGCTGAATTGGAGGCTATGTTCGTGGACGAAATTGAAGTTGTCAATTTAACAAAAGATTATGGCCATGGCAGGGGCGTTTTTGACGTCTCTTTTTCGGTTAAAAAAGGCGAGGCGTTTGGCTTTCTCGGCCCAAACGGCGCAGGCAAATCCACGACAATTCGCCACATCATGGGCTTTTCAAAACCTCAAAAAGGCGAAACGCGCATCTGCGGCATGGAAAGCTTTTCAAACTATGACAAAATCATGGGCAAGGTCGGCTATCTGCCTGGCGAGATCGCCCTGCCTGAGGGGTTGACCGGCACCGAATTTTTGGGCATGATGGCAGAGCTTCGCGGCGGCGCTGACAAGGCGCGAGTTGACATGCTGCTCAAAACCTTCGACCTCGATCCAAAACTGCAAACCAAAAGCATGAGCCTTGGCGACAAACGGAAGCTTGCGATTGTTGCAGCTTTCATGAACGATCCTGAGGTGCTGATCTTAGATGAGCCAACAAGTGGCCTTGATCCAGTTATGCAGCAGGTTTTTGTCGATTATATAAAGCAAGAAAAAAAGCGCGGCAAAACGATACTCCTCTCGTCGCACATTTTCAACGAGGTTGAGCAAACCTGCGACAGAATTTCTATAATCAAAGACGGCTTTATCGTCTCGACTTTTGAAACGAATTCGATCAGGCACAACGAAAACAAGCAGTTTGAGCTGTTTTTCAAAAACAAAGCCGATTTTGACCGTTTTGCAAAATCTCTGCCTCGTGTCAGACTTGTCAAAGGCAACATCAGTCGCGCGGGGATAAAGTCGCTGCACCCAAAAGAGCTGAAAATTCTGCTCGCAATCAAGGATAAGGATGCAAACAAACTCACCGAGCTCTTGTCGGGATATGACTTAAAATCGTTCCAGCAGGTGCAGTTCACGCTTGAAGACTATTTCATGCAGTTTTATAAAGAAGAAAAGGATTTCGGAGGTGTGCAGTGGAAAAAGAAGAAGTGATCACAGCCGAAAACTTGACCAAAGACTACGGGCAGGGCCGCGGGATCTTTGACCTGAACTTTTCCATCAAAAAGGGAGAGACTTTCGGGTTTGTCGGCACAAACGGCAGCGGCAAAACGACGACAATTCGCCATATAATGGGGTTTATCAAACCTCAAAAGGGCAGTGTGAAAGTGCTGAGCAAGGACGCGTGGCGATCCTCGTGCGAGATCAAAAAAGATGTCTCTTACATCCCAGGCGAGATCGCCTTTCCAGACCTCAAAGACGGCATCACCTTTCTCAAAAATCAAGCCGAGCTTTTGGGGCTGAAAAGCCTTGACTACGCCAATTACTTGATCAAAAAATTGCAGCTTGACCCTTCGGCAAACTTAAAGCGGATGAGCAAGGGCATGAAGCAAAAAACGGCAATCGTCGCGGCGCTGATGTCCGACAAAGATATCCTCATTCTTGACGAGCCGACAACAGGGCTAGACCCACTGATGCGAGAAACCTTCATCGAGCTTATCTTCGAGCAAAAAGCCAAGGGCAAAACCATATTCATGAGCAGCCAGATGTTCGATGAGCTCGAACTCACTTGTGACCGCGTTGCGCTAATCTACAACGGCAGGATAGTCGACATCGCCGACGTCAACGAGCTTAAAAGCTCGACCTTGCGAACTTACAAAATCGAGTTTTTGCAAAAAACAGATTATCAAAAATTCAAGCGCCTGAGCTACAAAATCGTGCGCGATCAAAAACAATACAATCAGGTGACAATTCAGATCGACGACTCAAAGATCAACCGCCTGTTTAAAACCTTAAAAAATTACAAACTCAAATTTATTTCTGAGATAAAATTCAATCTCGAAAAGCACTTCACAGATATTCTGGCAAAACAGTTAAAAGGAGGAGAATGATGTTTTTCAGCAAAGCACTTTTCAAGCAGTCTATGAAAGCCAATTGGGTCAAATGGTTGTCGGTCACCTTGGCGACTTGCGTTATGCTTGCAATCGTCATCATCGTGCTCGGCAGTTTGTCGATCAACGACATCCGCGACTCTCTGAAAAATGTTTTCACGCAAGCGGATCAAGAGGCGGAGCTCAAAACCGGCGCGATCGACAGTTATGATGCCTATCTTTCTTCGGTCGAATTTGAAAACGGCATAGTCACGCTCACATCCAACACTTTTTGGGATGGGCAGTTTTTCTCGATAAAGGACACAATCACAAACACATATGATCAAAACAAGGCGGCATATGAGCAGCAAAATGGCGCTCAGCCAGAAGGCGAGGCACTTTTGCAGATTCAGGCAGAATCGTCAAGTCAGGTTGCCGCATCGCTTTATCAAATGGCTGGCTCAATGCTCGGCGATGCAACTGAAGCCGATCTTGCTCAGCTTGTCAACATTTTGATTTTGACCTATGAAAACAATCCGACGAGTTTTGCCGATGAAAACGCGTCAACCATCGTTGCTGCGATAAACGCGCAGTATTATGACTTCGTCTATCAAACGGCTTACGACCAAAGCATGGCGGAGGAAGGCGCAACCGAGCTTTCTGCCACCGTCGCAGCTTCCTCAGCAAAGCAGATCGCCGAAAAGGGTGTGGGAGCATATGTTCCGTCGGCTTCGTTTGATATTTCCTCCTACAAGGCTGGCGCTCAAAACACCGTCAACCAAATGCTGTATGATCAGGTCTACGGCAGCTTTAACATCACAGAAAGCTCAACCGATGAGGAAAGGCTGGAAGCTCAGCAGAACGCTATCGCAGTCAAAGTCATCAGCAACACGGCGATCAGCACCTATGAGCTTTGGCTTTCTGAGGGCGCGAGTGTGGAGGACGCCAGGATTGAAGCAACGGCAAGCATAACCGACCAAATTGACCTCGAAGTTGCCGAGGCGCTTTCAGAGCTTGGCAATATGGATATATATGGCCTCATCATCGGCTCAATCTTCTATCGAATCGCCGGCATCTTGCTGCCTATGGTATATGTTATCATGACCGCAAACGGATTGCTTGCAGGGCAGGTGGATTCCGGCTCAATGGCATATGTGCTTTCAACGCCAACCAAGCGCCGCACAGTTTCCACCACTCAAATGCTCTATCTTCTCGTATCGCTGCTTGCCATGTTCCTGCTTGTCACAGCGGTCAGCGTCGTGTCAATCTGGATCGTCGGCGGCAACACCTTTGCCATCAACTTTGGCGAGATCCTCTTCTTCAACCTCGGCGCGTTCCTGACGATGTTCGCTTTTGCAGGCTTTTGCTTTATGTGCTCGGCGATCTTCAATCGCACCAAATATTCGATGTCGATCGGCGGCGGAATTTCGATGTTCATGTTGGTCTGCACAATCCTCGGCCTTTTCGGTTCACAAGTTGTGCCAGCTGCCATGAGGATTGATCAGATGAACTTTTTCAACTATCTTTCAATCATCACGCTGTTCGACACGAGCGCGATCCTGGCAGGTGGGTTCAATTTCCTCATCGGTTTCGGTGTGCTCGCGCTCATCGGCATTGTCACTTTCATTATCGGCACCTTCGTGTTCGACAAAAAGGATCTTCCGCTTTAAAAAGCTCCCATTTGGGAGTTTTTTTGAGGTGTTTTGAAGGCTCCCCCGGGCGAAAGCAAAAATTTTGCGCAGCAAAATTTTTCGGCGCCTCTCGGCGCCCAGCGCGCTCCCGCGCGCGCTTTCGCCCTCCTCAAGAGCCACAAAACTCTTGACAAAATCCGCTATTTTATGCTATAAACAACTGTAAAAACATTTTTAAAAGGAGAACATATGACCCAAGAGAAGAACAAAAAATCTCGCAGTCTTACCTCAGTCAAAAAATTGTTCAAGGTGATGGGATCTGGCATGATGATGCTGTTGTTTGCACTTTCGGCGACCTTTGCCTTGTCGGCGTGCAACATGCCGGAGCAGGGCGACCTGACCACACAGCCGTCGATCGAGCAGCCGTCAAACCCAGGCACTCAAAACCCAAACGAACCGACAAACCCTGGCACTGATAATCCTGGCATAGAAAACCCTGGTGAAGAAAATTCGGGTGAGGAGAATCCGGGTACTGATAATCCTGAAGAAGAAAATCCGGGAATTGACGACCCTGAAGAAGATCCGTCTGAGGAAGAGGAACTCTTGCCGCCTGCCTCAATACAGGACATCTTTCCATCGGCAGATGCTGATGAAGAAACTTTAAATAAGGCTAAGATTTATCAAACTCAAATTATTAATTCTTTGAATGATAATTTATATGATTCCTTTGCAATTTACTTTAATAACAAACTGGATTTGACAAAAATCTATGATGCACAGTGGAAATTAATTGCTGATGAAACTGATAATACCAAGGTTGGCGAAATCATACTGAGCATCGCCTACAATTCCTCAAACACAAGCAACTCTTTGTATATCAATACTGTAAAACCAAAAACTGAAATAACTTTTGCAGATTTATATAATGGTGACCCAACCATTCTCGGTGAAGCATTCCAATCAAGTTTTATTGGCGGGGCTCAATATAGTCAAAAATTTGCCTTCTCATACAACCCTTCAATACAAGAGAGCAGTGCCGATCTGACTGCAGTGCTTTTAAATCAAGCTTTTGAAGATGGGGATCTCAATATTTCGGACTTTGGCATTTCAATCTCTCAAAATCAAAATGGTGATCTTGAAGTCGTTGCCGACCCGGATACTAGTGTTTTTATTGTGGATGAGGGTTATCAAGTAGACACTACTTTAGGTTCTGAGGCAAGACAGGTGAAAATTTTTATAAAGAATAACACTGGTTATAAGAGATTGACATATCGAATTTCTGATCCAAATTTTGATATTGAAAAACTTGTAACTGAAGTTCAAAATGGAAACTATCGACTTTCAAGCACCAAACAAGGTGAATTTGCTGGACAGGAGCTTAATCAATACGATCTTAGCCAGCTTGCCACTGCTTAAACATATCAAAAACATTTTTAAAAGGAGAACATATGACCCAAGAGAAGAACAAAAAATCTCGCAGTCTTGGCTCAGTCAAAAAATTGTTCAAGGTGATAGGATCTGGCATGATGATGCTGTTGTTTGCACTTTCGGCGACCTTTGCCTTGTCGGCGTGCAACACGCTGGAGCAGGGCGACCTGACCACACAGCCGTCGATCGAGCAGCCGTCAAACCCAGGCACTCAAAACCCAAACGAACCGCCAAACCCAGGCACTGAAAACCCTGGTGAGGAAAATCCGGGTGAGGAAAATACTGGCGAGGAAAATCCAGGCGAGGAAAATCCGGGTACTGATAATCCAGAAGAAGAAAATCCGGGAATTGACGACCCTGAAGAAAATCCTTCTGAGGAAGAGGAACTCTTGCCGCCTGCCTCAATACAGGATATCTTTCCTTCTGCTGATGCTGATGAGGCGACTTTAAATAGGTCTAAAATCTATCAAACTCAGATCATCAAGTCTTTGGATGAGAATTTAAAAGAAATTATGGCTACCAGAACAAATTCAGACATTAACAGTGTCTCTGCATTTATATGGGGTGTTGTATCAGATGAAACAAATCCTTCAAATGTAGGAACAATATATGCTCGGTTTACTAATTTTTCAGAGCTGGGTAACTCCTTTAGAGTTTATTCAGTTCAACCAGGGATAGATCTGACTTTTGCAGATCTATACAACGGTGATCCGACTCTTCTTAGTGAGGCTTTCAAAGCTCAGTTTATTGGTGGCGCTAAATATAGAACACTTGTATCTTTCTCCTACAACCCTTCAATACAAGAGAGCAGTGCCGATCTGACTGCAGTGCTTTTAAATCAAGCTTTTGAAGATGGGGATCTCAATATTTCGGACTTTGGCATTTCAATCTCTCAAAATCAAAATGGTGATCTTGAAGTCGTTGCCGACCCGGATACTAGTGTTTTTATTGTGGATGAGGGTTATCAAGTAGACACTACTTTAGGTTCTGAGGCAAGACAGGTGAAAATTTTTATAAAGAATAACACTGGTTATAAGAGATTGACATATCGAATTTCTGATCAAAATTTTGATATTGAAAAACTTGTAACTGAAGTTCAAAATGGAAACTATCGACTTTCAAGCACCGAACAAGGTGAATTTGCTGGACAGGAGCTTAATCAATACGATCTCAGCCAGCTTGCTCAGCTATAGAAGTGCAAAAGAGTGATTTGCTTGAAGCAAATCCTCATATTTTCAAAAAAACACCAAAACGGCTATTGACAAAAACATGAAGCTGTGATAAAATAGCGATATAACAAACCTTGGAGGCTAATATGTCACTTCTTCTTGACAACAACATTTGGGCGCGCTTTTCACAGCCGAACGTTATCATAGGGCTGATTTTGCTCGCGATTGGCTTGATCGTTGCTATCTTTGCAAAAAAGTTCACCAAAATGGTTCGCAAATCGAACAAGGTCGAACCAAACGACAAAGTGCTTTTGGTTTTGAAGGCTTTTGCACTCACAGTGATTTTGGTTTCACTCATAGTTATGGTTATTGAATAAACAAGCGTCAAACGCTTGTTTTTTTATAGCATAAAATATATAATAAAAGCATAAAAGAGGGAGAAAAGATGAAACAAAAAGAGTTTACGGCTTCGACAAAAACCGAAAAAATATTCAGGTGGGTGAACATTTCGCTCACGATCGCCATGGCGCTTGCAGGCGTTGGACTTGCGATTTATTACAAAGTCGCTGGCGATCCAAACAGCAGATTTTTCCCAAGCCTTGGTATGCTTATATACTGCGCGATTCCGTTTGTGTATGAGCTCATCGCGCGCTCAAAGCTGCCAAACTCAGTGTTCTTGATTTTCAACATATATGTCGCGATTGCGGCTTTGTGGGGCAGCGCGCTTTCTGGCTATCGCGACATCGCCTTTCTCGACATCATCGTGCACTTTGTCATGGGCTATCTCATCGCGGCGCTTGGGCTGTTTTTTCTCTGCCGAAGTGGCGAAAACAAAAAGATGAAGCCTCTCACAGTGCTCTTGTTCTGCGTTTTCTTTTCGCTGTTCATCGAAGCTGCTTGGGAGCTTTGCGAGCGCACAGTCGACCTCATCCTCAACATCGACATTCAGGGCGAGTGGGTGGAAGGCGCAAATGCTCCGCTGCTCACTGACACCATCCAAGACATCGCTTGCAACATGGGCGGCGCGCTCTTGTTTGGCTTGCACTTTGGCATAGCGCATTGGACGAAAAAAGACCTCGGCATTTTCAGCATGGAGCGCGAATTTGCAGTGCGCCACAAACTTTTTGAGGGCAGAGCGCAAAAGCAACCAAACCAAGCAGAAACAAACTCTGAGCAAAACGAAACAGACCAAAATTCACTCGAAAAAACTGAAACAGAAACCCAAGCAACTGAAATAGAAAAAACTGAAACCAAAAAAACTGAAAGTAAAAAATCAAAAAAACAAAACCGAAGCAAAACGAAATCCGAGCAAAATTAAAAAAACATGGCTAAACAAATCGGAAAAATTCAAAAATCCGAGCAAATCCAGAGAAAAACAAAAACAAACGAAATTTGAGAAAAATTAAAAAACAAACCCTAGCTTAACACAATCGAAAAAACTCAAACTGAGCAAAACAAAACCGAAAAAACTGAAAGCAAAAAATCGAAAAAACAAAACAAAAGCAAAACGAAATCCGAGCAAAATTAAAAAAACAGAGCATAATAAAATCGAAAAAAAATCAGAAAAATTCGAAAATCCGAACAAAATTCAAAACCAAAAAAGCAGCTTTAAAAGCTGCTTTTTTTCACAATCCTCTGTCAAACATTTGCAAAGATTTGATCAGGTTGTCGATGTTGTCATACACCTCTTTTGTGCCAATGTCGATCCTGTGCTTTGGCGAAACATCCCAGGCATAAACATCGGTCTTTTGCGAAAGCCAAGAGGGCAGGTTTCCAGGCGCGTCTTTGCTGTTTCCGCTGGCAAGATATTCGTCGATCATTCTGGTTGCCTGCTTGTTGTAGATATAAAACGGCCCAACAGCAAAATTTCCGCGTGGCTGCTGCGGCTTTTCTTCCATTTCCAGCACTTTGCCGTTCTCATCCAAAATCGCCACGCCGTGAGATCTTAAAATTGTAAGGTCATTGGTCTTTGAGCCCAAAACCATATTTTTTTTGCCGTTTTTTAGATATTGAGCATAAAAGTCGGCGAGTTTAAAGTCAAACCAGTTGTCGCCGGCAAGCACCATGATTTCGTCGTCAATCTTTCTTTCTTTCATGGCAAACTTGATGTCGCCGATCGCGCCGAGGCGGTTGTCGTTGCTTGTCGAGCCGTCATTCAAAACGACGATAGGGGCGTTAGACTCGCGCGTTTTTGCCCAGTCTTTAAAGTTTTTGAAAAATTTTGCATTCGAAACGATGACGATCTCGTCGATGGCGTCAATTTCTTGCAAATTGTCAACCAAAAGGTCGAGCAGGGTTTGATTTCTAACCCTTAGCAGAGGTTTTGGCATATTTTTGGTGAGCTCACCGAGGCGTGTTGCATAGCCTGCACAGAGGACGATAGCTTTCATACAAATTCCTTTTTCTTTTATATTAGCATATTTAGCCTTTGCGTGTCCACAATTTATCAAAAGTTTTGAAAATTTATTCTCTTCTTAGCGATTCGACAGGATCCATTTTGGCAGCTTTTGCCGCAGGATACAGGCCGCTGAGCATGCTTATCAGCAAGCTGAGCCCGATCGCAAGTGCAAAATAGAACCACCTGAGCGCAAGCGGCGCAAACCCGAGCAGGGCGTTGAACACTGCCACAAAAATGCCGTATGAGATCAGCGAAAAGATTATGCCGACAATGCCGCTGAAAAGCCCGACCAAAAAGCTTTCTGAAACGAAGATGCTCCTTATGTCCTTGCGTCTTGCGCCGATTGCCTTCAAAACGCCGATTTCTTTTGTTCGCTCGCTCACAGACATATATAGTACTGTCAAAATCATGATCGCGCTGACGATGAGCGAAATTCCTGCGATGATTGCAAGCGCTATTGAAATTGTGCTCGACATCTCGCTGAACATATTTGCAAGACGCTCTTCCATCGAGCCGGAGTAGTTAGAGCTGTTTGAGATAAACTCTTTCAAAACATTCGCCTGCTGCTCGGTATCCGTCACGACATAAAGGTCGGTCGGCTGCAATTCTTCGCCCTGTTCGACCACGAGCGAATTTAGATAGTCATAGTCGATATACATGCACAAGATCTGATCGAACACCGAAGTGTCAACGATTCCTGTCACGGTCACAGTCTCTTCGATGACCACACCGCCATAGCTCACTGTCACGAGCAGCGTTTGTCCGATCGCCTCTTCGCCGAGCAGCTCGTAGAGATATGAGTTGAACATCGCCTCACTCTGGCCCGAAAAATCGCCTTCAATCAGGTTGGTTTCGTTGTAGGTTGGGGGAGTGGTGTAAAGGCAGAAAAGGTTTTGCGTGACCTCTTCGCCGTCCTTAGAAAAGCTGACCGAGGCAAGAGAGCCGCTGATGTTGATCATCGTAAAGCCTCTTTCTATATTTTCGTCCTCAACGCGAAAGTCCTGATTGTTATTGCTGAGATAGGTGTTCATCTCGGTTTTCAGGTTTTCGATCTCCTCATCCGTCCACGCGGAGCTAACCGGCGACATCATGTTTTCCGAAACTTTTGAAACCGGCACGACGAGGGGATTTGTGTAGTCAGACGCCACATTTGTCACATAGTCGGTGAGGCCTGAACCAAACGAGAGCATGAGTATCATCGATGAGATGCTGATCGCAACGCCAAACGCCATCAAAAAGTTTTTGACTTTGTTCGTCCACATGTTGTGAAAGGCGAGTTTGATCGCCGAGGCAAAAGACAAGTGCTGCTTTTCTGCCTTCGATGAGTTTTTGACTAACTCGCTAGTTTCTCCCTTTTGATAATTCTCATTTTTCCTGTCGCCAACGATTTTGCCGTCAGAAATTTGCACCACGCGCGATGAAATTGCTGCCACTTTTTCCGAGTGCGTCACCATGATGACAAGCTTTCCGTCGTCCGCGATTTCCTTCAAAATCTCCAAAATTTGAGCAGTCGTGCCACTGTCGAGCGCTCCCGTTGGCTCGTCAGCCAAAATGATGTCAGGGTCATTTATCAGCGCTCTGGCAATCGCGACCCTCTGTTTTTGACCGCCTGAAAGCTGATTTGGCTTGCGTTTTAGCATTTTTTCAAGGCCAAGCCTAGCAAGCAGCGCGCTCGCCTTTTCAACCTTTTCTTTTTCCGACACATTTGACAGTGTTAGTGCCACTGCAACGTTATCCAAAACCGAAAGATGAGGGATGAGGTTGAACGACTGAAACACGAAACCGACCTTGTTTTTGCGATATTTGTCGAGCATTTTGTCGGTCTGGCCGCGCAAATTGACGCTTTCGATCAGGATGTCGCCTTCAAACTGCGAGTCAAGCCCGCCGATCAGGTTCATGAGGGTGGATTTTCCGCTTCCGCTTTCTCCGACCACTGCAACAAGTTCGCCCTTTTCAAAGGTCAAGTTGATGTCTTTGAGCGCAACAAATTCCTCCTTGTTGCCGACAGGATAACTTTTAAAAACATTTTTTATTTCAATTTCGCTCACGTTAACCTCGCTACTCTTTGTTTGCTATTTTTTTCGTGCCTTTTTTGGTTTTCTTTTCGGTTTCTTGTTCGTCAAATTGGCTGGAATAGAGGTTGAAATAAAAGCCTTGTTTTTTCATAAGCTCGTCGTGATTTCCAACTTCCACAATATCGCCGTTGTTCATCACGATGATTTGGTCTGCGTTGCGAATGGTGGAAAGCCTGTGTGCAATCACAAAACTTGTCCTGCCTTCCGTCAATTTTTCCATCGCGTTTTGAATCAGCACCTCTGTTCTTGTGTCGACCGAGCTTGTCGCTTCGTCGAGAATGAGCATCGGGCTGTTTTGAATCATAGCTCTTGCGATCGTCAAAAGCTGTTTTTGACCTTGGCTGACCATAGAGTCCTCTTTGAGCACCATGTCATAGTTTCCAGGCAAGGTGGTGATGAAGTGGTGCACATTTGCCATTTTGCAGTCCTCGATCATTTGCTCATCGGTCGCCAAAGGGTTACCGAACTTCAAGTTTTCGCGCACTGTCCCTTCAAAAAGCCAGGTGTCTTGCAGCACCATGCCAAACAGCGAGCGCACATATGAGCGCTTCATATCCTTTATGCTGACGCCGTCGATCCTGATATCGCCACTTCCTATTTCATAAAAGCGCATAAGCAGGTTTACAAGTGTAGTCTTCCCAGCTCCGGTAGGGCCGACGATTGCGATGTTTTGACCTGGCTCAGCCACGAACGAGAAGTCGTTTATGATAGTCCTCTCTGGCGTGTAACCAAAACTAACATGGTCAAACTCGACGCGACCTTTGACTTTGCGGATTTTTTTGTCTTTCATATCTGCTGGCTCGTCGCTTTCTGACAAAAACTCCATAACGCGCTCACTTGCAGCCGCCGACGATTGCAGCGAGCTGAACACGCTTCCAAGTTGAGCCATAGGTTGGTGGAACAGCTTTATATACGTCAAAAAGGTGATGATCGAAGCCACAAAAAGCAGATTGTTATTGGATATGGCAAGATACGCGCCAAAAACGCACACGCCTGCATAAATCAAGTTTCCAACCACATCGATAGACGGCATCATCAGCGAGGAAAGATATCTCGACCGCTTTGCCGAAGTTCTCAAATCCTTGTTTATAACGTCAAATTCGCTTGCCGCTTTGGCCTCGCCATTGAACACTTTGACGACATTGTGCGCGGAATAAATCTCTTCGATGTGGCTGTTGATATCGCCAAGATATTTTTGCTGCTTTACGAAATATTTTTGCGAAAATTTGACAAGCAAAAATATCACCAAAAGCGCGAGAGGGATCTCTATCATCGAAAACAGCGTCAGCTCCCAGCTGATCGTGAACATCATCACAGGTATGCCTATGATCATGGTCATCGAAGCGATGAAATTTGAAAGCGTGTCGCAAAGCGTTTGACCGATCAAGTTGACGTCGTTTGTCATGCGCGAGAGTATGTCGCCATACATATTCCTGTCAAAGTAGGCAAGTGGCAGGTGGTTGATCTTTTTCAAGATCTGCCTGCGGAAGTTTTCGGCGATTCGTGAGGCTACAATGCCCATGATGTAGCTTTCAAAATACGAAAACAAAAACGACACTGCATACATCACAACAAGGATAATTCCAAGCCTTGTCAAAAGCGAAAAGTCGACACCGCTATCCACAAGCAAGATCTCCATCATCCTGTTCAAAAGCAGCGGCCCGACCACTGAAAGAACTGTTCCGATCATGGCAAGAGCCATCGCAAGGATAACTGCCCAGCGATATGGTTTGAAAGCCCTAAAAAGGTATTTGATTGATTTTTTAAAGTCTTTGGATTTTCCCGTCGACATCGCAAAAGGTGGCATTACAATTCCTCCTGTTTAAGCTGCGACAGCGCGATTTCTCTGTAAACGTTGCAGTTTTTGATGAGCTCGTCGTGCTTGCCTTTGCCCACCATTTCACCTTCGTTTAAAACGATGATCAGGTCAGCATTTCTGATGGTGCCAATTCTTTGCGCCACGATGAGTTTTGTCACGCCTTTTGTGTGAGAGTCGAGCGCTTTTCGCAAAGTTTTGTCGGTTTTGTAGTCTAGGGCAGAAAACGAGTCGTCAAAAATCAAGATTTCAGGATTTCTGACAAGTGCGCGTGCGATCGACAGCCTTTGTTTTTGGCCGCCAGAAACGTTTTTTCCGCCCTGTGAGATATGCGAATCCAAACCGCCTTCTTTTTTGTAAACAAAGGTGGCTTGTGCAATTTTCAGTGCTTTGTCAACCTCTTCATCTGTCGCGTTTTGGTTGCCGTATTTTATGTTTTCGCGCACGGTTCCAGAAAACAGCACACCTTGCTGCGGAACGTAGCCTATCCTTGAATGAAGATCGTGAAGTTTGAAAGAGCGCACATTTTCGCCGTCCACCAAAACCTCGCCCATCGTGCAGTCATAAAAGCGGGGGATGAGGTTGATGAGGGTCGATTTCCCTGAGCCAGTTGAACCAATAAAGGCAACCGTTTGACCTTGCTCAGCTTTAAAGGAAATGTTTTTGAGCACATAGTCGTCAGCGCCTGGATATTTGAACGACACGTCCTTAAATTGCACGCAGCCTTTTTGAGTTGTCACAACTCCGTCGCCATCCAAAATGCTGGTCTTTGTGTCGAGCACCTCTTTGATGCGCCTGCCAGAAACGATAGCACGCGGCACCATGACAAAAAGCATAGATGACATCATGAAGGCTGAGATGATTTGCAGCGCATATTGTGTGAAAACCGTCAAAATTTCATAGTTTATCGCGCCGCCAGAAATAAGATAGGCGCCCAGCCACACGATCGCAAGGTTTGTGCCAGACATAATCAAACTCATGCCAGGCTGAATAAAACTCAAAACGGTGTTGTTGAAAATTTGCAGTTTGGTGAGGGCTCTGTTTTCCTTTGCAAACTTTTTCTCTTGCACGCTTTCGGCAGCATACGCTCTCACAACTTTAAGTCCGGTCAGATTTTCACGCGTGACAAGGTTGACGCGGTCGTTGAGGGTTTGAATTTTTTTGAATTTGGGAACAACAAAAAAGAAAACCATCGCCACCATAAACAAAAGCGCAACAACCGAAATTGCGGTGACAATTGAAAGCTGATTTGAAAGGTTTATGATTTTGAGCACTGCCACGATCGCAGTCACAGGGGCGGTGAGGCCGATGTTCAAAATCATGATCAGCACCTCTTGCAGCTGCGTGATGTCGTTGGTGGAGCGAGTGATCAGCGAGGCGATCGAAAATTTGTTGATTTCGCTCATCGAAAAGTCGTTCACGCGTTCAAACAGCGCTTTTCTTGTTTTAGCCAGCACTCCGGTGACAACGTGAGAGGAAAGATAGTTTGCAATCGCGCGCGAAACAAACATGCCCACCACCATGAGCAGCATAAATCCACCGTTGATCAAAATATCATCCCAAAAGATGTTGAGGTTTCCGCCGTCGGCTCCTGCTTGCAAAAAGCCGACAATCGCTCCGAGATATTCTGGAAGCGTCAAACTGAAATAAACATACGCACCGAGAAAAATAAAATTGACAAGCAGCAGCAGCCAATCTTTGTAAGACATAAACTTGAACAATTTAGACATGAGGATATTATATGATTAAATTCGATCCAAGTCAAATAAAATAGTGTAAATCTGTGAAAATCGCTTTTATTTTTTTGCCAAACTGTGCTACAATGAGGCGTAAGGAGAACGAAATATGAGATTGTTTAAAAACGACAAAGTCGTAGACCCAACCATTCACGACGAAGAAGAAAACATAAATATATCCATGGGCGTGCACATTTTGTCCAACTGCAAAAATGTGTCAGTTGCCGGCAACGCTGTCATTTTGGAGGCGATAGGCACACACTTTAAGGATGTCAGCGGCAAGGCTTTCATCCAGATGTTTGACGCAAGCAACATCGAGTCGATGTATGGCAAAGCCAAAATCGGTCTTTTGAAAAGCGGCTTTATTGGCAGAGTTTCTGGCAAAGCCAAAATCACAACTGTCAACGACTGTGTGATCGACTATGTTTCTGGCAAAGCGAAAATCGGAA
This sequence comes from uncultured Clostridia bacterium, assembly GCA_944372435.1. GTDB lineage: Bacteria > Bacillota > Clostridia > Christensenellales > UBA1242 > Caccovivens. The sequence goes on along the minus strand of CALVZD010000012.1, from coordinate 12,885 downwards.
CGATGAACGATGGCTTCATTCGCTTTTTGGATGACAAAGCAGAGCTTGCAACCATGACGAAAGGCAAGATCATGTTTGTTCGCGGAAAGGCGAGGATAGTCACCCTCATCGATGGCGACATCACCGGTGTCGAGGATAACGCAGAACTGACCAGCATGATGAACGGCAAAATCACCTACACCTTGAACGACGCCAAAGTTGGCACGATCAACAACGGCCAGATCGCGTTAATCGCCGACAATGCCGAAATCTCCACACTCAACAAAGGCGAGATCGCCGAAATGATCGGCTCCAGCATGATCAGCGCAAACATGGAAGGCAGCATAAAATATATGACACCAAACGCGCTCATTCTTTACAGCCCAGACCAAAGCGAAAAGATGAGAGAAGAGTTCAAAAAGAGCAAAGAAGAGCTGCTCAAAAATGTCGAAGAAAGCCAGCTCGAGCCTGCTCAAATGGAACTTGACCTTCCAGATTCAATAAAGGTTGAAAAAAAGCCGAGAAAGAAAAGAGAAAAAAAGGTTGTCGTTGAAACCACCGAAAGCACAACCGAAACCGAATAGTGAGGGTTAAAACATGGACGCATTTTTGCATGCGCTGTCAGATGCGTCTCTCGACACATTAAAAGCGCTGCCGATTTTATATTTGGCATATCTGTTAGTTGCATACTTTTCGCATTCACAAAGCAAAAACTTTACAAAATTTCTTAACAAATCAAAGCACGCCGGCCCAGCAGCCGGAGCTTTTTTAGGCTGCATTCCGCAATGCGGCTTTTCTTCGGTTATGTCTGATCTCTATTCAAGGCGCTCGATCTCGCTCGGCACCCTTATCGCAGTGTTTATCGCGACCAGCGACGAGGCGATCCCAATCATGATCAGCGAGCCGAGCTTTATCGGAGACATGTTTATTATGATAGGGCTCAAAGTCGTGTTTGCCTTGATTTTTGGCTATGGCATTGACCTTGTGATCTCACTTTTTCAAAAAAAGAGATTGCCAGCCGAACCAATACTGGCGGAGGATCTTGAACATCAGCACGACCACTGCACCTGCCACGGCCACAGCGACAGCAAAGGCCACTGCCACAAAGAAAACATCTTTCTCGACGCCCTCTATCACACTTTGAACATAATGATCTACATTTTTGTCGCAACTCTTATCATCGGCATCATCGTCGAATCTGTGGGGTTGGAGGCTCTCACTTCATGGTTTGGCGGAAATGTTTATATTCAAATTCTGCTCGCAAGCCTGATAGGGCTGATCCCAAACTGCGCCGCCTCAGTGTTTTTGGTGGAGCTCTATATTAACGGCGGTATAGCCTTCTCGGCGATGTTTGCAGGCCTTAGTGCAGGGGCCGGGGTAGGGCTTGTGGTGCTCTTTATCAAAAACCGCGGCAAAAAGAATATTTTACAAAATATCGGCATTGTGGGGCTTATGTATGCCATAGGCGTGATCAGTGGCATGCTTGTCAGCCTGTTTTATTGATAAAAATCGACTAACTGTCACAAAATTTAATATATTTTCGACAAAACTTTCAAAAAAGCCAAATTTCTACAAAGTTCGCAACAAAAATGTTGCAAAAATCTTTGACTTTTGTAAAATAGTATGGTATAGTTTTAACATAAAAATGTCGAATGTATCGCAAAAATTTACAAAGGAGGCTATTTATGAAAGAAAAACTCGATTTTGAAGTTTTCAAAAGTTCAGATATGCAAAAGAAAAAGGAGATCGTTCGCTCGCTTGGGATTTATGAGCTTCGCGGACTTGCGAGGGTGCTCGGCATCAAATCACCAACCACAAAGGTCAGAGAGATCTTGATCGAAAACATCCTTCTCACGCTTGTCAATGGCAAGCCGTTTGATCCGCAAGTCAGCCGAAAGGGCAGGCCATACAAAAAGCTCGCTCACATCGACAGCATCGTTTCGATGATTGCAAACAATCCGGAGGCAAAGGATGTCTCGTTCGACGCGCTCGCCTCGTTTAATCAAGAGGTCCCTGTTTTCACTTTCAGAGACAGCCAAATCATCACTGCCTGCGGCGTTTTGCGATCTGGCAAGCTTTCGACCTACTTTATCGATTTAAAAAGAAACTTTCATGTTTTCATACCGGAAGAGCTTGTCGAGCAAAAAGGATTGGTCACAGGCGACTATGTTGAGGCTGAGGCCTACAAGATCAACGACAGCAACCAATATTTTTCAGAAAAATTGACAAAAATCAACGGCATTTTGTTTGAAGAATACACGCCAAAACCTCAGCATAGGTCCGCGCAGGTTCTGCCGTCAGAGTTTTTTCACGCAGGCGACATGAAAGTGCTCAAGGGCGGAAGAAATGTCATCATAAACAGCGAGCCGCTCTTTCTCGACGCGCGCCTCAAAGAATTGCTCTCAAACCTTTCGCACGATGATGCCGACGACATCTTCCTCGGGCTTGACCTCTGCTTTGAAGACGAAATCTTTGTCACCTCCAAAAACTTCATCTCATTTTCAAGTCAATATCTCAGCTCATCGTCTGCCGGCTTTGACAGGATCGTCGACGCGATCAACCTTGTCTCGCGCCTTTCAGAGCAGGGTAGAAACGTCAACCTGTTCATCTATGACGCAGGGCTGCTGCTCTCTGTGATGGATCAAAAGTTCCTCTCAGAAGGCAGAACGCCTCAGGAGTCAGCAACAGTGCTCAAAAAGATCGTCTCACTCGCCGAGGCGAGAGAAGAGGGCACCACAACCACTCTTATTGCCTCGATCAAACAATCTGACATCGAAAACGGCGTTTTGAAAAACGACCTTATTCGCATATCAGTTCGCATTTAAACGTTTTTTTGGTTGACATATTTTCTGCTCCTGCGTATAATTTGAATATGTTAAGCGCAGTTCAGGGATTTTATATAGGTTCACTTCACATAACTTACTACGGTTTGATTATGGCTTTTTCTATGGCACTCGGCGTTGTTGTTGCCTGCTTGAATGCCAAAAAGAGGGGGTTAAAGGCAGATGACATCTTCATTCTCGCTTGCTATGTGCTTCCGCTTGCGGTGCTGGGTGCTCGTGCATATTATCTCCTGTTCGACGGCGGCACACTCACATCGTTTTGGCAGTTTTTTGAGGTGTGGAACGGAGGCCTTGCGATCTATGGCGGTGTGATCGGCGGCGCGATAGCGATCGTGATATATTGCCTCGTTCACAAGAAAAACTTTTTCGCGGTGGCAGACATAGCCGCGGTTTCTCTCATTCTGGGTCAGGCGATAGGCCGCATAGGCTGCTACTTTTCCGGCTGCTGCTACGGCATCGAGGTGACAAACGAGGCGCACATGTGGTTCCCGCTTTCCACTCAAATAGATGGCGTGTGGCACTACTCCACCTTCTTCTACGAAAGCTTTTGGAATTTTCTCTCATTCGCGGCGCTCATGCTGGTGCTCTACCTTGCAAAAGGCATCAAAGAAAACGGCATCATCATGTCGCTCTATTTCATCCTTTACGGCACCGGCAGGGCATGGATCGAGGGCATAAGAGGCGACAGCCTCTACATCGGCTCGATAAAGGTTTCGCAGCTGCTCAGCATACTTCTCATCATAGGCGGCGTGGCATTGATCACGGTGATCTACATTTACAAATACGCGCTCAAAAAACCGCTCAAAGTGTTCGAGTTCAAAACTCCTGCGCCTCAGCTTGTTGTCAATAATTTGTCAAAAATTGCGCCAAAAATCAAAAAAATCAGCAAAAAAAGGCTAAAAATCGCCAAAATTAGCATTTTAAACAAAATTTTAAAAAGCGAATAAACACTGCACTTTTAGTCAAAAATTTCGCTATGCGAGGCAGAATTTTTGGCATTAAAAAAAGCACGATCTTAAAAATCAGCGGCTGGGCAAATCTGTCGCTGATAATTTTTTTTGTGCTATTTAGCATCTTCGTTTTGAAAAATGACTTTTTGTGGTTTTTCTTTTTCTCGTTTTTTGTTGGGGTTCACTTGCTGACAAAAAGCGCGCTCTTTGGTCTGGATTCGGCGTGCTTTCTCGGCTTTTTGCTGCTCTTTGTCGGCGTTGCAGGTTTTTGCAGCTTTTATTTTGACCTGCCTTTCAAATATTTCTATTTTCTCTCGTCGCTCGGCCTAGCGTCAATTTTCACCTTCTTCTTTTTCGGTCAAAGATATCAACTTTTCTCTGGAACGCTTGTCTGCACAATTTCGCTGCTCAGTTATCTCTACTGCCTGAAAATTTTAAATTTAGCACTTTTTCTTGTGACAAGTTTGTCATTTTTCTTTATTTTCTCCGCACTTTGTGCTATACTCATAGCTGGATATTTCAAAAAATAAAAGGAGACGGCGTTGTTTAAAAGCGAATTCAATGGTTATGACCGAGAGGAGGTCGACGAATATATCGCCAAGCTGAAAACCGAGCTTATGGAGCAAAAGCTGGCAATTCTTGAATCAGAAAAAAAATGCCTCGACGCTCAAAAACACAAGGAAGAGGTGGAAGCAAAAGAGAAAAACATTCTCAAAGCCATCCAGGTTTTTGAGGACGCAAGAAAAGCTCAGGAAGATGGCTCAAAAAGCATATATGCGTTAAAAATCGAGCAGATGCGCCTCGTTTATCGCAAGTTTGAAGATGTGCTTAAAAAGATATATATGTTGCATCCAGAGCTCGAGCACGACAAAACGCTCTCGTCAATAATCTCTGACCTCGATGACGATTTGTCAATGGCAAAAAATGAAAACGCGGGCGGCATCCTGACAATGCCAGTCAACTCTCACAACGACACAATGCGCGCTTTGCTCGGAAAAATGCAGGAGTATCGCAAGTCGAGTGAAGCTCCAAAAAGCGAGCCGCCAAAAGAGGTGAGGATCGCGCGCATCTCCGTCAAAAAGGAGCCTGAAACAAACGGTTTCGATCTCAAAGAGGCGGTCAATCCAAAAATCGGGCTTGAAGAGATCATGAAGGCCTTCAATTTTTTCAACGAAAACTGAGCCGAGCGGGCGCTTGCCTTGCGGCAAGCAGGCGCTTGAAAAGCGCCTCCGCGCGCACATCGCCGCGCGCACGAGCCCGCTCGGCGTTTTTTTTTCGATTAAAAAAATATTTTCGAGAAAATAAAAAAATGTCGAAAAATGCTTAAAATTATTTGACTAAAAATCCCCATTTTTGTTACAATAAAACAAAGCACGGCGGAAGTGCTGCTTTGCCTCTCGGCAAACCTCCCAAAACCCCTCTCGGCTTTTGGTGCTCGCTCCCGCTCGCGGCACTTCCGCCTGAGTGCGGAAAAGGGGGATGAATGTCAAAAATCAAACAGTTTTTCCGTCAATCAGGCCTTACCAAAGCTCAGCTGCTCGCAAGCGCGCTGTGCTATTTTTTGTGCTTCGCACTCTTCCTCGGCATCGTCGTCATCTGGAATCCGCTCTCTATTTCAACAACTCCAACTGAGGACTCTCAAGCCGCCGACGGCCCAACCAACACATCGGGCTATTGGACTGACACTGGTCGCTACGACATTTCATGGTATAACAATCCCGACACCGTCACCTATGGTGACGGCTCAGCTGAAAAACCATACAAAATCTCCACAGCTGCCCAGCTCGCTGGTCTGTCGTATCTAGTCTACTCCGGCACCGGCCCAGTTACAAACACAAATTATTTCTTCTCTGGCGTCTATTTCGAACAAACCGCCAACATCGATCTCTCTGCATACTACTGGCAACCGATAGGGATAAGATATACTCGTGAAGGGACGGGTGGACGAAATCATTTTTCAGGCAGTTATGATGGCGGCAATCACACGGTTTCAGGCATTTTTACGCCAGATGGCTCTGGCGATGTTTATTCTTATCAAGGATTGTTTGGTTATGTTGATTCTTCAAGTTCGAGTTATCCAGTGACAATAAAAAATATAGGGATTACAAATTCATATATCCAAGGCTATAAATATGTTGGCGGAGTTGTGGGAAATGCTAGTATTAATGCAGTCATAACCAACTGCTATAACACAGGCTCTGTTAATGGCGGCTCTTCATATGTCGGCGGAGTTGTGGGATATGCTAATGCTTCTTCTGGCAATATAACCATAACCAACTGCTATAACACAGGCACTGTTGCAAGCACTGCAACGAGCAACTCATATACCGGTGGAGTTGTGGGATATGTTACAAATGCAACAACCATAACCAACTGCTATAACACAGGCACTGTTACAAGCACTGCAACGAGCAACTCATATACCGGTGGAGTTGTGGGATATGTTACAAATGCAACAACCATAACCAACTGCTATAACACAGGCTCTGTTAGTGGTTCTAGCAACTATGTTGGTGGAGTTGTGGGATATGCTGATGCTTCTTCTGGCAGTATAACCATAACCAACTGCTATAACACAGGCACTGTTAGTGGTTCTAGCTACTATGTTGGTGGAGTTGTGGGATATGCTTATTCAGGTGCAACCATAACCAACTGCTATAACACAGGCTCTGTTAGTGGTTCTAGCAACTATGTTGGTGGAGTTGTGGGGCTTGCTGGTTCGAATACAACCATAACCAACTGCTATAACACAGGTACTGTTACAGGTGCAGGTGTAGAAGTTGGCGGAGTTGTGGGAGATGCTGGTTTGAATACAACCATAACCAACTGCTATAACACAGGAAATGTTACAAGCACTGCAACGAGTGACTCACGTGTCGGTGGAGTTGTGGGATATGCTTATGATTTTTCTTCAGGAAATACAACTATAACCAACTGCTATAACACAGGCTCTGTTAGTGGTTCTCGACGTGTCGGCGGAGTTGTGGGATATGCTAATGCTTATTCTAGCAGTATAACTATAACCAACTGCTATAACACAGGAACTGTTACAAGCACTGCAACGAGTTCTTCATATGTCGGCGGAGTTGTGGGACGTGCTGATGGCAGCACTGCAACCATAACCAACAGCTATTATGGTGCAAATTGTCCGCCAACTGTTGGAGGAATAAATGGCGCTGATGTACCTGGCCAAGCAGAACATGATCCAAATCTAACAACTGACACACCAAAAACACTTTCGTGGTATACGGCTGAATCGAATTGGAATTCAACACATCCATGGGATTTTGAAGAAATTTGGACTTTGGATCAAGGAAGAAATGACGGTTATCCATCATTTATAATCACTTATTGGATCAACGATCCAAGTTATTATTCGATCGAATGGTTCACAAGCTCTGATAAAACAACTTATGGCGACGGCTCGGCTTCCAACCCTTACATAATCGATTCAGCCGAAGACCTTGCAGGCCTTTCATGGCTTGTTTACACAAGAGGGGATGCTGAAAACACTTATTTAACAGCTGGAGAGGATTATGTTTCCACTCAAGATGGATTCAATCATGTGTTTAATGGAAAGCATTTTAAACTAACTGCTGACATAGATCTTTCCGCTCATTATTGGCAACCAATTGGTATTCAAAACGATAGACAAAACAATCAAAAACTTAACCTTTTTTCTGGGAATTTCAACGGTGATGGTCACACGATTTCTGGATTATACACACCGCCAGCGGATTACTTGTTTAGTTATTATGCTTATTATGCTCAAGGACTGTTTGGTGTGGTATCATCTTATGATGCAAACAATCAAACTAGTATAGAAAATCTTAACATTCAAAACGCATCTATCCAAGGTTGTGGTTATGTTGGAGCCTTGGTTGGTGGGGTTTATACTTTTTCTGGTGATATTCTTATTAGCAATATTTCCAGTTCAGCAATAGTTGATGGGTCTGGACAACACGTAGGTGGAATTGTTGGTATGGTCGACTCTTCATTTGGAAGTGGTAAAGTAGAGCTTTTAAATTGCGAAAGTATAGGCCTCGTAAGAGGAACAATCAACGTTGGGGGAATTGTTGGAGATGCTGGATACATTTCAGGAAGTTTGATTATCAGTAAGTGCTTTAATTCTGCGCAAGTAATTTGTGTTGATTATTTTGCTGGAGGAATTATTGGAAAAATTTCTTATCTCACAGGTTCTGTAACAATATCAGATTCTTATAACACAGCAGAAGTTGAAGCTGCCGACACATATGCAAATGATTCACAATTAGGTGGTATAGTTGGCAGTGTTTACAACAATGAAGGAAGTTCTTCTGCTAATGTTTCAATTCGCAATTGTTACAACACGGGAGCAATAACAGGCTCAAAATCACGTGTAGGTGGCATTATCGGTGAAGTTTTAAATGCAAATGCAACAATAACTAACTGCTATAACACAGGCTCTGTTAGTGGTTCTCAACGTGTCGGCGGAGTTGTGGGGTCTGTTGATTTTATAAGCATATACTATAGCTATAACACAGGCTCTGTCACAAGCACTGCAACTAGTAACTCGGATGTAGGTGGAATTGTTGGATATTTTGATAGTTTAAACTCGACCAACTGCTACTATGGTGGTGATTGCCCGTCAACAGTTGGAGGAATCAATGGCGCCGATATGGCAGGCCAAGCAGTTTATGATTCAAATCTTACGACTGAAACTCCAAAAGAACTTTCGTGGTATACGAACTCGTCAAACTGGGATTCGAATCATCTATGGGACTTTGCTTTTACATGGAAGTTGGAATCAGACGTTAACGACGGATATCCTATCCTCGATCCAACAGACTGGTGGATAAACGAGGGCAACTACTCAATCGAGTGGTACAATAATTCAGATACAGATACATATGGCGACGGCTCAGCCTCCAACCCTTACATAATCGACTCAGCCGAAGATCTCGCAGGTCTTTCATGGCTTGTTTACACAAGTGGTCAAACAGGCAATCCACTCGTTTCTGGCACTGATTACTCAACTAACGGCAGTGACAAGTTTGTTTTTGCAGACAAGCACTTTCTCCAAACCAAAAATATTGATATGTCAGCACATGTTTGGCAACCAATAGGAATTTATTATACTCGTGATGGTTTGACAAATATTAATGCTTTTGCAGGAAATTACGACGGTGGAAATCACACAGTTTCTGGATTGAGCACTCCAGAAGGAAATATTGATAAATGCAGTTATCAAGGATTGTTTGGATATGTTAGTGCAAGCACCTTGGATTCACAAAGCCCTTCAACAATAAAGAATGTCGGCATAATCAATAGTGATATAAGTGGCTCTTCATATGTTGGTGGAGTTGTTGGGGGTGCTAATTATGACGTAATACTAACAAATTGTTACAACACAAGTTTAGTTTCTGGATATGGATCAATTGGTGGTGTTGCTGGGGTTTGTTGGGGTGAAATGACTGGTTGCTACAATGAAGGTACAGTTACAGGTTTAAGTGACGTTGGCAATGTTGGTGGTGTAGTTGGTCAAGGTCAAGCTCCTACGAATTGCTACAACACAGGCACTGTAAATGCACTTGGAGGAAACGTCGGTGGGCTGGCAGGATCTACTACTGGTATTGTATCTAAATCTTACAACGCTGGAAACATAATCTTAAGTGTTAATTCTGAATTCGGTGATGTAAAAGTTGGTGGCATTTCTACTTCAAGTTACTCTTCAATTGATTGTTTCAACAAGGGTTCAATAACTGTTACTATAAATGGCACTAGCAATGCTTATTGTAATATTTATGGCATAACATCAATCAGCGGAGAGATTGTGACTGATTGTTATAACACTGGCAAGATTACTGTAAACGGAGGGACAAACGTCACTATATGCGGTATCGCTTATGTTAATGATCAAAGTTCTCCAAAAGTGTTTAACAGTTTTAATTTAGGAAGTTTTTCTACGAACTCTTCTGCAAATATGCATCCTATAACCAATGCTTATTCAAACAATTGTTATTATGCCGACAACTCTATCACTGATAACAGTGGTGCAACATATTTACAAGATTTAGCGAATAAAGCTAAACAACAAGCATGGTGTGAGGACACATTGGCTTGGGATTTTACTTTCTGTTGGAAAATTGATTCCTCCGAAAACAATGGCTATCCTATTTTTAAAACTTTAGAAGATCCAACAGATTGGTGGTTAGCAGACGGAAATTACGACACATCATGGTTTAACAATTCTAACCCGTCATTATATGGCGACGGAACAAAAGAAAATCCTTACAAAATAAAAGACGCAAAAGATTTAGCGGGATTGTCATACATAATTTATCACCCTGAAGAATTTGGTCTTCAAAGTGTAGATTTTATGGGTATGGGAATGTATAATTCATATTTAGTTGATGTTTATTTTGTTCAAACAGGTGATATTGATCTTTCTGCACACACATGGCAACCAATTGGTGTCGCATATGATCGTTTTACAAATGAGGAAGTAAACAGAGCATTTGCAGGAAATTATGATGGTCAAGGCTACGCTATTTCTGGAATTAAAACTCCATCAGGTAGTTTAGATCATTACTCATACCAAGGCCTTTTTGGTATAGCTACAGGTTATAATGATGAAAGTGGAATGCCAGTAAACACTGAGCTTAAAAACATAATTATCACTAATTCATCAATTGGTGGTACAGAGACAATTGGTTCGATTGTTGCACTAGCTTATGCAGTCGATTTAAAAAATTGTCATTCTTCAGCTACCATTAATGTTACTAATTCTTTAGAATCAGTTGCAGGAATTATTGGGGGATCTGCATTCGGGTCGGTTTCTAATTGTACTTTTTCGGGTTCGTTTAAATTTGGACCTATAAGTAGTGGTGAGTATATCTCTGGTATAGTGGGAATGGCAATTACGTCTACTGTTGAAAATTGTGACAATTTTTCATCGATCAGCAGTGATTCGAGCAATCTTATAGTTGCAGGTATTGTTGGTATGGCGATGGGTGGAACTGTAATCGATTGTAATAATTTTGGCACATTGTCAGGTCCAAGCGTTGCTGGAATTATAGCTATGATTGCGGAAGGGTCTATTACAAATTGTGGAGTATTTGGAAATGTAATTTTACCTTCTGATAACAATACGTTTGCTGGAATTGTATACACGAACCAAAACGCGCAAATTTCTAATTGTCTTGTGGATTGCACGGTGCGTGTTGATGGCGATAATGAAAAAATTTGCGCGTTTGCTCAAAAGGGTATGAGTGATTCTGGTACATTTATCGATTTATGTTCATCAAATATCAATGTTATTGGTAGTGGTTCAGTCGCGTTGGCAGGCATCGATGCAAATAATTCAAGCTTAGATGATGTTGCAACAAACAGTTATGTTTTAATTAGTGGTGAAAATATTGAAACAACAAAAAACATTACAACTGTTACTGAAACTATGGAAGAAAATTTTGTTTACTTGGACGGATTTAAAAACGGGCTTCCAGTTCCAGTTAAAACAGATGGGACAAACTTCTTCCATATGCATGCTTTTGGTTTGACTACAGGAATTGTTGAAAAGATTAATGATGTGTTCTATCCAAATTTAATTACAGAACAAGTCGAAACTGAAACAATCTATTGGAACCCAGAAATAGAAGAGCCTTCAATATTTGAAGTTCAACCAATAGATTTAGATGTAACCTTGGAAGCTGGCAAGACTTATGAGATTTCTCTAATTATTGATGGGCAGGAAACTATTGTAACTCAACAAGCAACTTATCAAAATCAAGCAGATCCACAAAACAGTCCTATTTCTTTTGGTGATGGTCTTAACATTGATAATTTAAACGGAGTTAATTATTCCGTAATGATTATGGCTGATTGTAGTGTGGACGTCGACGGACAATTTGTTTATGCTCCTGGCAAAGTGTTCTTTACTGGCTTTGGATCAACAAATGAAGGAAATATTTATCAATCAGTATCATTAGTATTAAAATCAATTCGTGAAGTCCCTGGTCAAGCTGGTCTTATTCTTAAAGAACCTATTACATTTAATTCCGTAGATATGGCTACAGGTACGCTAAGTGTAGGAGTGATTGATTATAGTCTTGACATTGAAGAAGGGCAAAATTACGTAATTGAATTTACTGTGAACGGTGAAAATTACAATGTAACAAAACAATGTTTTGCTGGAGATAGTGCTAACAATATAGGTGTATCAGGAGCGTTAACTATATCAAATGCCGGTAGTGAAGGCAACCTGTTTGTTCACAATGGGTACACATATTTGATGTTAATAGTTTCAAATGCAGAGATGAATGAGAGCTTTGCACCAGTTTATTGTAAAGGAAAATCTTTTGTTTATATATTATCATTTGATGAGGGAGCTCCTCAAATAACATGTACTTTGACAGGAATAAAGCCCGCAAGCTAAATCAATCAAACTAAAAAAAAGGCCGCAGCGCCTTTTTTTTAATTTAAAATTTTGTTAAGTTTTAAAAAGTTAGCTCTATAAATATCTATAACAAGAAGCTTTTTAGAGCTTTCTGAAATAATAGTAAAAAAATAAAAATTAATTGTTAAAACTGTTGACAAAAGCGCTTTTGATGTGTTAAAATAACCATGCTGACACAAATCTGCGTCGGCACGACCCATGACAATTTAATAAAAAGGAACGAATTGAACAACTTTTAAAGAAAGTCAACATGAGTTATTGAGTTAGGGATCAAGTGTACGAAAAAATGGCAGGGCTTGAAAGAGCGCTGCTGAAAAATATTTTAACGTTAGAGTTTGATCCTAGCTCAGGACGAACGCTGGCGGCGTGCTTAAAACATGCAAGTCGAACGGACTTGTTGTTAGCACAAAGCAATTTCAGCGTCCAAGAAAATGCGGAGCATAAAAATGCAGAGCATTTTCTTCAGGCTAATATAGTGATTAAACAAAACTTGAGAACTATTAGATTTAGCCTGAAATGCGGAGCATTTTCTTCAGGCTATTTCAGTGATTAAACCAATCATTTCAAATCACATGGAATGAAATAGCCTGAAGGACAAAGCTGAAATTGTTTTGTGCTGACAGCAAGTTAGTGGCGGACGGGTGAGTAACGCGTGAGCAATCTGCCTAACACAGGGGGA
>CALVZD010000011.1 GCA_944372435.1 uncultured Clostridia bacterium | reverse complement strand
CCTCCGATTGTGGCGATGGCAAAACCCAAAACAGTTTCAAGCAGTGTGATGCCGATGTGCCCCCAAATCGAGCCGTCCTGAATCATCGACGAAAGCATATTAAAAATCCTTGACGGGCTGCTCACAAAAAATGGGTCAACGACGCGCGTTTGAGCAAGCAGCTCCCAAAGGCCGACAAATGCGACAAGAATCAAAATTTGAAAGAACAGGACAAATATCTTATCATTTCTTCTCTTGCGCAAATATCTTTCGTGCGCTTTTGAATAAGGTGCGCATTTCGGTAGTTTAGGTTGTTTTGTTTTCATTTGTAAGCTTTTTCCACACAAAGTCGAAAAGTGCACCAAACTTGGGGTCTTCGCGTCTTAAAAGTGGAGTTTCTCCATTAAAATTTAGCATTTCAATATGCTTGACAGTGGCAGGTCTCGACGAGAGGATGACAAGTTTATCCGACATCGAAAGTGCCTCTGAAATATCGTGCGTCACAAGGATCGCCGTCTTTTTTTCGCTTTTGATGATGCTATGCACATCGTCACACACGCTCAGCCTCGTTTGAAAGTCGAGCGCCGAAAACGGCTCGTCGAGCAGCAACAGCATCGGCTGCATAACGAGCGTGCGAATTAGTGCCACCCTTTGACGCATTCCGCCGCTGAGTTCGCGCGGCTTGCGATTTTGAAAGCCGTAGAGGTCGTATTTTTGCAAAAGCTGTCTGGCAAATTCGAGTTTTTCGTCCTTGTCTTTGGGTTTTTGAAGCTCAATGCCAAGTGTGATATTCTTCCAAATCGTTCTCCATTCAAAAAGGTGGTCGCGCTGAAACATATATCCAATCTTTTCGTGGTTGTCTTTTCCGACCTTTTCTCCGCCCAGCAAAATGCTGCCCGAGCTTGCAGGCAAAAGCCCTGCAATCAAAGAAAGTACCGTCGTTTTGCCGCAGCCGCTAGGGCCGGCAATCGAGGCAAACTCAAGCTCATCGACTGAAAAAGTCAGGTCTTGCAAAGCGCAAATTTCCTCTTTTTTGGTTTGATAAAAAAAACTCACTTTGTCAATTTCTAGCAGCTTCTCCATTTTTTTACCTCTACATAATCATTCTACTCTTGCCGAAATTTTTTGTGCATAAAATTTTGGCACACTTTCTTGAAAGCAAATTTTTCGCATATTAAAATGCTTGCATAGCAAACAGGAGGGGTGATGGATATCAGCGAAAGCAGCATTCAAGAGGCGCTTGTTAAAAAGGCGGTCGGATATGATGCAGATGACGAGGTCAGCGAGTTTGGCATTGACGACGAGGGGAGAGAGGTGCTTTTAAAACGCAAAGTCACAAAAAAGCACTACTCTCCCGATATGTCCGCAATCAAACTTTTGTTAGAAAAATATCACTCTGAGCTCGAACAGGCCTATGAGAACATGAGCGATGAAGAGCTGCTTCGCGAAAAATCCCGCCTGTTGCAACTTTTAGAGGAGGAAAACAAAAGTGCAAATCGAAAAGTGCAAGCATCCGACCAAGTGTGACTTTGTGGGGTGCTCAAACCTTGCAGACTATCAGCTTTCAACCAAAGGACTGCTCAAACGCGAACTCGCTTTTTGCGAAAAGTGTTTGAGAGAGATGTATGTTGAAATAGGCAAGTTGCAGGTTCCAAAAGCGGTGGAGGCGCCGTTTAAAATCAAAAAAAGGCTTAGAAAGGAGGAGAGATGAAAAAGACAAGCAAAGAGCAAGAAGCGCTCGTCAAAAGCGTCATCGACGACTTTAACGCTCGCGCAGAGGCAAGAAAACCGTTTGAAACTCAGTGGCAGATGAACATGAACTTTTATATGGGCAACCAGTTCTGCAACATCGGTTACGGCGGAAATTTGGAGGATCAAGACAAGCAGTTTTACTGGGAGGAGCGTCAAATTTTTAATCACATAGCGCCGCTCGTTGAGGTAAGACTTGCAAAACTTGCGCAAATCAAACCCAAGGCGACGGTTTTGCCGTCATCAAATGACGAAAGGGATGTTTACGCGGCCAAAGTCTCCAAAAAGATTTTGGATTCGATCTCGGCAAAGCTCAATCTTTCGCAAAAGATCAGTGAGGCGATGCAGTGGAGTGAAATCTGCGGCACAGCTTTTTACAAGGTCACCTGGAATCCTGCCTTGGGTCAGGTTGTTGCAATGGAAAATGGCGAGCCGATCCGAAGCGGCGAGGTGGAAATCAGCGTTTGCTCGCCGTTTGAGATCTATCCAGACAGCTTCACCAGCAGCGATATCGACAAATGCCAAAGCATAATTCACGCTCGCGCAATCAGCGCAAAACAGGTCAAAAGCATCTACGGCATCGAGGTTGAAGGCAGCGACATAAATGTGTTTTCACTCAGCTCAACAAGCGTTGGCTTTGGTGGGCTCGGTTATTCCAGCTCGGCGCCAAAAATTTGTCAGGGCGTCAAAACTGACAGTGTGCTTGTGATAGAGCGCTACGAAAAACCGACCAAAGAGCACAAAAACGGCAGGCTGACGATCGTAGTTGGCGGCAAGCTCTTTTTCGACGGCGATCTGCCATATGCTGTGGGCAAGGACGGCGCGAGAGATTTTCCGTTTATCCGCCAAAACAGTTTGGGTCAGATAGGCAGCTTTTGGGGAGGGTCGATCGTCGATCGCCTGATCCCAATTCAGCGCGCCTACAACGGCGTGAAAAACCGAAAACTCGAATTTCTCAATCGCCTCACAATGGGCGTTTTGAAAGTCGAAGACGGCTCGATTGACGTTGACAATTTGGAAGACGAAGGCCTCTGCCCAGGCAGAATTTTGGTGTATAGGCAAGGGTCGAGCGCTCCTGAGTTTTTGGAAGGCGAAAATCTTTCGTCCGACTTTGAAAAAGAGGAAGAAGTTTTGCGCGACGAGTTTGAAAGCGTCAGCGGCGTGACGGAAATCTACAACTCCGACACGATTTCCACGAACATCTCTGGTGTGGTGCTCGAGCTCATGTTGCAGCAAGACGAGCTGCGCCTTAAAACCAGCACCGACGAGATCAAACACTGCGTAAAGATGATAAGCCAATTTATCCTCAGGCTTTACAAGCAGTTCGCTCTCATCCCAAGGCTTGCAAGGATAGTCGGCGATCGCGGTGAAGTGGAGATGTTCTACTTCAATTCCAGCGACATTTCAAGCGACGACATCGAGCTTGAAACCGAAAATGAGCTTGGCGAAAGCTTGACAAGCCGCAGAGAGATGGTGTTCGATCTTTTGAATGCAGGTCTTTTGCAGGATGAAGACGGCAAGATCAGCACTCGCATGAAAGTGAAAGTGCTTGAACTTTTAGGGCTTGGAATATGGGAAAACGCGCAGGATCAAAACGAATTGCACCTCAAAAAAGCAGACAACGAAAATCTGGCAATGCTGAGCGGCAAAGACGCCAAAGTTTTGGAGATCGACCAGCACAACCTGCACATAGACCGCCACATCGCCTTTATGCTTAGCGGTGATTATGAAGAAAAAAGTCTGCTAGACCCTACGCTTGAAGAGAGGTTTTTGCAGCATATTCGTCAGCACAAAAAACTTTTGAAGGAGGAAGACAATGGATAACGAAAAAATCGGGGAACAACCAACAGTTGAGCAGGCAAATGCCCCAGTGGAGGCGATTGATAACGGTGCCGGTGGCCAAAGTGGCTCCCCAAGTGGATTTGGCAAGTTTAAGTCTGCCGAGGCGTTGCTAGCCGCCTACAACGCGCTTGAAGCCGAGTTCACGCGAAAAAGTCAGCGTCTTAGCGAAATCGAGAAGGAGCAAGCGCAAACAACAACCGCTTTAAACGAAAACGAAGTTGAAAGCGAATTGCAAGCGTTTCTTTCTGACAACGGTGAGGCCGCGCCATATGCTGACGAGCTAAAACAGATGGCTTTGCAGCAAAATGGCAAACCCGAATTCGAAAAGCTTTATCAAAGCCTGGCGCTTGCAAAACTTGCAAGCGGTCAATCGAAGGAGGACAACCCAATAATAAAAAAATATGTCTTTCAAGACGAACAATTAAAAAAACTTGTGGTTGAAAACTACATGAAACAGCTGTCAGATCAAAAACCACCGATTGTCATCAGCAGCGACGTGGGGGAAAGTGTGACCGGTCAAAAGCCGGCCACCCCAAGCTCGCTGGCAGATGCAAAAAAGTTGGTGGAAAAGATGTTCAGCTAATTTTTAGGAGGAAATTATGGTAAGTTTAGAAAATGCTGACAACGCGCTGAAAACCGTCTATCTCGGTGTTATTGCAAATCAGCTCAATGTTGCCGCAAACCCACTTTTGACCAAAATCAAACATTCATCAAAGGATGTTTGGGGGAAAGAGATCAGAAAGCTTGCTCCAATAGGGCTCAACGGTGGTGTTGGCGCTGGAACTGAAACCGGCTCGTTGCCAACTGCAAATGGAAACAATTATGTTCAGTTTGTCGCTGATCTCAAAAACTTGTATGGCAGAATTGACATCTCTGACAAAGCGATCCGCGCCTCTGCGAACAATGTTGGCGCTTTTGTCAACCTGTTGCAGGACGAAATGGAAGGGCTTGTGAAAGCAAGCACTTTCAACCTTGGCAGAATGCTCTATGGTGACGGCACAGGCAAACTTGCAACCTGCTCAGGCTACAGCGATGGGTTTGTGACAGTCGACAAAGTCAGTAACATCGTTGAGGGCATGACAATCGACATTTATGGAACGTCGCTTCCAATCATCAACAAAGCAAGAGTCACCTATGTCGACAGAGTCAACAACCGCTTCACAATCGACAAAGCTTTGAGCTCTGTTGCAAGCGGCGCCCTTGTTTATGTTCAAGGCTCTCGTGACAACGAAATCACCGGTCTTGGCGCAATCTTTTCAGATTCAGAATATCTGTATGGCCTCAAAAGAGCCGACCACAAATGGCTCAGCCCATACTCATCTTCAACCGAAACAGAGGTATCGGACGTGCTCATTCAGTCAGCAATCGACTTTCTTGAAGAGAACGCCGACTCTCGCATAAACTTTATCTCATGCTCGGCAAAAGTGCGCAGGGCATATCAAGCCTATCTTGCAGCATACCGCTCAAATGTTGACGTTATGACTCTTGAAGGCGGCTTTAAAGCGATCTCTTACAACGGCATCCCACTTGTCACCGACAGATTTGTCGATGGCGACACGATGTATCTGTTGAACACTGATGACTTCACGCTTCATGAGCTTTGCGACTGGAAGTGGCTGGAAGGTGAGGGCGGACGCATCCTCAAACAAAATCCAAACTACGCAACCTACACAGCAACTCTTGTCAAATATGCCGAGCTCATCTGCGACAAACCAAACGGTCAGGCAAAAATCAGTGGCATAAAAGGCACTGTGACAAATCCGTTCACTGTCAATGTTGAGTGCAACTGCCCAGCAGCTTCTGATCAAACCGGCAGTGAAGGACAAACAGAATAATTGAAATTTCTATGATTGGTGGGGCAGTTTTGCCCCTTCCAGTCTTTTAGGAGAAAAAATGAAAAACCAAATATTGCTCGAAAGTGATCCTTTTTACATCTGCCAGCGCATAAAAGAGGTGGATGAGGGCTACTTTTTTGTCTACAACACCTCTCAAAGGCGATATGAACTGCATTCCAGTTCTCAAAAAGGCTCGACATTTGCGCTCGTCATTCCATATGACTGCCTCGACGAGCGCGCGATATTTCTCGCACGAAAAACGCGAATTGAAAACATCGACAAACTTATTCGAGAGATGGACGCAGAAAATGAAAAAAGAGAGAAAAAACTGCAAAAGCAGGCGATCGAGCAAGCAAAAGAGGTGATATATGATAGTTAACGACACAGTAAAGCTCAGCTGCGATTTTGTCAATCTGCCGCAACTTAAAGACTATGTTGGCACTCAAAACGCCGACGAGATTCAGCAGGCAAAGCTCAATGCGCTCTTGCGTTGTTTAAATCTTGCTTATGAAGAAATTTGCAGCGAATTTTTGCCGATCCTTAAAAAAGAAAGCATCACTGCGGCAAACGGAGAATTCTATTTTTCCAGCCTTTCCAAGCCTATATGCGGCATAGTGTCACTAAAAACGACCAGCGGAGAGGACATAAAATACACTCTCTCCTCTGACCACATCTCGTTTGAGGGTGACAGCGCGGTGTTGACCTATGCCATCCAGCCCGAAGAGCTTGCGTTTGGCGACGAGGTCGACACGATCATCCCGGCGCGTGTGCTTGCCTATGGCACCGCACGAGAGTTTTTTCTCATGCAGGCGCTTTCCGACGAGGCTGCGATATTTGAAACGCGCTTTAAAGAGAGTTTAGAAGGGCTTGTTCGCAAAAAAACAACTCTCAAAATGCCAGCAAGAAGCATGCGCTATTAAAACGGAGGTGAGATATGTTCAACAAAAAAAACCTCAAAACAAAAAGCAGCAAAAATTTGAAAATCAGGCTTGATGACTTTTCAAAGTGGCAAAATCTTTCAGACAGTGTGAGAGGGGTTTCGGACACTCGAGAGTGCTACAACTTCACAGTCTCTCGCGGAGAGCTTGAGGCGGGATACGGGTTCAAGCAGCTTTCTTTGCCAACCTCAGAAACAGACCTGACGGATTATCCTGTCACGGTTGGCGCCAGCGAAGTTTTTGGCATTTGGATGGCGCCTATGTATGAAAAACAGAGTGCGATCGACAAATACTACATCTTTTATCTCGATGAGGACAAACAGATTTGGTATTTCAACATCTTCACCGAAAAGCTGATGTTGCCTGAGTATGATATGGTCTTTAACGAAATCCCGCAAGCCGCTCAGTTCAGGATCAACGGCTACGACACTATGCTCTTTTCCTCGCCAAGCGACCAAACGATAGGGGTCAGCTTTGCTGGCGTCAACACTTTTGACAATATCCCAAAATTTTTGTCTGGATGCTGGCACGGGACCTACTTCTTTTTGGTGACGACTGGTGACCGAAACGGGCTTGTCTACTCGACCGAAACGATCGCAAACTGGAACGACAACAACAAATTCGATGTCGATATCCCAGACATCCGCGGCGGGCTGAAATTTGTCATATCCTTTCACGACGATTTGTATATCTTTCGCGATTATGGCATCATAAAGCTTTCGCTATATGGCGACTCGAACGAAAACTTTGACATTCAAAACATCTATTATTCCTCGTCTTACATCTATCCTTCGTCGATAGCAAAAAACGGTGAATACATAATTTTCGCCGCGCAGGACGGGATCTACACCTTTGACGGTGCGAATGTCAAAAAGATCGAGTTGCCGTTTGAGGATGTGCTTGTTCGCACTCGCAATTCTGCCACTATAGCCGCTTGTTTTGAAAACAAATATTTTCTCGCCTGCAAGATGGATTTTGACGATGACGAGGAGGTCGGCGTTGAAAGCGGAAGCTACGAAAACAATGCGATAATCGTCTATGACACCATCACGCAAGAGTTTTCGCTCGTTAGAGGCGTGGATGTCAGGCAGTTTTGCAATGTCAGCACCCCAAAATTTCAAAAGCTCTGCGCCATATTTCGTGGCGACAAAAAGGCGATGATCGGCGAGCTGACAAAGGATGGCAGCTTTTTCGGAACCCAGCTCAAAAAAGTTTGGCATTCGCCTCGCACCGATTTTGGTTATGCGCAAAGTCTGAAAAAGATCAAGTCCGTCACCGTAAAGCCTCACACAGTCTGCCAGATTCGCATCGAGTCAGAAGAGGGCGAGGTGGTGACGATTTCCAGCACGGATTGCGAAAAAAGTCAGCGCTATTTGGTGGGTCTTGTCAGCAAAAGTTTTGTTATATCTTTCATCTCGCAAAGCGGTCAAAGCATAGCTTGCCCTGAATTTGATGTGATGGTTGTTGAATGAAAAAAATTGACCCAAAACATTATATCTTTCTTAACAAAATTTCGCGCAAAGGAGAAGTTATGGTGATGGATAACTTTATATCAAACCTAAATGATGACAAATCGGAACTTATTGAGCTTGCAAGTCAAGAGGATGTTGAGGCATACAACAAGCAAAGGCGTGTGTATGAAACCACTCTTGCCTTTTTAAAACAGTTTGACAAGGAGGTTGCTCTCAGCTTTCTTGCCACGAATATGCAGCTCAGAGGCGAGCTAGGAATCTTTTACGAAAAACTTTTAGAAGAGCTTAACTGACCATGCAGCTTTGGCAGGAGATAGTCAGCGTCATAATCAGCAACGGAATTTTTGCGGTGCTGTTTGTGCTGCTGTTTTTCTATCAACTCAAAGACAGCAAAAAGCGAGAGGAAAAATATCAAAAAACGATTGAGGATTTGACCGAACACCTTGGCATCATCGATGAAATAAAAGAGGATGTTGAATATTTGAAAGAAAACATCAAGCCCAAAAGGAGGTCAAAAGATGAAGCTGAAAAATCTAGTCAGGTCCTATAGCTTTTGGACGGCGCTTGCCGGCGCGCTCGTGATTTTGATCAATTCGATAGGAAATGTTTTTGGCTTTCACATCGAAGAAAAACTTGTCAGCGACATCGTTATGGCGGTGGCAGGAGTGCTTGTGGCGTTTGGAGTTGTGACTTTGCCAGCAAGCACAAAGGATAAAACTCAAACCAGCGAGTCGCAAGCGGATCAAAATGAAGCGCAAAGCGAAAGCAAGGCTGAAAGCAAAGAGGACGAAAGCGAAAAGAAGGCTTGAAAAAGCCTTCTTTTTTCTTTTCACATCGTTTGACAATATTTTGTCTAATATGTTAAAATTAAGTAAGTCAAACAGCTTACCATGCTGATTGCAAGGGAGGTGAACATGAGCACCGAAGAAAATATCAAAGATGTTATCGAGCTTGTCAACTCAGAAACCGAGCGGATCGTCGATCAAAAGGGCGGTTTGCAGGGCAAATTGAGTAAAGAAAAGCTTGACAAAATCGACCACTTTTGTCTTCCAAACGACAAAGACTATTCGATCGCAGTGTTAAAAGATGGCGAAAGAAAGAGCTATCACTTTTCGACAACCAAAGGCATTTGTGAGGCGGAGGAAGAACCGGCGGGAACCACAAAAAAAGACAAAATCAAAAAGGCGGCGGAAGGCAAACTTTCAGAGCTTGAAAACAAGCTTCCAAAAGGCGCCGAGTATGACGAAAACCTTGGCTGCTTCAAGGCTGGAGAAAGTCACTATGACCTGAGCGGCAAAAAGATATCAAACCTTGCTCTCTACTCGCTTGCGCTATGCACTCTTGTGTCTCAAACGCCGCTGAATATCTCGACTTCGATTCCAAAAGGTTATTTCAGAGGTTGTGAAAGCGCGATGCGTGCGTATGAAACCTACAAATTGTCGGCGGCTCAAAATGCGAGCACTATTGCCTGCGAAGAGATGTTTTTGGATGAAATCGCCAGCCTTGTCAAAGATGAACCACAAAAAACTTTGACCTCTGAAAGCGAAGGCCTAAAAAAATAAACCTGACAAAAAGCGAAGGATGCACGATTTAAACGAAACGAAATTTTTAAGAAACAGCCACAAAAAAACGGAGCTCCTCCGTTTTTTTATTTAAACACTCGCAAAGTTTTTTCAAGGCTTTCACAGCTTTCAGCTAAAAATTCCATAAGTTCAAGTCAACAAAAAAAACGGGGGATGCCCCGTTTTTGTTTTCATAACAATTTATGCTCTGATCTTGTCAAGCTGTTTTGCAAATCTTGATTTTCTTCTTGCAGCGCAATTTGCGTGAATAACGCCGTCAGCAACCGCACTATCCAAAACGGATGTCACTTCAACATAAGCTTTTTCTGCATCGGCAACAACGCCGCTAGCAACAGCAGCTTGAAACTTTTTTGAATAGGTTGCAATTTTTGACTTTACAGACTTGTTTTGTTCGCGCTTCTTTTTGATAACCAAAATTCTTTTCTTTGCGGATTTAATATTAGCCATTTTTTTCTCCTTGCATTAAAGTCTACCGCAATTGTAGCACAACAGGTAAAAAAAATCAAGCAAAATTTATATTTTTTTTGAATTTGGAAAAAATTAGCAATATGATTGACATTATCGACGAATGTGGTCTTGATTTGCAGGCGATTGGCTATCACAAATGCAAGGATGGCAAATACTCTCTGACCTCTGGCAGGCTTGAGGTCGACAGCGCGAAAAAGGCGCAAGAGACCGGCTTTGACAAGGGGAGTTATTATATCTACAACTGTCCGCTGCTTCATGAATTTGGGCAGGAGTGCTTTGAGTATGTCTCCTCCGAGCTCGGCAAAGGGCTGAAAAAACTTTTAAACAAACATGGTCTCAATCGTCGCTCGCGCCTCTTGCTCGTTGGGCTCGGCAATCCAAGCATACTTGCCGACTCTCTTGGTCCGATGGTTTTAAAAGAGGTGGAACTCGACCCTTTCAAAAAAAGTTTGCGGCTTTTCAAATTTGCGCCAAATGTGTTTTCCTCAACCGGCATAAATTCGTTCGATGTCGTTCATATGCTGGCGATCTGGTTGGATGTCGACGGCGTGATCATCATCGACTCGCTCGCCACAAATGCGATCGAAAGGCTTTCGACCTCCTTTCAAATCAACGACGCGGGCATGACCCCTGGCAGTGCGGTCAACAATCTGGGTCAAAAATTGTGCAAAGCTTCAATCGGCGTGCCTTGCATTTCAATCGGCGTGCCAACGCTGCTGCTTGCCGGAAAAGTGAAGCCGGAGTGGCCGGAAGAGCTGGTGCTTGCGCCAAAAGACATCCACAAAAACCTAAACAATGTTGCAAAAGTGATATCACTTGCAATCAACAGTTATGTGTAAATTTGGTAAGCTCTTGCATATATATCTATGTGAAAAGGGTGGCGATCATCGACAGCGGCAGCGGTGGCGTGAATGTTCTCAAAAGCCTTATGACAAATTGCAAGGGCTTTGATTTTTTATATTTTGCTGACAACGAGTTTGCTCCATATGGCGAAAAAAGCAGCGCTTTTCTTCAAGCAAGGGCAAACGAGCTGGTCGGTTTTTTGCAAAAAATCTTTGCGCCAGAGATTGTCATCTTTGCCTGCAACACTCTCACGGCGGTCGCGATTGAAGAGGTGCGAAAAAATTTTCCTCATCTCAGATTTATCGGCTGCGAGCCGGCGCTGAAACCTGCGTGTGAGCAGTTCGACCAAAAAGATGTGCTGCTCCTTGCAACCGAGGTGACGACAAAAGAGTGCCGGCTTGTCAAAAGTTATCCAAACATCCAAAAAAAAGTGATACCCTCTCTTCCAAAACTCATCGACGAGCACCTGTTTGAGCTTGAAGTTTTGCAGCCATATTTGGAAGAGAATTTGAAAGACTTAAAATATTCGGCGATCGTGCTTGGCTGCACTCATTTTGAAGCGATCAGACAAAACCTTTGCCAAATTTCTAACGCCAAGCTTTTTGGTTCAAACTTTGGCATAGCAAAAATGCTGAGCTCATTTGGCGGCGAGGGCGAGCAAAACAGCTGCTCCTTTATGACGAGCGGCAGTCCTGACGCTTTGCCAAAATTATTCCATTTTTTGATGAAAAATTAAAAAATATGTCGATTTTTTGATAAAAATGCGCAAAAATCGAGTTATTTTAGCTCATTTGTCAAATTTTTGTATATTTCGAGAATTTCAATCGCACTGTGCCAAAGCGAAGACGAATCGGTTTTCGCTAGGCTTACAACCTCCAAAAGATCGGCAAGATACTCAGATAAAGCGACTATTTTTATGTCAGAAAATTTTGAAAAGTGAGCAAAAAAAGATGAGTTTGTCTTTTCTAGTTTTTCTTTCAAATTTTGCAGCTTTTCTTGGATCAACTGCTCGTCATACACCTGACTTTGGGCGCCAACGGCAAGGTCGCTCAAACAGCGAAAGCTGCTCAAAAACTCCGAAAAGGCGCTTGTCACTTGATTGTGCTCATCCTGCGAAAAGTTTTCTTCCATCAAAATTTGCGGAAAGGTGATCGCCAAAACCTGCGCTGAAATCTGCCTTTTTTCAAAATCCTTAACGATCAGGTTTGCGTCATTTTCGCTCTCTGAGGCGGAGTGGATTACATAAAAATATTCGCCCTCATGCCAAATATATCTGCCGCCAGAGGTGCAATCTTCTGCCAAACTTTCGGCTTCAAGCAGCAGTCTGGACTTTGCTTGATAGACGAGAAAAACCTTGCTCTCTGCCGCGCAAAAAATTTCCTGCGAATAATATAATCCGACAGACAAACTTGAAGAGAAAAAACCAGCAAGGCTCATCGACACGATGCTTGCAAATGACAGCAAACCTAGCGAAAATATCACGACAAATTTTTTTGATGGCTTTTTCACACTTAAAAATATATGACGAATTTTGACAAAGTATGTTTTGATTTGTGGCACTTTTGCTGGACAATAAAGTTGCAAAAGTTGTAAAATATGGGTGTCAAAAAGGAGGAGACATGAAACTTAAACCATTGTTTGACAGAGTTGTGCTTCTGCCAAAAAAAAGTGAAGAAAAAATAGGTGGCATTTTGCTTCCAACTGCGGCTCAGGAAAAATCGCAGATAGCTTCTGTCGTTGCTGTTGGTGAGGGCGGAACGGCTGACGGAAAAATCGCGCCAATCAAGGTCAAGGTCGGCGACGAGGTGCTTTATTCCAAATATTCGGGCGTCGAATATGAGGAGGATGAAAAAAAATATGTTGTCGTTCGCCAGGCTGACATCTTGGCGATCATCGAAAAGTGAGGTGAAATATGTCAAAACTCATAAAACAGGGCTTGGAGGCCAGAAATGCGCTTGAAAGAGGGGTAAACACGCTTGCCGACACGGTCAAAATAACGCTTGGCCCAAAGGGTAGAAATGTGGTGCTTGGCAAAAAATATGCGTCGCCTCTCATCACCAACGACGGCGTGACAATCGCAAAGGAGATCGAGCTTTCTGATCCGTTTGAAAACATGGGAGCAGAGCTGATCAAAGAGGTCAGTGTTCGCACAAACGATGTGGCTGGCGACGGCACAACAACGGCCGCAGTGCTTGCTCAGTCGATCATAAATGAAGGCATGCGCAACTTTGCAGCTGGCGCCAATCCAGTGATTCTCAAAAAAGGTATTTCAAAGGCTGTCGAGGTTGCAGTCGAGGGGCTTAAACAGCTTTCAAAACCTGTGAATGGCGAAAGCGACATTGCAAAGGTTGCCAGCATTTCGGCAGGCGATGAAGAGATCGGAAAGTTGATCGCCGAGGCGATGAAAAAAGTTGGCGCTGACGGCGTCATAACCGTTGAGGAGTCTCAAACGATGCAAACTGAGCTCTCTGTTGTGGAGGGGATGCAGTTTGAGCGCGGCTATCTTTCGCCATATATGTCAACGAACATGGAAAAGATGATCTGCGAGCTGGAAAATCCATATATCCTCATAACCGACCGCAAAATTTCGCAGATCGCCGAAATTCTTCCGCTTTTAGAGGGCGTGGTGAAAGCTGGCGGCAGGCTGCTGATCATTGCAGATGATGTCGAGGGCGAAGCTCTCACCACTCTGATTTTAAACAAACTCCGTGGCACTTTTGTGTGCGCTGCGGTCAAGGCTCCAAGCTTTGGCGACAAGCGCAAAGCGATGCTTGAAGATATCGCAATCCTCACCGGCGCAACTCTTGTCAGTGAAGAGCTTGGCATGGATTTCCAAAATGTCGGGCTCGAAGTGCTTGGCAGAGCGCGCTCAGTTGTCATCGACAAGGACAAAACGACAATCGTCGAGGGGGCAGGCGAGGCTCAGGCGATTGAAAACCGCATAAAGGCGATCAAAGCTCAGCTATATCACGAGACGAGTGAATACGAAAAAGAAAAGCTGTCTGAGCGTCTTGCAAAACTCGCTGGCGGAGTTGCTGTCGTCAAAGTCGGCGCTCCAACTGAGGTGGAGATGAAAGAGAAAAAGCTGCGCATTGAAGATGCGCTTTCTGCCACCAAAGCCGCAAGTGAGGAGGGCGTTGTGCCAGGCGGCGGTGTCAGCCTGCTCAAAGTCAGCGAAAAGGTGAAAAAACTCACAGAAAAACTCTCCGGTGACGAAAAGGTGGGCGCGCAAATCGTTTTAAAAGCGCTCGAACAGCCTGTCAGACAGATCGCAAAAAATGCGGGCGTTGACGGCGGCGTGGTTGTCAGCGAGATTTTGAAAAACATCGACAAAAACGCCTTTGGATATGACGCGCTTAAAAATGAATATGTCGACATGATCGAAAGCGGAATCATCGATCCGACCAAGGTGACGAGAAGCGCTCTTCAAAACGCGGCAAGCGTTGCAGCAACGCTGCTGACGACCGAAGCTGTCGTGGTTGAGGTTGAAGATAAAACCGAAAAGTCTGCTCAGCCAGAATACTAAAATTTGACAAAATTTTGCTAAAAAACTGCAAAAAACTTGAAAAAAATGCGAAAAAAGACAAAAAGTTCAAATTGTAAGGCGTTTTAGTTTAAAATTTGGTTTAAGAAAAACTTTTAGGGGAAAGATATAAAAAGGGTGAAAAATGAAAAAACTCTTTTTGCTGATCTTTCCTCTTTTTGTTTGTATGGCGGTTTTGGGCTGCGAATCTGCTGCCGTGGTTCAACTTGCCTCTTTTTCAAACCTAACTTCGGCAGGCAGCGAAAACTACACTTTCAGGCTCAGCTTTCAAACTGACAAAAGATATGAAGAGGAGTATTTTGACATTCAAGTCATGTCAAGCGAGAGCGATCTGTCGCTTTCGTTCCGGCGCGAAGGCGAGGGCGAGCTAGCCATAAACATCGCCGAAAAAAATGTGTGGAACTCGCTTACCTCTTTGCAGGCGACGGCATCTGGGCTGGAAGGAAGGGAGCAGTTCGATCAGTTGAAAGAAGCTGTCAGTCAGATATTTATCTTCAATGTGACAGAGCCGTGCAACCTCACTTTTCGTGTCGTTTCTGGCTCAATCGCCGAAAACCAGCAGCAAACCGGCTTCGTCATCATGAACACTCAGCCAATTTCTGACGACTTTGTGCTGAATTGTGCGTGAATTGTTTGATTTTTTCAAAAAATATAGTAAAATGAGCATAGGAGAAAACTATGCTTTCAATCAAACACTTATTTTTGAAATACACGCGCGAGTTTTATGCTTTGTATGACATCAACATCGAGGTCGATGACGGTGAGTCGGTCGCGCTTGTCGGCATGGATGACAGTGGCAAGACGAGCTTGCTCAGAGTCATCGCAAAATTTGAAAAGCCAACAAAAGGTGAGGTATATCTCAAAGATAGGCCGCTCAAAAAGGTCAACTTTCGCTCAGACATAAGCGCTGGCTATGTGCCTGCAAAGCCGGTTTTTTTGGAAAACAAAACGGTGTATGAAAACTTGAAGTATATTTTGAGTGAGCGAAAAATTCCGCCGGAAGAAATTGAGACCAAGATCAACGAGGCGGTCATCGAGTTTTCACTTGAAAAGATAAAGGACGAAAAGGTGGGCAATCTTTCGGTGGAGGAAAAATATATCCTCTCACTCATTCGCCTTTCCTTCCGAAAGCTCGACTTTTTGATGATCGACAACATATTTGACCATCTTTCAGAGTTTTACATTGAGATCATCGAAGAGATCTTGTCCAAACTCAAAACTCCGCGCACGACGCTTTTGCTTGCCACCACAGACGAAAAAATTGCAGACAGATTCTGCAAGCGAAAGATCTACTTTAAAAACGGTTCGGTGGTTTCGCAGAGCCAATATTACGAAAAAGACTAATCGAGAGGAAATTGTTTTTCTTTCGGGCTGGAAGGCTCGGAAGAATTTTTTTTGTGCTGCGGCGAGGCTAGTGATGACAAAATTCCAAGCAGAGGGCTTGATTCATTCGAGCCTGACAACGCTTCCAAGGCGTTCTGAGAAAGGGCGGACGCGTTTTGACCTCCCATAAGCATTTTCAAAAGCAGCGGCAAGATGGGGCTGGTCGAGTTTTGCTGCTGATTGCTTGTTGGCGAGCTGTTTTCCTGCCGCATAAAAGCTGACGGATTGTTCTGCTCCGAGTATGCCTCCGGTGGATATAGAGGAAGAGAATCTTTAAAATTCATACCAATATATATGCTTGCAAAAATATATTTGCGACAAATGTGGAAAGTTTTTGTCCTGAAACATATATTGCTATTGTAAAAAGGGAGCAAAATGAGCAAAAACTTTTCTGATTTCAAATTTGAACCTAAAACGCATAAATTTGAAGCAAAAACAAGCAAACCTGAGGGCAATATAAACCAAAATGACCTTCGAAAAAGCTATGACGAACTTTCGCAGCTGGATAACGACTCTCTCTCGCGCAGGCTTGCAAGTGAAGTTGCAAAACGCAAGCAAGAGGGCTCTTTTGATGCCAATATGCTGCTTTCAAGCGTCGAGTCGGTGCGCGCCTTTTTGCCACCTGAAACATATCAAAATCTTAAAAACCTGATTGAGAATTTAAAATGAAAATTGACCAAAGATTGCTTCTTCCTCGTGCTTTTGCTGTGGGAGAAAAACAGACCTGTCTTGTCAGCGCAAACAACTTTTCAAGGCTAAAACGCATCTTGAAAGACAGACAGATCGAAGTGCTTGACGAATATTTATTCATAAATTCGTTTTTTGTTAGGGCGTCGCGGAAGCAGCTTTTGTATCTTTCAAAACTTGCAAGCGTGCGTTACATATCCATAAATGCCGCAGCTCTTGCGCTGACACATGTGGCGCGAAGAGTGCTTGCTTTGCCTGATGACAAACTTTGCGGCAAGGGCGTTGGGGTGGCGTTCATCGACACCGGACTTTATCCTCACTCTGATTTTTTGATGGGAAAAAACAGGATAAAAGGCTTTGTCGATTTTGTTGGCGAAAGTCAAAAGCCATATGACGACAACGGCCACGGAACCTTTGTCGCTGGCGTCTGCGCTGGCAATGGCGCTCTCAGTGGAGGCAGATATATGGGCTTTGCGCCAGGGGTCGAGATCTACTCGCTCAAAGCGCTGGACGGCAAGGGCGAAGCTTTTTCCAACAAAATTTTGAGTGCAATGCAGTGGGTGTATGAGCACCACAAACGCAAAAACATAAGGGTGGTTTGCATGAGTTTTGGCAGTGAGCCTCTCGGGCTGAACGACCCTATCATGAACGGCGCCGAAGAGCTTTGGAAAAGCGGAATCATCGTGGTGGCCGCCGCTGGCAACAGTGGCCCAGAGTTTCAGTCAATAAAAAGCCCTGGGGTCAGCAGACGCCTGATCACGGTAGGCGGCATGGATGACAATCGGCTTGATGAAGAAAGCTTTTCGCCCTCGCTTTTTGAGATTGCAGATTTTTCTTCGCGCGGGCCGTCGTTTAAAAGTTTTAAGCCTGATCTCGTCGCGCCGGCGGTTGACATCATCTCCTGCAAGAGCGGAGGTGGCTACACAAAGCTGAGTGGCACCAGCGTTGCCACGCCGATGATTGCTGGGGCGATGTGTTTGCTCTGTGAACAGCATCCCGACATCACGCCAGACGAAGCCAAGCGCAAACTGCTTTCGGTTTGCCGGCCAATTTGCTACAACAAAAACCTAGAAGGCTATGGCTATCCAAACCTAGCTAAACTTTTCAATTAAAGCGCAAATTTTTTGCGTTGCCTCGTTTTTTCCTGCTTTTTGCAGGTTTTTTTTGTAAAAATTGAGATTTTTCATCATTTTATCGATATTTTGCTTTAAATTTTCGCAGCTTAGCTCTTCATCCAAAATCATTTCACCATAGCCTAGTTTTGCAAAAAGCTTGGCATTTTCAATTTGATCGCCTCGCGATGCGGCTTTTGAAAGCGGCAGCATCAGCATGGGTTTTTGAAGCGCCAAAAGCTCGTTTATCACTCCTGAGCCAGCTCTCGTTATCACCAAATCGGCGGCAGCGTAGTAGTCAGCGATAGGGTCGAGATAGGCGAGGGGAAGATAGTTTTCGGATTTCAAAAACTTGCCGCAGTCCGCTTTGCCTGTCGCGTGTATCACGGCATAATCAGCAGTTAAAAACGAAGGGTCCTTTAAAAGCTCATTGATGCGTTTTGCACCCGAACTTCCACCAACAAAAAGCAGAACTTTTTTTGAAGGATAGCCAAGTTTTGCCAGCGCCTTTGACGCGTTTCCGCAAAAAAGCTGCTTGCGCACAGGCTGGCCCGCCCAAACAAAGTTTTTGCCTTTTTTGCTGGTCTCATAAAAAGTTGTGCAAGTGCAGGTTGCAACAGCTGAAATTATTTTGTTGGCAAGGCCAAGGCTGAGGTCGGATTCATGAGTTATCACAGGCACGTGCAACCTTTTTGCTGCGAGAGCAACCGGCAAGGCGACAAAGCCGCCTTTTGAAAAAACGATGTCGGGCTTTATCTCTTTCAAAATGCGCTTTGCCTGGCGGAGAGATTTAAAAAGCTTGAAAGGTATGGCAAAGTTTTTCAGTATCTTTGAGCGATCAAGCTTGACTGCGCTGATCTCGTGAAAAGCAAGCTGCGGCTGATTTTTTAATATCTCTTTTTCCATGCCGTTCGAGCCGATATAGTGCTTTTCAAAGCCGTCAAGCTCTTGCGCGATTGCGAGGTTTGGATAAATGTGTCCGGCTGTTCCGCCGCCAGTGAATACGATTTTTTTCATTTTTTCTCCCAACAAAACTTTGCTTGTTTTAAAATATTTTACGCAACAAGCGAAGGATTTATTTGCAAATAATTATGCAAATAAATGTATAAAAATACAAGTCGCACGACCTTTAAAAAACTTGGTTAAAATTGCAAAATATGATATAATCTAAAAAAGAAAAACAAAAATTGGAAAAAGAAAAACAAAAATTGGAGAGCAAATGACATCAAAGTATGAAGCAAAAGACATCGTCGTTTTAGAGGGCCTTGACGCTGTCAGGCTGAGACCTGGCATGTATATCGGCACGACAGGGCCAAAGGGCTTTCATCACATTCTGTGGGAGATCGTCGACAACGCGATCGATGAAATTTCCAGCGGCTTTGGAAGCACGATCACGATCACTTTAAACACTGATGGCAGCGCAACTGTCGAAGATGACGGCAGAGGCATACCTGTCGACATACATCCGACGATGAAAAAGTCGGGCGTCGAAGTGGTTTACACAACTCTTCACGCGGGCGGAAAGTTCAACACCTCAAACTACAAATTTTCCGGCGGCTTGCACGGCGTTGGTGCATCTGTGACCAACGCGCTTTCTGAGTGGTGCGATGTGACGGTAAGCCGCAACGGCAAGGTCTACAACATGCGCTTCGAGTCGCTTGAAGGGCCGGATGGAAAGGTGCATGGCGGGCAAGTTGTCAAGCCTCTTTCTGAGGTTGGCAAAAGCAAAACGACCGGCACCAAAGTGACCTTTTTGCCAGATGAAAGGATCTTTGGCAAGCAGCAGTTCAGCTTTGAGGCGATTTCAAAACGTGCGCGCGAGCTTGCGTTTTTGAACAAAAACTTAAAGATCAAAGTGATCGACAACATTTCAAGCAGCGAGGAGACCTTTCACTTTGAGGGGGGAATTGCCGACTTTGCAAAATATCTCGTCGAAGGCAAAACCAAACTCTATGACCAGCCGATCTACATCGAAAAAGAGGACGACGACTTTAAAATGGAGCTCGCTCTCATCTACACCGATTCTTACACAGAAAGCTGCTTTTCATATGTCAACAACATCCCAACCACTGAGGGCGGAACGCACGAGACTGGCGCAAAATCCGCCATCACAAAAGTGTTCAATGACTATGCTCGCTCGAGCGGCTTTTTAAAGGAAAAAGAGGCGAATTTTCTCGGTGAGGACTTCCGCGAGGGCATGACGATTGTGCTCTCTGTCAAGATGAACAACGTTCAGTTCGAGGGTCAAACAAAAACCAAGCTTGGCAATCCTGAGGCAAGGGTGAAGGTTGAATCGCTTGCCGTGAAAGGTTTTCAGGAGTTTTTGGCAAACAAAAAATCTTCGTCTGTTGTAAACGTAATCTTAGAAAAAGCGCGCGGCGCAGCCAAAACGAGGGAGGCAGCTCGCAGAGCAAAGGAGCTTTCTCGTGCCAAAAATTCGGCCGACAACTTTAATCTTGTCGGCAAACTTGCAGCCTCATCGTCAAAAAATCGCGAAAAGGCAGAGCTTTTTATCGTGGAGGGCGATTCGGCAGGTGGCAGCGCAAAACAGGGCAGAGACCGCTCTTTTCAGGCGATTTTGCCGCTTCGAGGCAAACCGCTCAACGCTGAAAAAAAGAGGATCGATCAGGTGCTTGGCAACGAGGAGATCCGCACAATCATCTCGGCGCTTGAAACAGGGATCGGCGAGGATTTTGACATCTCTTCGCTCAGATACAACAAAGTCATCATCCTTTCAGATGCCGATCAAGACGGCGCGCACATCCGCGCAATTTTGCTGACCTTTTTCTAT
The DNA here is from genome assembly GCA_944372435.1 of uncultured Clostridia bacterium. GTDB lineage: Bacteria > Bacillota > Clostridia > Christensenellales > UBA1242 > Caccovivens. The sequence continues at coordinate 9,304 of CALVZD010000011.1, read as the reverse complement.
CGTTATATGCGCGAGCTCATCAACGACGGCCATGTTTTCATCGGCTTGCCACCTCTTTACAAGGTCTACAAAAAGGGCTATGAAGAGTATGTCTATTCCGACGCAGAATTGCCTGCTGCAACCGCAAAAGCAGGCAAAGGCTACATGATCCAGCGCTACAAAGGTCTTGGCGAAATGAACCCTGACCAGCTTTTTGAAACGACCATGGACCCAGAAAAACGCACCCTCATTCAAGTGACGATCGATGATGCCGCCGAGGCTGAAAAGATGGTTGTCACACTCATGGGTGACGATATCGAAGCGAGAAAGGACTACATTTCAAAACACGCGAACTTCGACCGCGTCGATGCGTTTTTGAATGAATACAAAAGTTAGGAGCGACCGAAATGGCAGATGAAGTAATTTTTAAATCTTTGGAAGAAGTTTTGCACGATTCGATGATCCCTTACACCGAGCATGTCGTTTTGGATAGGGCACTTCCGCGCGTTGAAGACGGTTTGAAACCGGTGCAGCGCCGCATACTCTTTTCTATGCTCGAGCTCGGGCTTCAACCTGAAAAGCCCTACAAAAAGTCGGCGAGGATAGTCGGCGAGTGCATGGGAAAATATCACCCTCACGGCGACAGCTCTGTATATGACGCGATGGTCAGGCTGAGTCAGGATTTTGTTATGCGCGCGCCTCTCGTTGAAGGGCACGGAAACTTTGGCTCTATCGACGGCGACAGCGCGGCGGCTATGCGTTACACCGAGGCCAAGCTCGCTCCGCTTGCTATGGAGCTTTTGCGCGATCTTGAAAAAGACACCGTCAAGTGGAGCCTCAACTTTGATGACTCGCTTCGAGAGCCGGATATGCTGCCAGGCAGATTTCCAAACCTGCTTGTCAACGGCGCATCAGGCATCGCGGTCGGCGTTGCTACAAACATTCCGCCTCACAATCTCGGCGAGGTGATCGACGGCGTTGTGGCATACATCGACAATCCAAAAATCTCGCTCGACCAAATGATGACAATCATAAAAGGCCCAGATTTTCCAACCGGCGGCGAGCTGATCTTTGACGACGGATTAAGGTCGGCCTACGCAACCGGCAAAGGCAAAATTACTATAAGAGCCAAGGTCGGCATCGAAGCGAGCGGCGACAAAACCTCGCTTGTGATAACCGAACTGCCATATCAGGTCAACAAAGCGGCTCTGCTGCAAAAGATCGTCGAGCTCAAAGATAGCAACAAGGATAAACTCTCGTCGATCAGCGAAATTCGTGACGAGTCGGACAAGCACGGCATGCGCGCAATCATAAAGCTCAAAAAGGATGCCGACGCAAAAAAAATACTTGAATATCTGTTCAAATCAACAAATCTTCAAGCTTCATATGCCTTCAACATGGTCGCAATTGCTGGCGGAAAGCCAAGGCAAATGGGGCTAATCGACATAATCTCTTACTACACAAACTATCAGCGCGAGGTCATCATCCGCCGCACAAAATTTGATCTGAACGCGGCAAAAGAGCGCGCTCACATCGTTGAGGGCTTGCTCAAAGCGATCGCAAACATCGACGCTGTCATCAAAATCATCAAGTCAAGCGCCAATGTCTCCGAGGCAAAAACGCGGCTGAAAGAAAAGTTCGGCTTTTCCGAAAAGCAGGTGCAGGCGATACTCGAAATGCGCCTTGCAAGGCTTGTCAATCTTGAAGAGGACAAATTGAAGGCGGAGCTTAAAGACCTCAAAGAGACGATCGAACGCTTGACAAAAATTCTCTCTTCCAAAACCGAGCAAAATAACGTTATAAAAAAGGAAATTTTGGAGATCAAAAAAGCCTACTCGACTCCAAGAAAAAGCCATATAGGCAAATCGGCTGAAATCAAGCTTGAAAAACTCAGCGAAGAGGTTAGTTCGGCAAGCTTCGTTTTGGCGATCACCGCTGCCGGCACCGTCAAAAAAGTGACCAGCAAAAACTACTCAATGTCAAACAAAAACCTGATCGATGGCTCCACGCTCTGCGATGTTCACTCGCAAACGCTGACCTGCTCAGGTTCAGACACCGTTCTCATCTTCTCTGACCGCGGCAATGTGCTAAAAGCGAATGTCGAAAAACTCAAAGAGTGCAAGTGGCGCGACAAAGGCTTCTCGATGCACTCGCTCGACGAAAACGCACATCCAAACGAGCGCGCGATGGCAGCTTTGATCGCTGGCAAAGGCGAAGAGGTGGTGTTCTTCACTCGTGAGGGCATGGCAAAACGCTCAAGCCTCTCTGACACCTTGACCACAAAAACTTTCTATCAGGCGGTCAAGATCAATGACGGCGACACGCTGATCGGAGTGCAGTATGTCACCAAAGGCTCGTCGGTGCTGATGCTTTCGGAGGGCGGAATGTCTCTGACTTTTGATGTCAGCGAAATTCCTCTGCAAGGTCGCATCTCCGCTGGCGTGAGAGGCATAAACCTCGACGAAGGCGACAAGGTTGTGTTTGCAGGGCTCTTCTCAAACGGCGACAGCGCTGTTGTTGCAACCTTAAAAGGCAACATCAAAAAACTCGACTGCGCAAGCTTTGGCAAGGGCAGCCGCTATCGCAAAGGCCTCAGATATATTGTTCTGAAACAAGATGACAAAGTGACCTTCGGCTGTCTATCCAGCAGCGCGCCTGTGATAGCCGTCGATTTTGGGCTGAAAATTCTGCCACTCGACACCAAAAAGTTCAAACCGCAAGAAAGGCTGACGCCAGGCGACGAAGTGATCAAAAAGCAGTTTCTTGGCATCTACAAATTCTGCTAAAAATCTCAAAAGCTCCTATCAAAGGAGCTTTTTTTGTAGCAAAAATTGCCATATGTTTTGTTTGGTATATTACAAAAATTTTCAATCCTCTTGCTGCTATGCATATTTTCAAAGCAAGTCAAGTAAAGTATGTTAGGTTTTCGACATCGCTCGGCAGTTTTAGACAGCAAGCGAAACAAGATGCTTTTGCCATGCGAGGTCAAATAATTTATTATAAAAGCGAGGTTTGAAATGCGCAGTTTTGTGGTGGTCAAATCTAGGACAATCAAAATAGTTTTAGCTATGCTTGCGGTGATAGTTTTGCTGACAGTTTCGTTTGGCGGAGTTCAGCTTGCCGAAGTCTTTTTTGGTTATTCAACCAGAAAGGTGCCGATATATTCGGTTCAAACTGACAAAAAGCAGGTGGCGATCTCGTTTGATGCCGCTTGGGGTGCTGACAAAACCGCCTCGATCGTCGAGATTTTGAAAGAATATGGCGTCAACGCGACCTTCTTTCTCGTGGGATTTTGGGTAGACGAACACGAGGATGAGGTGCGCATGATATCCGAAAGTGGCATCGAGATAGGCACGCACTCTGAAAACCATCCTGATATGGCAAAACTTGACAGCGAAACGATAAAGAGTGAGCTTGTCACCTCAACCGAAAAGATCGAAAAGATCACCGGAAAAAAGGTTGAGCTTTTCAGAGCACCTTTCGGATCATATAACGACACGCTTTTGACTCAGGCGGAGGAGCTTGGGCTCATGACGATCCAGTGGGATGTCGACACGCTGGATTGGAAGGGGCTCTCTGCCACCGAGATGTGCAGCCGCGTTATGGACAGAGTCAAAAACGGCTCGATCATCCTCATGCACAACAACTCCGACAACATCCTCGATGGCTTAAAACTCATTTTGCAGCGACTAAAAGCTCAGGGCTATGAAATCACAAGCATAGGCGAGCTTGTTTATAAAGAAAACTTTGAGATCGATCGCAACGGCGTTCAACACAGCCTCGCTTAGTAAGTTATTCAAAACCGCATTTGCGGCAAAAATATTTGGGATAATTTGACTTTTTGAAGATAAAAGGAGATGAATTTTTTATGCAAAACTTAAGAAAGAACGAGGTTATTCTTTCAGGAAAAATTGCCACCAGCCCAGTGTTCAGTCACGAGGTGATCGGCGAAAGATTTTATGAGATGATTTTGGATGTCAAAAGGCTTTCTGGCGCGGTTGACAGCCTGCCAGTCACGATAAGTGAAAGGCTTATGAAAACCATCGATTTCACAGATTTTCAGCAGGGCGACGAAATCGAAATCAGCGGCGATTTTCGCTCTCACAATCAAGAGGTAGACGGCAAAAGCAAGCTGCTGCTTTCGGTTTTTTGCAAGTCGGTCTCGCCAAAAAGCAGCCAGATAGACAAAAACCAGATCGACCTTTTGGGCTATGTTTGCAAGCCACCAACATATCGTGTGACGCCGCTTAATCGCCAGATCAACGATCTTTTGCTCGCTGTCAATCGCCAAAATCGCAAAAGTGACTATATTCCGCTGATAATTTGGGGCAGAAACGCCACCATGGCAAAGGACTACAAGGTCGGTGACTGCGTCGGCATAAAGGGCAGGGTGCAGTCGCGCAAGTTCAACAAAACAATTGGCGAAGTTTCGGAAGAGCGCACCGCCTATGAAGTCAGCGTTCAGGAGGTGTATGAATATCTCCCAAAGCTGGAAAAGCACTTGATATTCGATGAAGATTCGGCGTTAAAAACGCCGGACGACGCCTCGCTCGGCAGAGGATAAAAGCGCCGCGGCGCAAGCGCGCGCAAAAGCGCGCAAAAAAACCTCCCAAAAAGGGGAGGTTTTTTTAAATTTTGCCTTGCAAAATTTGCTTGCGCCGCTGGCGTAAATGACCACAGCGTAAAATTGCCAAAACGCTACTTTATCAGCGGACTTGTCATATTTGACGGAACAGGCAGTTCCAGCATTTTCAAAATTGTCGGAGCAACATTTGCAAGCGAGGCATTTTTTATTTTTTTGAGTTTTCGTTTTTTGTTTGAAACGAGCAAGAAAGGCACTTTGCTTGTCGTGTGCGAAGTGACTGGCGCGCCATATCTGTCATACATGACCTCTGCGTTGCCGTGGTCCGCCGTGATTATGCACTCGCCGCCCGCCATGAGGGTTGCCAGGGCGATCGCGTAGGCCTGTTTGTCCACGCATTCGGCTGCCGCTTTTGCCGAGTTAAAGTTTCCGGTGTGTCCGATTATGTCGGTGTTTGAGTAGTTTATCAAAACAAAATCATATTTTTGCGAGGCTATCGCTTCGATCGCATCCGCGGTGATTTCCAGCGCTCGCATCTTTGGATAAGGCGCAAAATCCATCGTCTCGATGCTCTCAATCAGCTTTCGATCTTCGCCCTCATATGGCTCTTCGATCGTGCCGTTAAAAAAGAAGGTCACGTGCGCATACTTGGACGTTTCAGCGATATGAAACTGTTTGAGCCCTGCTTTTGAAATCAGAGCCGAAAGGTTGTCCTCGATTCTTTCCGGCGGAAAGATCGCATGGGTGTTTTTCAGGTCGTCGTCATATTTTTCCATGGTCGCAAAATATAGGTTCTTAAACTTTTTCGTCTTAAATTTGTCAAATTTTTCGTCAGTTAACGCAAAAGAGATCTCTCGCGCTCTGTCAGAGCGGAAATTATAAAAAATCACGCTGTCGCCGTCTTTTATCACGCCGTCTTTATCGATCAAAATCGGCTCAACAAATTCGTCGGTCTTGCCGTTTTTATAGCTGACTCTCACGGCCTCAATTGGGTCCGAAAACTTTTTGCCGTGGCCGTATACCAAAAGGTCATACGCTCTTTGCACCCGGTCATATCGCTCTTCGCGGTCCATAGTAAAAACTCTGCCGCAGATTGTGGCGATCTTGATGTTGGAGTCCTTTATCTCCTCCAAAATCTCTTCGATGAAAAACTGACCGTGGGTTGGGTTTGTGTCGCGACCGTCGGTGATGATATGCAAATAAACCTTTTCAAGTTTGCTCTCTTTGGCAAGCGAGATCAAAGCCTTCAAGTGGTTTATGTGCGAGTGCACGCCACCGTCGGACAAAAGCCCCAAAAGGTGAAGGGCAGAGCCGCGAGCGTGTTCGATCGCCTTGGTGACAACTGGCAGCGCAAAAAAATCGCCGCTTTCGATCGACCTGTCAATCTTTTCGAGATTTTGCAATATCACTCTCCCTGCGCCGAGAGTCAAGTGCCCGACCTCAGAATTTCCCATTTGCCCGGCAGGTAGTCCAACCGCATTGCCGCTTGCGAAAAGCTGCAAGTGCGGATATTTTTTTGCAAGTTTTTTAAGGTTTGGCGTTCCGGATGCCTTGATAGCGTTGCCGAAGCGCGATTTGTTTATGCCAAATCCGTCCAAAACGACGAGAGTAACCATATTTTCACCTCACAAAGTGAGTTTAGCACTATTTCTCCTCCAAAGTCAAACGATTGATGGGATTTGTTTAATCTCCTCGGTCGAGATGCTCATCGAACAGACTAGGGCCTGACGAGCTATCCTCTTCCTCCTCATTTTCGCGATAGCCGCTTTCCTCTTTTCGGCTTTGCTTTCTTTGCTTGTGCGCCTCTTGCGACGCCTCTATGTTTGACGAAGCATACGCGCGAGCGCGACTTTTCTCTTTTCCCCAGATGTGTATTGAGCCCTTATCCAAAAACAGCTTGACCACCAAAAACAGTGCGGCAGCGCCCACCAAGATATACACGAGCCTTGAAAACACGCTGCCCTGATATCCAAAGATTCCAGCCACAAAGTCGTATTGCAAAAGGCCGATTAGCAGCCAGTTTACGCACCCAGCGATTGTGAGTGCAAAAGCGATAAAAGTCAGCATAAAAACCTCCAAAATTAAAACGCAGAGCTAGTATGCGTAAAACTTTTCACAAAAATTCTCAAAATTTTGATTGACTTTTTTGTGCCAAGAGCATATAATATCAATATTCTCGACTTGGAGGAACAACATGGCAGAAAATTATCTTACGCCGGAAGGGAAAAAACAACTTGAAGAAAAACTTCAATATCTCAAAACCGTAAAAAGACCAGAGGTGGTCAAAAAAATCACTATCGCGCGCGAATATGGAGATTTGTCTGAAAATGCTGAATACGACGCTGCAAAAGAAGAGCAGGCTATGCTTGAACATCAAATTGCAGAGATCGAAGACACTCTTTTGAACGCGATCATTATCAAAAAAAGCAACATCGACACCTCAAAAGTGGGCATTGGCACAAAGGTCAAACTTCATGACCTTGAATTTGACGAGGATGTTGAATACAAAATAATCGGCTCTGATGAAAGCGACCCAAAAAATGGTCTCATCAGCAATCTTTCGCCGGTGGGCTCAGCTCTTCTTGGCCACAAAGTGGGCGAGATCGTTTCGGTCAACACTCCAAACGGAGAGATCAAGTTTAAAATTTTGTCGATTGGTGTCTAATTATTTTTTGACATGTATGCAAAATCTGTTGCCTTTTTTGCAAGTTTTTTGATATACTGTTCTTACAGATAGGAAAAGGGTATGTCATTTAAAAATTACTTAAAACTAGCACTCGCAAATTTTGACAAGACGTGGAAGCTTGTCCTTTATCGCGTCATCGTTTGGGTTGTGCTCATCGCTCTTATGGCGCCTTGCTACATGGCTGTCAGAGATGTTGCGCTCAGCGTTTGGAACGGCGACCTGTTTGTCTCGTTCGCGCAAGCTGGTCTTTTTTATGGACAGGTTGTCACGACGACCTTTGCTAAAGTGATTGAAGTTTTGCTTTCATTTTTGACCACGCTTTTTGCCAGCCATCTTGGCGTTGGCATCTATCTTTGCGTCGTATTGTTCTTTATCCGTCCAATCTTTATGAACATCGGCAGATATGTGGTCGATGAGATGATGTATGGCTTTATGTCGAGTCACGCAAAACTCGGCTTTGCTTCCACCTTTGTTCGCACGCTCAAAAAATCTCTGCCTTATGCGTTTTTCAGATTTTTGTATTGCTTGCCGTTCAACTATGCAGTCCTCAACGCCTTCTACGGTCTTGCAATGGCAAACTGGGGCAGCTATTCGCTCGCAATGCCGTTTGCTTTCTTGGCGGTTGCGGCGGTTGTGCTTTCGCTCAAACACATGATGATTTTGGGCTGGGGACCTGCAATGGTCGTTTACAATGAAAATGTTTTCACTTCGTTCAGATTGGGAATAAAAGCAGTGAACAGAAACTTGAAAGTTGCTTTCATCTTTTCGTTTTTCACATATTTTTCGCTCACGCTGTTTGCGCTTGGCCTCGGTCCTTTCAGTTTGATCGTGCTTGTTCCTCTCTTTGCCGTTGTATCCTCGATGTTTGAAACGATGTTCTTCTTTGCCTGCCAGGGCATGAGATATTATATCGACGAAAAAACCGTTCTCTCCTCCAAAAAACTCGAGGAGCAGGACACCATGAGCAAAGCTAAATTTTTGCTCTAAAATTTTGGTATTTATCGGGCGCAAAGCCTGAAATTTGATTATTTTAACAATTTTAAAAGGAGAAAAATGAACAATAAAGTGAAAATCACCTTTCTCGGCGGTGTGGGTGAAATAGGCAAAAATATGACCGCCATCGAATGCAACGATGAAATTATCGTCATCGATGCAGGCCTCACTTTTCCTGGCGAGGACCTGCCGGGCGTGGATATAGTGATCCCAGACATAACCTACTTGAAAACCAACAAAGACAAAGTCAAAGCGATTTTGCTGACGCACGGTCACGAGGATCACATCGGAGCGCTTCCATTTGTGCTCAATCAGCTCAATGTGCCAATATATGGTTCAAGGCTGACTTTGGCGCTTGTTGAAAGCAAGATGAAAGAGTTTCCAAACGTCAAATACAAAGCGATCTCAGTCAAGCCGAAAAATGTGCTCAAACTCGGCTCCTTTGTCATTGAATTCATCAAGGTCAGCCACTCGATCGCGGGCGCGCTTGCGCTTTGCATAACAACTCCTGCTGGCAATATATTTCACACAGGCGACTTTAAAATCGACTTTGAGCCGATTGATGGCGAAATGACCGACCTCGTCAGAATGGGCGAGCTTGGCAAACGCGGCATAAAACTTTTGCTCTGCGAAAGCACGAACGTTTGCAGGAAGGGCTACTCGATGAGCGAACGCTCGGTTGGCAGAACGCTCGACTCGATCTTTGAAAAGAACGCCGAAAAAAGGCTGTTTGTTGCCACCTTTGCTTCAAACATCTATCGTATGCAGCAGATTTTGGACCTTGCTGAAAAATACAAACGAAAGGTCGCCTTCACAGGCCGCAGCATGATCAATGTCAGCGAAGTTGCCTCCAAAGTCGGTGAACTCAAATACAACCGCGATTTGCTCGTCGACATAGACAAGATCGACAAATATGCCGACAAAGAGCTGCTGATCGTCACAACTGGCAGTCAGGGCGAGCCTATGAGCGCGCTGACCCGCATGGCAACAGGCGACTTTAAAAAGATCAAGCTCGGCGAAAACGACCTCATCATCTTTTCGGCATCACCAATCCCAGGCAACGA
>CALVZD010000010.1 GCA_944372435.1 uncultured Clostridia bacterium | reverse complement strand
CGCAGCTTTTCGCTTTTAAAAAAAGCGAAAACAAGCAAAAATGCCGTTTTCGCCGCTGGTGCGAGTGGAGGGACTCGAACCCTCACGAAGTTGCCCTCTCAGGATTTTAAGTCCTGTGCGTCTGCCATTCCGCCACACTCGCATATGTCATGTGATATCAACGAGTAGTTAGTGTCCTCTCATTGTTTTGTTGCACAGGACTTTAAGTCCTATGTGGCTACCAATTAACTCATAAATATAAGCGTTTAGGTAAGCTTTCATTCATATTAATAATAGGGTCACTTTGATGTTTGCATCTACTGTTTTTTTAGAAGATATTTTCAAGACCAATTTTTTGAATGTATTAAGAGGTTAATTCAACGCCCCTTAATAATATCAAATTTATTGAAAAAATGCAACCATTTTTTTAAAATTTATAAAATTATCTAAAGTGCTTTGAAAAAAATAATTTATGTTTTATAATAAATCATACGATTATGAAAAGATTATTTTATATTGGTAGTGGGAAGTTTGTTTTTTCATTGTTTCCTGTTTTAAGTTGGTTTATTTTGTCTTTGATATTGCAAGATGCGAATGCTCTTAATGTTTTTTCGTTAACCTATTCAATACAGTTTATTTCTTCTTTTTTAAAATCTTTGTTTAGTACCGGTGCAAATGTAAGAGCAAATAAGAAAAATGATCCAAATGCTGTGTGGAATGGTGTATTCTGGGGTACAATTTTTTCTGTTGCAGTTTTTGCAATATTATTGATATTCGTTGATAAATACATAGAATTTTTTGGGCTTAATGTGTCTACTTACAGAGATTATGCTATTTATGGAATAGGTTTTTATTTTCTTCAAACAACATTTTCTTTTATAATAGAAAAATTATATTTTGAAGATAAAGAAAAAATGGCAAATGTTCACCAGATTGTATTTAACGTTGTTAACATATGTTTGGTAAGTGTTTTAGCTTTATGTTTAGTTAACAAATTTTTGGCATTTATTATTACGCTTAGTGTTTTAACTGTTTATGTTGTTGTTTTGTATGTTTGGCAATTTAAAAAGTTTAAAATAGATTTTTCTTTTGTTAAAAATATCAAATACGATACGTTAGATTTAATTTCTTCGGTATTTATGTGTCTAATATATTTTTTTGGATTTAGGACGGTGTTTTCGGCAGGCGAGGAATACTTAGTTGCCATCAATATAGTTACTTTAGCAACTGATCCACAATGGGATTGCTTAGATGCAATTACTACCGTTGTCAAAGTGGATCTTTCGAAAGACAGGTATCAATACAAAAAAGAACTTAAAAATGCATATCTGTTTTGTCTAATTGTTGTGTTAAGCAGTGTGGTCGTGTCTTTTTCTTTGGCTTTAGCATATGGCGCCTCTCTTGTTTTGGTAACAATATATTTAGCCTTCCAAGTTGTAGATATGCTTTCGCATCCATATCAAAAAATTTTGGGTGTTTATACTCAAATTGAATATTCTCCTATAATACCTGTGGCAATAGATATATCTGCAAAAGTTGTGAGAACTTTTATTGCTACTATAATCATTTCTCCATTCTGTACGGATATTGCGCAGGTGGTAGATTGTGTAATATTGATGAGCATTTGTTTGGTTAGAATACTTAAATTTAAAGTGGTTGACGGGAAATTGGTGTTGAAAAGAAAAAACAATATCATGAAAAATATTGACGCACCTAGCAAATCATAACTAAAACTGAGTTTATTTAAAAAAAGCCAGAATTTTCTGGCTTTTTTTTGTTGGAGGTACCACCCGGATTCGAACCGGGGAATGAAGGTTTTGCAGACCTTTGCCTTACCACTTGGCTATGGTACCAAACAAATTGGAACATTAATAAGATAGCATAAACTCAAAATTTAGTCAATTATTTTTATGCAAAAAAATGTAAAAGTGTCAGTGCTATTTTGCGCTTAAATTTTTTACTGACAAAAAAAGAGCGGAAAAAGTTGAAAAAACATTTTAAAGCGATTGCAAATTGCTTGACTTGGAGCTAACTTCAAGTCCGTTTTTGCAAAAATCATCGAAAACTTCCGAAAAATTAGCAAAATTTGCAAAATTTAGCAAGAATTGTAAAAATTTCGAAATTATTTTTACAAAATTATGCAAAAAAGCTTTGCTATTTTTTTACAATTGTGTATAATGTGGTTGTCAAAGGAGGAATTATGACGGATTTTGAAATATTTTCGAGAGAGGAAGTGACCAAAATTTTGCTTGAACTTGGCATTCCTGCAAATTTGCAAGGGTTTCGTTGTTTGAAAGCCTGCATACTTAAAGTGATCAATCATCCTTCAATGCTCAGGCGCGTTACGCGCGACCTGTATCCTCAGGTTGGGGCTGAATTTGCAATTGATGGAATGGTGGTGGAGCGCAGTATGCGTCATTCCACTGAGATTGGCTACAACAAAACTGGTTTCAAGGCACTGTGCCACCTTTTCAACACCGACACGCGCTGGAACTATAAACCTACAAGCAGCGAACTGATCGCGCTGATTGCGGAGTATATTCGTTTTCAGGCCGAAAAGAAGGGGATAAGTCAAAGGCCGTTTGACAACTAGTCAACATTTTTTGCCGCTAGTCATACAAAAAAGGTATGAAAATTTATTTTGTTGGGATATGCGGTGTTAGTATGTCCAGCTTGGCAGTTATGGCAAAGCAAAGAGGGGCGCAGGTTTGTGGATATGACGCCGCAAAAAAACCGGAGCTTTTGGCTGAAATTGAAGTCGATCACGAGATAAAGCCGGAGAGAATTCAAAAGAGCGACCTTGTGGTTTTTTCTTCGGCGTTTAAGCCGGATTTTCCACTGCTTTTGCAAGCCAAAAAACTAGGCAAAAAGTGCCTTTGTCGCGGAGAGTTTCTTGCCAAGCTCAGCAGGGATTTTCAAAAGGTCATCGCAGTGGCGGGCTCTCACGGCAAATCGACGGTTACGGCCATGATTTTTCATGTCTTAAAAGTGGCAGGCAAAAATCCAAGTTTGCATCTTGGCGCATATTTGAAAGAAAATGGCAAAAATTTTCTGCTCTCAGGCGACGAGTTTTTCGTCACAGAGGCGTGTGAGTATCACGACAATTTTTTGTTTTTAAGGCCATATCTTGGCGTTGTGACAAACGTTGAGCCAGAGCATCTGGACTATTTTCAAACTTTTTCAAACGAAAAAAAATCCTTCAAAAAATTTGTTGCAAATTGTGATATCGCCGTCTGCTCGACGAATTTAAGGTGCAAAAATGTCAGGCTTGACAGATTTAAAAGGCTGTGTTTTGAGGTTTATGAAAACAAAAAGCGGCTTTTGCGTTTGAAGCTCAAAACTATCGCAAGCTACAACGCCCAAAACGCGTTATTTGCGATCGAAGCTTGCCGAAAACTTGGCATCCAGCTTTGGCAAATCAAGCTTGGGCTTGAAAACTTTGAAGGCTTGCAAAAGCGCTGCGAAAGTGTGAATTCAGTTTTGAAAGCGAAAGTTTTTTTGGACTACGCGCATCATCCGCATGAAATTCAAGCGCTCACTAAAAGCGCTCTGCTTTTGCCAGGCAAAAAGATCTGCGTTTTTCAGTCGCACACCTATTCTCGCACGCGAGAGTTTTTGCACGAGTTTGTCAGCGCGCTTTCAAAGTTTGACGAAGTGATTTTGTTCAAAACCTTTGCGGCGCGCGAGCAGCCTGATCCAGAGATTGAAGAAAAACTTTTGGCAGAAATTTCAAAACAAAAAGACTGCGTGCTGTTTTTTGATAGCGGCGCTCTATTTCAAAAGCTTGCAAGCTTTGATGAAACCGATACTGTGTTTATCGTTGGGGCAGGTGATTTGCCGGAAATTTTGCAAAGCGAAAAAATCATTTGGAGATGAAAGCAAAATCGGATATAATTAAAGCCGAGGTGAATATGAGAACTTACGGCACATGCGCCTATGGAGTGCGCGCTCCCATCATCAGACCAAAAGACGATTTGGTAAAAATAACCGCAGATTGCGTTTGTGCGCTTGCAAACGAAAAAAAATTGCAACTTAAAGAGGGTGACATCATCGCAGTCACTGAGGCGATCGTCGCCAAAAGTCAGGGCAATTTTGCAAGCATAAAAGATATATCCAAAGATGTGCGAAAAAAAGTTGGGAAAGGCAAAGTGGGCCTGATTTTTCCAATTCTTTCTCGCAATCGTTTTGCTGCGATTTTGGAGGGCATTGTCGGCGGCGTCGATGAGCTTGTCATCCAGCTTTCCTATCCGTTCGACGAGGTGGGCAATCCGCTTGTTTCGATCGACAAGCTGTATGATCTCAACATCCACAGTTTTGATAAAACCTTTTCAAGCGAAGAGTTTTGCAAGCTTGTCGGCAGTGTTGAGCACCCTTTTACCGGCGTGGACTACATAAAAGCCTATCAAGAGATCTGTGGCAGCAAAGGCAAGATCATCCTCAGCAACGATCCGCTTGAAATTTTGAAACACACAGATGTGGTCATCTGCGCAGATATCCACTCGCGCAAACGCAACAAAAAACTGCTGCTTGCAAACGGCGCAAAAACTGTTGTGACGCTGGACGAAATCTTGAACAAAAAATCGCTGCTTCACGGCTATCACGAAAGTTATGGCGTGCTGGGCTCCAACCGTTCAAAGGAGGGGAGCATCAAGCTTTTCCCACGCGATTGCCAAAAATTTGTCGACAGCTTGCAGGCGGAAATGAAAAAACGAACCGGCGTAAAATTGGAGTGCATGGTTTATGGCGACGGCGCTTTCAAAGACCCTGTGGGCGGAATTTGGGAGCTTGCTGATCCTGTTGTCAGCCCAGCTTTCACAAGTGGGCTTGCGGGAACTCCGAATGAAATCAAATTCAAATTTGTCGCAGACAACGAGCTTGCCTCTGTCAAAGCGGGAGAGGCCGAGGCGCAAATGAAAAAAATTATCTCGCAAAAAGGCAAACTTGAAAAGGATGAAACGCTGTCTCTCGGCACGACTCCGAGGCGAGTTTCAGACCTTGTCGGTTCGCTTTCTGATCTTGTCAGTGGCAGTGGAGACAAAGGCACGCCGATCGTGCTTATCACTGGCTATTTTGACAACTATGCCACCGAGTGAGGCTTTTTTGGTTAATAAAAATGAAAAAAACGAAAAAAATAAAAAAAAGGAGAACGTTATGAGTGAATTTGATCCTCTCTTCACGCCGTGGAAGATCGGCAATGTTGAAATAAAAAACAGGATCGTCGTTTGCCCTATGGGCGGAACCTCGCTTTTTGGCTGGATGGAAGCGCATCATTTTGACAAGGATGCAGCAAATTTTTTCATGAACCTTGCCAAAAACGATGCAGGGCTGATCATCCCAGGGATCGCACCTTTGCGCAACTTGATTGGCGGCGGCTGGCTTTACAAGGCAAAGAGACCGTTCAAAAAGCTCAAAAAATATATGGACGAGCTTCACACGACCGGCGCAAAACTTTTCGTTCAGCTGACAGCCGGCTTTGGCAGGTCATTTTCAATTCCGACCGCATTTGTTCCGATGCTCAAAAACAAGGTTTTGGGGACGCTGATAAAGCCGATCATGAATTTGTCGTATATCTGCGCGTCTCCAAGCAGGCTTCCTTCGCGCTGGGCAGAGGGAGTTATGACTCGCCCACTCAAAAAGAAGGAAATCGAAAAGATGATCTCGGCTTTTGCAAAAACAGCCAATCTTTGCAAGGACGCAGGGGTGGACGGAGTTGAAGTTCACGCCGTTCACGAGGGATATCTGCTTGACCAGTTTACAACCGCCTACACAAATCAGCGCACTGACGAATATGGCGGAAGTTTTGAAAACAGATTCCGCTTTCCTGTGGCAGTTGTCAAGGCGATAAAAGCAGAGTGCGGGGAGGACTTTCCTGTTTCGCTCAGATATTCGGTTGTCAGCAAGACCAAAGGCTTCTGCGAGGGCGCCATTCCAGGCGAAAAATTCAAAGAGGTCGGCAGAGATATCAAAGAGAGCGAAAAGGCGGCAAAATATCTCCAAGACGCCGGATATGATATGCTAAACTGCGACAACGGCACATATGACGCTTGGTATTGGGCTCATCCGCCAGCATATATGCCAGACAACTGCAACCTCGACGATGTGGCGCACATCCGCAAATTTGTCGACATCCCTGTCGTTTGTGCAGGCAAGATGGTTCCGGCAGTTGGCGCGCAAGCTGTGGCTGACGGAAAGATCGACGCGGTGGGTTTTGCTAGGCAATTTCTCGTCGATTGGGAATGGGTGAAAAAGCTCAAAAACGGCAATTTGGAGGATATACAGCCATGCATACATTGTCATAATGGTTGTTTTCCCTTGTCTCATTATAAAGGCATTGCGAATGGTGCTTCGGTGCATGATTCTAAACATATGTCAAGGTGTGCTCTTAACCCTATGACCATGCAAAATGGCAAGTTTGACATAAAGCCGGCAAAAAGAATCAAAAAGGTCGCAGTCATCGGCGGAGGCGTCGGCGGCATGGAGGCGGCAAGAGTTGCCACCTTGCGCGGACATCAAGTGACTATATATGAAAAAACCAACGAGCTTGGCGGTGTGTTTATCGCAGCAGCAGCGCCGTCATTTAAGGAGGCGGACAAGAAGCTCATCGAATGGTATCGCAGACAGATCGCGGCCCTTCCAATAAAAGTCAAGTTGCAAACCGAAATCACCGACATCTCATCGCTTGATGCAGATGAGGTGATCATCGCAACAGGCAGCGTTGCAAACAAGCTGAGGCTGCCAGGCGCCGAAAGGTGCACGAGCGCAATCGATTATCTTCGCGGAGCCGAGGTCGGCGAAAGAGTTGTGATAATCGGCGGCGGACTCAGCGGCTGTGAAATCGCCTACGACCTTTATTTGAAGGGCAAAAAACCTGTCATTGTTGAGTCTAAAAATGACCTTATGGTTTCAAAAAGCCTGTGCCTTGCAAACTCTTCCTATCTTCGCGACTTTTTCAAGCTCAAAAAAGTTCCAGTGTATTTAGAAAGTAGCGTTCAAGAGATCACAGAAAAAGCTGTCAAAATAAAAAACAAAAACGGCGAAGAGCAAACGATAGCGGCAGATTCTGTCATCGAGGCCATCGGCTACAAGCCAGCGCCGCTCGCAAAAAAATCAAAACGCGTTCACATTGTCGGCGACGCTTTAAAAGTTGGCAATTTGCGCACCGTCGTTTGGCGAGCATGGGAGATTGCTGAAAAAATCTAACTCTCGCTTGTGTTTGCAAAATTTTGTCACACGCCTTTTTAAGGTTGACACATCTTGTCAAAAATGCTAAAATCTTTTTATGCTTAAACTTGAAAATATCTCTTACTTTGTGATGCAAAACGGCAAAAAAAAGCACATCCTTCGCGATGTGAATTTGTCGTTTGACAATGGCAAAACCTATGTCATAACCGGCCCAAACGGCAGCGGAAAATCGACGCTCGTCAAAATCATCATGGGCATAATTCAGCCAAGCTCTGGCAAAGTTTTTTTGGATGGCGAAGACATAACCTCACTCTCAATTTCTGAACGGGCGCTAAAAGGCGTGTGCTACGCTTTTCAGTCGCCTGTCACTTTCAAAGGGCTCAAGGTCTCCGATCTTATGAACATCGCCTGCGGGCAGAAAAACGACCTCTCTTCGCTTTGCAGCTATCTTTCAATGGTGGGTTTGTGCGCTCGCGACTATATCAATCGCCCACTCGACGACAAGCTTTCTGGCGGAGAGCTCAAACGCATCGAGATCGCCATGGCACTTGCAAGAGGCGGCAAGGTCAGCATTTTTGACGAGCCTGAGGCAGGCATCGACCTTTGGAGCTTTGAAAATTTGACGAGCATATTTGAAGCTTTGAAGAGCACAAAGATCATAGTCAGCCACCAGAAAAAGGTTTTGCAAATCGCCGACGAAATCGTGCTGCTAAAAGCAGGAAAGGTTGAAAGCATCGGCAGTTTTGAGGCTGTCAGCGGCCAAATCGAAAATGACCGCTGCGGCAGATTGAGAGGTGAAAATGAATGAGATTGAAAAAGCGCTCTTGCAAAAAATTTCCGGGCTGCACAAAATTCCGTCTGGCGCGTTTAACATAAGGAGCAACGGCAAAGCGCTGAAAAGACAAAGCAGCTCGGATATCGAAATATTGCCAAAAGAGGACGGAAGTGGGATCGATGTCATCGTCAAACCAAATGTCAAAAACAAAAGTGTGCACATCCCGGTCATCATCACGGTGGGAGGCCTCAAAGACCTCGTTTACAACAGTTTTTATATCGGCGAAAATGCCGATGTAACGATAATCGCAGGTTGCGGCATCCACAACTCAACCTGCAACACCTCGCAGCATGACGGCATCCACACCTTTCACCTTGCAAAAAACAGCAAAGTCAAATATCTCGAATCTCACATCGGTGAGGGAGAGGGCAGCGGCGGAAAAATCCTTAACCCTGTGACCAACATATATATGGCAGAGGGCAGCGAGATGGAAATGGAGACCATCCAAATTGAAGGCGTCACTTTCACAGTTCGCGACACAAACGCCGAACTTTTGGAAAACGCTAAGCTTGTGATAACCGAAAAGGTTATGACGAGCTTCTCTCAAAAAGCCAAAACGAATTTCAATGTCAAACTGCTAGGAAAAAACTCGCGTGCCGAAATCGTCAGTCGAAGCGTTGCAAAAGACGATTCTGTGCAAGAGTTTCGTTCAAACATCATCGGCAAAAACGACTGCTTTGGCCATGTCGAATGTGACGGCATACTTTTGGGCAAAGCAAAAATCATCTCGGTTCCAAAGATCGACGCGCGCAGCAGCGAAGCTTCGCTCGTTCATGAGGCTGCGATCGGCAAAATCGCTGGCGACGAACTTGTAAAGCTGATGACCCTTGGGTTAAGCGCCGAGGAGGCAGAAAAAGTGATCATCCAGGGCTTTTTGATGGGCTAAAAGCGCAAACTGAAAACAAAAAGTCACAAAAAAAGTTAAAAAAATTCAAAAAATGTGTCATTTTGATTTGACATATTTTTTTGTTTTGCATATAATAGTGCTAGCACTTGAATGATTAGAGTGCCAATTTCGGAGGAGAAGAATGCAGCTTTCGGGCAGGAAACGACAGATTTTGATGGTTGCGGTTGAAAACTACATCGCCTCGTGCAGTCCGGTCACAAGCGGAGGGCTGAAAAATCTTGCAGATCTTGATTGTTCGACCGCCACGCTTAGGAGTGAACTTAACGCGCTTGAAGCTATGGGATATTTGAGGCAGCTTCACACATCGAGCGGCAGGGTGCCAACTGCGCAAGGCTATCGCTTTTATGTTGAATCGCTTTTGTCGAATATGTCGGTGACAAATCACGAGCTCGAAAAGGTGCGCTCACTTATCGAAAAAAAGACGAATTCGCTTTCTGATCTCATCTCAGAGATCGCAAAAGTCATCGGCGAGGCGACAAATTATCCAACCGTCGTTATGGCAAGCGGCGTTGAAAATTTAATTTTGCAAGATTTTCAAATAATTCCGCTTCTTTCACAGGATGTGCTGGTGCTGATAGGCACGAACGCTGGCTACATCAACGAGCGGCTCGACATTTCGGCGACGCAACAAGAGTGCAACGATGCAAGCAGGTTTTTCAAAAAACATTTCGTCGGAAAAACCATCAAACAGATGACGGATGAGTTTGAAGAGAACAATTTGACAAGCGAAATTCAGGAGTTTCAGCTGATCGTCGATTGCCTGGTGAAGGGCTTAAAGCGCTTTAACAACCGCAAAATGCTGGATGTTCAAAGAAAGGGCGCGCTCAAACTTTTGGAGAGCGGCGAGCTTGAAAAAGCAAAACATATCCTTTCGGTGCTCGATGATGAGGACGAACTCATCGAGGTTATGGAGTCTGGCGAGGATGATCAGCCGATCATCGTTTCTATCGCAGAAAATGACGACGATGTGTCGGTGCTCAAAGTTCCGATCAAAATCGGCGTAGTCGAGCTTTCGGTCGGAGTTCTCGGCCCGCAACGAATGGATTATGGCGGAGTTTCGGCGGCGCTCAAACTTCTCGTCGACGAGCTTGAAAACTTAAAAGGAGGGCAGGAGCCATGAAAAAGGAAAAAGATTCGAAAAACGAATGCTCATGTGAAAACGAGAGCAAGGAAAAGCACAAATGCGGCTGCTCCGAGGGCTGCACTTGTGGTGACGAATGCAAATGTCACGATGAAGAAAGATGCAGCGACCAGTGCGACTGCAACAAAAATGAAGAGAGCAAAGAAAAATATTATCTCGACCTCGCTCAAAGGTTGCAGGCAGAATTTGAAAACTTTCGCAAGCGTTCATTTTTTGAGATGAAAAAGGCTCGCGAGGACGGACAAATCAGCGTAATCGAAGTTTTTTTGCCTTGCCTTGACACCTTTAAGGTCGCAAAAAAATCGATAACCGATCCACAGGTTTTGGAGGGCGTTGAAATGATAGAATCCAGCATTCAGGAAGCGCTCAAAAAACTTGAAGTCGAAAAAATCGAGGCTGTGGGCAAAAAATATGACCCAAACCTGCATAGCGCACTCGCAGTTGCGTCGGTTAAGGACAAAGAAAACGATATCATCTTGGAGGAATACCAAGCAGGATATAAATTCAAAGACAGAGTGATAAGATATTCAAAAGTCATTGTCAATAAAAAGGAGGATTAAAATTATGGGAAAAATTATTGGAATTGACCTTGGAACAACAAACTCATGTGTGGCAGTTATGGAGGGCGGCAAGCCAACCGTCATTGCCAACGCAGAAGGAGACAGAACCACGCCATCCGTGGTGGCTGTCACAAAAGAGGGTGAACGCCTTGTCGGCAAAGTGGCAAAACGCCAAGCTATTGTCAACAGCGAAAACACCGTTATGTCAATAAAACGCGAGATGGGCACAAACTACAAAGCAAAACTTGGAGGAAAAGAATATTCTCCACAAGAAGTTTCAGCTATGATTTTGTCAAAACTCAAAGCTGACGCTGAAAGCTACATCGGCTCGCCTGTGACCCAAGCGGTTATCACCGTGCCAGCATATTTCAACGACGCTCAGCGTCAAGCAACCAAGGATGCAGGCAAGATCGCAGGTCTTGAAGTTTTGAGGATCATCAACGAGCCTACGGCAGCAGCTCTTGCATATGGGCTTGACAAAGGCGAAAACAAAAACCAAAAAATCCTCGTCTATGACCTTGGCGGCGGAACGTTCGACGTTTCGATCCTTGAAATTGGCGACGGCGTTTTTGAAGTGCTTTCAACAAACGGCAACACAAGGCTCGGCGGCGACGACTTTGACAATCGCATCATCGACCTTTTGGTTGAGCAGTTTAAAAAGGAAAATGGCACTGATCTTTCAAAAGACAAACTTGCTATGCAAAGGTTGAAAGAGGCCGCAGAAAAAGCCAAAATCGACCTTTCTGCAACGTCAAAAACCACAATCAGCTTGCCGTTCATCTCAGCCGATGCAAACGGTCCAAAACACATGGAGTGCGAGCTTACTCGAGCAAAATTTGATGCTATCACTGAGGACCTTGTAAAGCAGACCATTGACTGCTGCAAACGCGCGATCAGCGACGCAAAAATCAGCACTGCAAACATCGACAAAGTTGTGCTTGTTGGTGGTTCGACAAGAATTCCAGCCGTTTATGAAGCTGTCAAAGCTTACACCGGCAAAGAGCCATACAAGGGCATCAACCCAGATGAATGCGTGGCAGTCGGCGCGGCAATTCAAGCCGGCGTGCTTGCTGGCGAAGTGAAAGACGTGCTGCTTTTGGATGTCACTCCGCTTTCACTCGGCATCGAAACTTTGGGCGGCGTGTTCACAAAACTCATCGAAAGAAACACAACAATCCCAACCCGCAAATCACAAATCTTTTCAACGGCAACCGACAATCAGCCGGGCGTTGACATCCACGTTTTGCAAGGCGAGCGTGAGTTTGCCGCACAAAACAAAACTCTCGGCAGATTTCAGCTTTCCGACATTCCACCAGCTCCAAGAGGAGTGCCACAAATCGAAGTCACCTTTGATATCGACGCAAACGGCATTGTGAAGGTTTCGGCAAAAGATCTTGGAACAAACAAAGAGCAAAACATCACAATCACCGCTTCCTCAAACCTTAAAGAAGAGGATATCGAAAAGGCGATAAAAGAGGCGGAAGCTCACGCAGAGGAAGACAAGAAGCGCAAAGAGCTTGTTGAAACCAAAAACCAGGCAGACAACATGGTTTATGGCTTGGAAAAAATGCTCAAAGAAAATGGCGACAAACTTGCCGAAGACGACAAAAAGAAACTTGAAGAAGCGATCGAAAAAGCCAAAAAAGATTTCGAAAGCAACGATATCGATGTGGTTAAAAAGGCGATCGACGAGCTTACAAACGTTTCAAATGGCATCGTGAGCAAGATGTATCAAGCCTCAGGCGCTGCATCTCAGGGAAACGGTCCAGATCCAGAAGTTGTTGTGGATGATGACAACAAGTGATGCTAAAAAAACGCAAAAAACAAATAAAATTGACTAGAAAGGAACAATCGAATGCCAAACAAAGATTACTATAAAATTTTGGGAGTTGAAAAGAGTGCGAGCGCCGACGAAATCAAGTCGGCGTATCGCAAACTTGCAAAAAAATATCATCCCGACGTCAACAAAACAGCAGAGGCTGCCGAAAAGTTTAAGGACATAAATGAGGCCTATGAGGTTTTGGGCGACGAAAAAAAGCGCGCAAACTATGACCAATTTGGCTCGGCAGACGGCCCTCAGTTTTCAGGAGGCGGTGCTGGCGGATTTGGCGACTTTTTTGGCGGCGCTGGCGGAGGATTTTCGGATATATTTTCTGACATATTTTCTGCTTTTGGCGGTGGCAGTCAACGCGCTATGGAAAAGGGCGAGGATGTTTTTCTCAACCTCACTCTTTCGTTTGAAGAAGCTGCGTTTGGCGCTGAAAAGACGATAACTTTTCCTAAGATCGAAAAATGCTCAGCCTGCAAAGGCACCGGCGCAAAAGACGGCAAAGATTTTTCTGTGTGCCCTGACTGCCGTGGAACAGGCAGGGTTCGCTATCAACAAAACACGATGTTTGGCACAACGATAAGAGAGGCTGGCTGCACAAAATGCAACGCGACAGGCAAAATAATCAAAGAAAAATGCGAAAGCTGCAACGGCAAAGGCATAAAACGCGTGCAAAAAACGATCAATGTCAAAATACCTGTCGGCATAGATGACGGTCAGACGATCAGGCTGCGTGGCGAGGGGAACGCTCCAACGAGGGAGGGCGAAAATGGCGACCTCAACATCAGAATAACCGTTTTAAAACACAAACTTTTTGTTAGAAAAGGCTCGGATGTCTATCTCGACTTGTATCTGCCTTTCACCAAGCTTTTGCTAGGCGCCAAAGTGGAAATCCCGACCCTCAAAGGCGACTATCTTTTGACGATCCCAGAGCTCACGCCAAGCGGAACGGTTATGCGCCTCAAAAATCGTGGAATAAAAAATTTGAACCGCGAAAGTTATGGCGACATGCTGGTGACCTTGAAAGCCGAGCCGCCAAAGAGCTTAGATAAGATCGCTCGCAAGGCTTTGGAAGAGCTGGACGCGAAGATCGACGCAAAAAGCTATGCAAAATATCAAAATTTTCTCGCTAAAAAATAGGAAATGGTTGCCATTTCCTTTTTTTTAATGTAAAATGAAAAACATGAAAAGGTTTTTCGCAGAGATAAAAGCGCAGCAGGCGACAATCAGCGGAGATGAAAACAGTCATCTTCGCAATGTTTTGCGTATGCAAAAAGGAGACGAGCTTATCGCTTTCAACGGCGACGGCAACGACTATGAATGCGAGCTTTTTGAGATTGGCAAGCAGCAGAGCGTGGCAAATGTGAAAGCCGTCAAAAAATGCAAGGCGCTTCCAAAAAAATCGCTCTCTCTTTTTATGGCTGCGGTCAAGCGCGAAAAACTTGAACAGATCATTCAAAAAGCCGTCGAGCTTGGTTGTCAAAAACTTGTGATATTTGAAGCGGAGCGCTCAAACACGAAAGTCAAGGAAGAAAAGCTTTCGCGCTATGAAAAAATCGTTTTGTCAGCTTGCAAGCAGTGTGAAAGGTCGGATATCATGTCGCTCAAATTTGCCACTTTTTCTGAAATGCTCACCGAGTTTTCTCACTGCAAACTTAAACTTTTTGCAAACGAGCGAGAGGGAGAAAACTTTGAGTTTTCTTCGCTCGAAAAAGCCGATAATATCGGCGTTTTGATCGGCTGTGAGGGCGGTTTTTCGCAGGCGGAAAAGGACAGGATCTTGGCGCTTGATGTTTGCAACATTTCGCTCGGCTCGCGAATTTTGCGCGCAGAAACCGCGGCGATTTTGCTTGTTGGGCTTGCCAGCCTGCTCAGTGGAAACTAAGGAGGCTTAGAGATGAAAATTTGCTTGCAAACTTTGGGCTGCAAAGTCAACAAATATGAAAGCGATGCGCTCATGCGTATCTTTAAGGAGCAAGGTTTCGAGGTCACTGACAAACTCGAAAAGGCGGATGCTTACATCATCAACACCTGTGCTGTGACAAACGAAGCGGAGCGAAAATCCAGGCAGATGCTTTCGCGCTGCCAAAAATTTAACCCAGAGGCAAAGATATACGTTTGCGGCTGCGCGAGCCAGCACAAACCCGAGCAGTTTGCGCAAAAAGCTGTCGCTGTTGTTGGCACAAGTGGAAAAGAGGTTTTGGCAAATCTTGAACCCTGCGGCATAAAGATTCAGCCTCTTCCAACAAACTATCTTGCGCATTGCTACTCTCTTCAACCGAGACTGCGCGCTTACATAAAGGTTCAGGACGGCTGCAACAACTTTTGCTCGTATTGCCTCATCCCATATCTTCGCGGCAGAAGCAGATCGCGTGAGCTTGCAGATATAGTGAGGGAGGTCGAGCAGCTTGGAGAGGATGTCAAAGAGATCGTGCTCACCGGCATCAACCTTTCTGACTTTAAAACAGACGGCAAAAACGGCCTTCTCAAACTCTTGCAAAAGCTCGACGGCTATAATAAAAGGCTGAGGCTTTCTTCGATGGAAGAGTGTATAATTGACGAGGATTTCGTGAGGGGCCTAGCAAAACTTAAAAACTTTTGCCCGCACTTTCACTTGTCGCTTCAAAGCGGCAGTGCAAGCGTTTTAAAGCGCATGAATCGTCACTACACGCCGGAGGAGTTTTTGAAGGCGACGCAACTTATCTACAAATATTTTCCGCTTGCTGGCATCACGACGGATATCATTGTCGGCTTTCCTGAGGAGACAGAAGAGGAGCTTGAGGAGACCGCCTCGTTTGCAAAAAAAGTGCCATTTTCGGGCATGCACATATTTCCATATTCACGCCGCGACCAAACAGCAGCAGCAAAATTAAAGGATATGGACGGTGAGATCAAAAAATCGCGGCTTGCTCGTCTGCAAAAGATAGACAAAGTTTTGCGAAAAAACTTTATCCAAAAAAATTCCTTCGTCAAAGTTTTGATTGAAGAAAAAAAAGATGACCACTTTGTCGGCTTTTCAGAAAATTATATCAAATGCTATTTCACTGAGCCGCTAAAAGAGGGCGAGGTTTACTCTGCCAGGATCGTTTGTCCATTCAAAGACGGCGCTCTTGCAAAAGTTGAAAACAAAAATTTGTAATAACAGTTGACAAGTTTAGCCAAAATGGATATAATAGAAAAGTCTAATAAAAAATAGAAGGTGGTGAAACAAGTGACAACGGTTAAAGTTGGCGAGAACGAAAATCTTGAAAGCGCTCTCAAACGCTTTAAAAGAAAATGCCAAAAAGACGGCATCATCGGCGACATCAGAAGAAAGGAAGCCTACTACAAACCTAGCGTTGCAAAAAAACGCAAGCGTGAAGCTGCAAGAAAGCGCGCAAGAAAAAGAGGTTAAAAATTAAAACGCGAAAAAGCTTTCGCGTTTTTTTTTTGCAAAAAATTTGGCAATTTTTTTTATTAAAATTCAGTGGAAATCATAATTTGTAAAAATAGTTATCTTTCGGAATATTTCGACAAATAAAAAACTCAAATCATTTTGCTTAAATATCTTTTTGTTTTAAAATTTATTTTGTCATTTCAAAATAGACAAAAATTAAAAAAAAGAGGAAAAACAAAATGCCAAACTATGAACTCAAAAAACTTGCCATGAACGCCAAAAACAGACTGATTGGCAACAAAACCAAAGACGGCCAAACATCAAGAAACAAAGCTGCGGTTTTGAACTCGAACATAAAGATCAAAACGATTTCGCTGACTGATGAAAATTTTGACAACCGCGCAAGAGAGGTGATTTTGCGCGACGCGCTGGATCCTATTCGTGAGGTTATGGATATGGAATATTACAAATCGCTCTCGCCAAACATGAAAGACAAATATCGTTTGGATATAATCGAAAAATATCTTGCCTGCAAAAAGAAGTTTGACCTCGAAGAAGAGCGCAAAACAGTTTTATAATTTTTTGTAATATGCTAAAATATTAGCATGAAATCTTTCGACTTAAACTCTTTAAACAGCGAGCAACAACAGGCGCTTTTGCAAACCGAAGGCGCAGTGCTTGTCACGGCGGGTGCAGGCAGTGGAAAAACCAGACTGCTCACGCACCGCATAGCTTATTTGCTGTCAAAAGGTGTCAGCCCTTATTCGATCCTTGCGATCACCTTCACAAACAAAGCGACTCGCGAGATGAGTGAGCGCGTGCAAAAAATGTGTGAGGATGGAGAAAAGATTTGGATCTCCACCTTTCACTCGATGTGCTCTAAAATATTGCGATTTGACATCGACAAAATCGGCTACTCTCGCTCTTTCACTATCTATGCCGAAGACGACTCAGAAAAAGTGGTCAAAGAGATCTTGTCTGAGATGTCGCTTTCAGAGGACAAGTGGAAAAAGGAGGTCTTGTTCCATCTTTCAAATTGGAAAAACACGGTGCTTTCGCTTTCTGAATATGAATTTCAAATGAAAGATGTGACCGACATTCGCAAGATTGTCAGGGTCATGGATGAATATGAAAAGAGGCTGAAAAAAAACAATGCTCTCGATTTTGACGACCTGCTCATCAAAACCTACAAGCTTTTTCTGTGCCGCGAAGATGTCAAAAACAAATACGCGGAAAGGTTCGAATATATTTTGGTGGATGAGTTTCAAGACACCAACACTGTGCAATACGAGCTTTTAAAACAGCTCGCGTCGATCCATGGCAACATCTTCGTCGTGGGCGATGAAGATCAATGCATCTATTCCTGGCGAGGGGCGAATTTCAAAAACATCTTCATGTTCAGACGCGATTTTCCAGATGTCAAAGTTTTCAAATTAGAGCGCAACTATCGCTCGACAGGCGCCATTTTGGAAAAGGCGAACAAGCTGATCGCTCACAACCGCTCTCGTCTCGACAAAAAATTGTGGACCCAAAGCCCGGCAGGCGACATGCCGGTGATTTACAACGCGACAGATGAGCGAGATGAAGCGCTGTTTGTTGCAAGCACGATCGAGCGGCTGATGCGTCAAGGTGAGCAGCCCTCCGATTTTGCGGTGCTCATGCGTCTCAACGCTCTCACCAGAAACTTGGAAGAAGCGCTGCTCGCTTACAACATTCCACACAAAATTTACGGCGGCTTCAAGTTTTATGAGCGCGCCGAGATCAAAATGCTGACAAGTTATCTGCGTTTGTTTGTCAATCCTGATGACGATGTGGCGCTACTGAGAGTGATAAACTTTCCAAAACGCGGCATTGGCGACGGAGCGATAGCAAAGCTGAAAGCGCTCTCAAACGGTGAAAGCCTTTTGCGCACGATATTAAACGGCGAGCTTGACTTGCAACTTTCCAAAAAGCTTGAGCAGTTTGTCTTGAACTTTCAATTTTTGTCAGAACTCAAACTAAAGCCTGACGAATTTGTCAGCGAGGTTATTTCAAAATTTGCTCTTCGCGAGGCGTTCGATCAAAAGACCGACGAGGGCTTCAACAAACTCATGAACATATCGGCATTTGAGGCAGGCGTGCAGGAGTTTGTAAAACTCAATCCTGAGGCAACACTTTCGGATTATCTCGAAAGCATCACTCTCACTTCCGACACCGACGCGATTGGTGAAGGCGGCTGCGTGACGATCGCGACCGTGCACGCTGTGAAAGGCTTGGAATTTAAAAACGTGTTCATCATTGGGCTTGAAGAGGGAATATTTCCGATCAGCAGATCGAATTCACCGGAAGATTTGGAGGAGGAGCGCAGACTGATGTATGTTGCAGTCACGCGCGCAGAAAAGCGGCTGATTTTGACGCACTGCTCGCGCAGGTTTTTGTATGGCAAAACATCCTATCAAATCGTCAGCAGGTTTTGCAAAGAGCTCGGTTTTTATGATTACAAGCCGCAAAAAATCTCCTCGATTTCTGACGCTCTTGCAGATTTCGACAAACCTAAAAAAGGCTATAATTTTAATAAAAATGATGTTTTTAGCGAAAAAAATGCGCAAATTAAGCCAAAATTTGACATATTGCGGTATAAAATTGGGCAAAAGGTCAGCCATCCGAAATTCGGAGACGGCATCATCGAGCAGATTTCGTCAGACGGGCTTGTTGCGGACATAAATTTTGAGGGGTTCGGCAGAAAGAGCCTTATGCTCGAAATCGCACCGCTCACTGTTTTGGAGGAGAGATGAAAGAAAAAATCGAGCAAATGAAAAAGCTGATTGAAGAAATTGCGGTTCACAATCACAACTATTACGATCTTGACAAGCCGACGATCTCTGACGCCGAATACGACAAGCTCTACTACACGCTCGTCGACCTTGAAAAAGAGACTGGCATCGTTTTGCAGAATTCGCCCACACTTCGCGTTGGCGGAGAGGTTTTGCCAGGCTTTCAAAAACGCAGGCATCCAAAAAAGCTTTATTCGCTAAACAAAATTCGCTCGCAAGCGGAGTTAGAAGAATGGATTGACGACATGGAAAAGGTGCACGCAGGTGCGCAATTCACCGTTGAATACAAGTTTGACGGCTTGCATCTTGTGATTGAGTATGACGGCGGAAAATATCTTTCGGCGACAACTCGCGGCAACGGCACGGTGGGTGAGGATGTCACGGCGCAGGTGCAAACGATCAGATCTGTGCCGCTCGAAATTCCGTTCAAAGGTCATCTCTTTGTTGAGGGTGAGGGCATGATGACAAACTCGGCACTCAAAGCGTTCAACCGTCACTCCGACGAGCCACTCAAAAACGCGCGCAACGCCGCCGCCGGAGCTATCCGCAACCTGGATCCAAGGGAAACCGCAAAGCGCAGGCTAGACTTTTTTTGTTATGGAATTTTGCAGGCGGACGGTGAAAATTTTGAAAATCAGGTGCAAATTCACGAATTTTTGCAAAAAAACGGCTTCTTAACCGGAAATTATTTCAAACTCACCTCAAATGTCGACGAAATTTTGAATGAGATAAAATATGTTGACAAGATCAAAGACAAGATCGACATTTTGATCGACGGGCTTGTGATAAGCCTGAACAGCACCGCCTATCGCGACGATGTTGGCTGGACGGCAAAGTTTCCAAAATGGGCGGTTGCCTACAAATTTGAGGCGCAGGAAGCGACGACGACTTTGGAAGATGTCGTATGGCAGGTGGGAAGGACTGGAAAAGTTACGCCGATTGCGATTTTGCAGCCAGTGGAGCTTGCCGGAGCAACAGTTTCTCGCGCGACTTTAAACAATATGGATGACATAAAGCGCAAGCAGGTCTCGATTGGCAGCAGAATCTTTGTTAGGCGCTCGAACGAAGTGATCCCAGAGGTGCTTGGGCTCGCTGAGGAAGTGGATTGTGCTAAGGCGATCGAAGAGCCAAAAGTTTGCCCTTGCTGCGGAGAGGAGCTCACGAAAAAAGGGCCGCTGCTTTTCTGCACCAACAGAGAGGGGTGCTTCGATCAGATTGAGGGGCGGATCACTCATTTTGCCTCACGCGATGCCTTCAATATCGAAGGGCTCAACGACAAAACTGTCAAGGTTTTGATTAGCATTTTGGGGGTTAAAAAACCGTCGGATCTTTTCTCGCTTGAAACTGAGGATTTTCTCAAACTTTCAAAATTTAAGCAAAAAAAGGCAGAAAATTTAAAAAATTCTATCGAAAAAAGCAAAATTATCCCTTTGCAAAACTTTTTGTATGCTCTCGGCATCGGCGAGGTGGGCAGCAAAACGGCGGCGGATATTGCAAGAAGATTTGGAAGCTTGGAAAAATTGAAGAGCGCAAAATACAATGATATCAAAGCTGTCAAAGATATCGGCCCTGTGATTGCTGAAAATGTTTTCGAGTTTTTTAAGGACCAAGAAAATTTGGAGGAAATTGACCGCTTGCAAAAGAGCGGAGTGATTATCGAAAACCCGAAGCAGCGAAATTTTTCATCGCCTATCGCTGGAAAAACTTTTGTGCTCACAGGAACGCTGGAGGGGATGTCGCGCGCTGAGGCCAGCGAGCTGATCGTTCAAAACGGAGCCGAGGTTTCTGGCTCAGTTTCAAAAAACACTGACTTTGTGCTGGCAGGTGAAAAGCCAGGCTCAAAATTCGACAAGGCAAAAGCTTTGGGTGTGAAAATAATTTCTAAGGATGAGTTTTTGGCGATGCTTTGAAATGAAACTGCCGCTTGAAAAGACGAGATGTTTTCAAATCAAGCACCGCGGCGAAAGCAAATTTTGCTTTGCAGGCAAAATTTCAAAAAGCCTCCCTCGGGCGGCTTTTTTAGCGCGCCTTGCGCGCGCTTTCGCCGCAGCGGTTGTGATTAAAAGCGCGGTTAAAGCCGCTAAAAAATCGACTTAAAAAATATTTAAAATCTGCTAAAATTCAAACTTGCTGCAATAAACCGGACCTAAAAACACGCATTTTGCATTAAAATCGTCAATTTTTCTCGTTTGAGAGGCAATTTTAAGGTTTTTTTTTATAAAAAACACGCAAACAACATTTTTGTGAAAAAGGCGTGAATTTATTTGACTAAAAATGCTGAATTTTGTTACAATAAAACTGTAAAACTTTCAGAGGTCATTTGGCGAGCAAAGGCGAGAGCTTTGCGCTGACTGTCAGAGGCCTCTGCAAAAACGGCGGAAGTGCTGCTTTGCCTCTCGGCAAAGCTCCCCAAAACCTCTCTCGGGCTTTTGGCGCTCGGCTCCCGCTCGCGGCACTTCCTCCTGAGTGCGAGGATAGGAGAGCAAATGTCAAAAATCAAGCGATTTTTCAGACAAACAGGCCTTACCAAAGCGCAGCTGATTTCAAGCCTGCTGTGCTATTTTTTGTGCTTCGCACTCTTCCTCGGCATCGTCGTCATCTGGAATCCGATGTCAAAACCAACAAACGAGCAAACGATGGTTGTCGAAGCGGCAACAGGCCCAACTAATTCTGGTTATTGGACAGATAGCGGCCGCTACGACATTTCATGGTATAACAATCCAGACACAGAAACCTACGGCGACGGCTCTGAATCAAACCCTTACATAATCGACTCTGCCGAAGACCTTGCAGGCCTTTCGTATCTAGTCTACTCCGGCACTGGCCCAGTTACAAACACAAATTATTTCTTCTCTGGCGTCTATTTCGAACAAACCACCAACATCGATCTTTCAGCCTATTATTGGCAACCGATAGGAATCGGGTATGATCGTTCTGCTGCTTCCAGAAATCGGTATTTCTCCGGTAACTATGACGGCGGCGGTCACACAGTTTCAGGTGTTTTCACTCCAGCAGGATCATCTAGCGCATATTCCTATCAAGGTTTGTTTGGATATGTTCGCCCTTCAAGTTCAAGCTATCCGATAACCATACAAAACGTTGGGGTCATTAATTCACATATTCAAGGCTATCAATATGTCGGCGGTGTTGTCGGACGTGCTTTTGCTTATTCATCTGCTACAATCACCATAACCAACTGCTATAACGCGGGTGATGTTACAGGATTAAGTTATGCTGTCGGTGGAATTGTGGGAAGTGCTTATAGTAGAGTATATTCTGACACAATCACCATAGCTAACTGCTATAATACAGGTGATGTTACAGGTTCTGGTAATTATGTCGGTGGAGTTGTGGGACGTGCTGATGCTGTAAATACCGGCGCAGTCACCATAACGAACTGCTATAATACTGGTTCAGTTACTGGTGACAATCTTGTCGGTGGAGTTGTGGGATATGCTTATGTTGGTACTTTAGCCGCTAATGATATCACCATAGCGAACTGCTATAACACGGGCTCTGTTAGCGGCTCTTCAAATGTCGGTGGAGTTGTGGGTTCTGTTGATAAGTCTTCTTCATCTGACGGCAGATTGACCATAACGAACTGCTACTATGGTGGAAACTGTCCATCAGATGTTGGAGGAATTGAAGGAGCTGATGTAGGCGGTCAAGCAGTTTATGATGCAGACATAGTCAGAAATGCAAAAAAACCTTCGTGGTATACGTCAGAATTTAACTGGTATTTGAATTATCCATGGGACTTTGAGTTTACATGGAAGTTGGATCCAACTGTTAATGATGGATATCCTACTCTTAAAGAGCCTGTAGATTGGTGGATAAACGAGGGCATCTACTCAATCGGATGGTATGAAAACGCTTCTGCGGGCGCTGGAGACAGCGAAGAAAACCCTTACATAATCGACTCCGCCGCTGACCTTGCAGGACTATCTTGGCTTGTTTACACATGTAAGGAAGAAGGCAATCCGCTTAAATCAGGCACAGACTATTCAGGAAATTATATCTTCCAAGGCAAATATTTCAAACAAACTGTGGATATCGATCTTTCAGCATATGTTTGGCAACCGATCGGGATTTATCGTACTCGTGGAGGAACATACAAACCAAACTATTTTTCTGGCAACTATGACGGCGGTGGTCACACAGTTTCTGGCGTTTTCACTCCAGCAGGATTTAACAATGGATATTCCTATCAAGGTTTGTTTGGATATGTTAGCGCTCCAGATCCAAGCAACCCAGTAACGATTCAAAACGTTGGGGTCATCGATTCACATATTCAAGGTTATCAATATGTTGGTGGTGTTGTCGGACGTGCTTATCCTTATTCATCTGCTACAATCACCATAACCAACTGCTATAACGCGGGAGATGTTACAGGAAATGGTTATGCCGGTGGAATTGTGGGAGAGGCTTATGCTTCTTCTGGCACAATTACCATAACGGGCTGCTATAACGCGGGTGATGTTACAGGAAATGGTTATGCCGGTGGAATTGTGGGAAGTTCTAATAGTGCAACCATAACGAGCTGCTATAACACAGGAACTGTTAATGGCTCTTCAAATAAAGGTGGAGTTGTGGGAGAAGCTGGCACCAACACAACCATAACGAACTGCTATAACACAGGGGCTGTTAGTGGCTCTTCAAATGTCGGTGGAGTTGTGGGAAGGACTGATGTTTATTCTGGCACCGTGACCATAACGAACTGCTATAACACAGGGGCTGTTAGTGGCTCTTCAAATGTCGGTGGAGTTGTGGGAGAGACTGATAACTATTATTCATCTGATATAACCACCATAACCAACTGCTATAACACAGGAAATGTAACCAGCACTGCAACGAGTTCTTCATATGTTGGCGGAGTTGTGGGACGTGCTGATTCAAACACAACCATAACCAACTGCTACTATGGTGCAAAATGCCTGTCAAGTGTTGGAGGAATAAACGGAGCTGATGTTGCAGGTCAAGCGGTTTACAGTTCATCTCTCACCATTGACACGCCCAAAACTCTTTCATGGTACACCAATTCTTCAAACTGGAACTCTTCATATCTATGGGATTTTGAAAATGTTTGGGTGTTAGACGCAAGCGTAAATGATGGCTATCCTATCTTAGATTCTTATTGGATACGTGAAGGTTGCTATTCGATCGATTGGTACACAAATCCTGGGTCAAATGATGGTTCATCCGCATCTAACCCTTACATAATTGACTCTGCCGAAGACCTTGCTGGCCTTTCGTGGCTGGTTTACACAAAAGGGCAAGAAGACAATCCACTTGTTTCAGGCACAGACTATTCAGGAAATTACATCTTCCAAGGCAAGTTTTTTGAACAAACTGTAGATATAGACCTCTCAGAATACTACTGGCAACCGATCGGGATTCTTTATACTCGTGAAGAGACGAGTAGACGAAACAATTTCTCAGGGAGTTATGATGGTGGCAATCACACAGTTTCTGGCATTTATACACCAGAGGGATCTTCTAGTGCATATTCCAACCAAGGCTTGTTTGGATATGTTCGGTCTAATAGCTCAACATCTCCTATAACAATACAAAACATATGTATCACCAATTCTTATATTCAAGGTTCTTCATCTGTCGGAGGAGTTGTGGGAGATGCTGATGCTTCTTCTGGCACTATAACCATAACCAACTGCTATAACACAGGAGACGTTACAGGATCAGGTTCATATGTCGGCGGAGTTGTGGGATATGCTTTAGGTGCAACCATAACCAACTGCTATAACACAGGATCTGTTGGTGGTTCTTCACGTGTTGGTGGAGTTGTGGGATATGCTGGTCCAAATACAACCATAGAGAGCTGCTATAACACAGGTGATGTTACAGGTACAGGTGATCGTGTCGGTGGAGTTGTGGGATATGCTTATGCTTCTTCTTCAAGAAATACAACCATAGCCAACTGCTTTAACACAGGCTCTGTTAGTGGTTCATCAAATATCGGCGGAGTTGTGGGGAATGTTAACTCAAGCGGAACCATAACCAACTGCTATTATGGTGGAGGAGTTACGGAAACGCCGGGAAGTTATGGCACCTATTTAAGTAATTTGGTAAACTTAGCAAAAACAGAGCTCTTCTTCTCACCATTTGCTGGAAGGTATGTGTCAAACACTTCTTGGTCGACATATTGGGCGACAGGTGAGGGCACAGCATGGGATTTCTTTACAATTTGGAAGATAGACTCTGCGCAAAATAACGGCTATCCGATTTTCCGCGATGAAGGTGAAACGGTGGACTTTTGGACCGATTATGTGACCGCCACAAGCTTTGGCGGCGGCAGCGGAACGGCGGCTTCTCCATACTTAATCTCGACTCCACAACACCTTGCGCTGCTTGCAAAAAATGTAAACGAAGGCACTTCATATGAAAACACCTATTTCCGACAAACCGACAATATTTCTCTTGCAGGGCATCTGTGGTTGCCGATAGGTCAAGCGAATGGGCTTTACGGTGAGGTGACAGAGAATTATTTCTCAGGTAGATATGACGGCGGCGGATACACGGTTTCTGACATCACGACCACGATGATGCTGTCACAACAAGGCCTGTTTGGAGCGGTTTTGGGTACCTCGGCGTCATCACCTGTTGTGATAGAAAACGTTACAGTTTCAAATTCGAACATAAATGGCTATGACTATGTTGCGGGGATAGCCGGCTATGCACAGTTTGCAAACTTTGACAACTGCATGAACGGTGCATCTGTGACCTCAGCAGGCAGATACACTGGTGGGATAAGCGGATATATTTCAACGGTTACGATTGAAAACTGCTATAACCTTGGCACAGTGACAGGGCAGGGAGTTTTCAGCTCAAACAACTATGAAGGCCATGGCGGGATTGCTGGTTACAGTGTTTCCAACGCGTCTATCATTGACAACTGCTACAACTATGGCGCGGTTCAAGGCAACTATCATGTGGCAGGAATTCTGGGAAGAAACAATGCTACGATAACGAACTGCTATAACTTCGGTGACATTTCAGGTAATGGATATGTCGGAGGAATAAGCGGAAGGGTTGAGGCTTCCACAAGGATAACCAATTGCCACAACCGGGGAAATATCTCATCGACAGGGATGGATGTTGGCGGAATTTGTGGGCTTTCAAGGGCGATAATCACCTTTACGACAAGCGTTGGCACATTGACTGGAGCTGACAATGTTGGAGGAATTGTGGGCCGTGCTTGGCAAGATGTTAGGATAACGAGAAGCTATTTTAGCGGCACGATAACGACGACAGGAACAAATGTCGGCGGAATATTGGGCACTGTTGACAGCAACGCAGGTGTCCATGAAATCAGTTTGAGCTATAACTTTGCTGAGTTTTCAACAACAAATGCAAGCGCCAAAGGCATTCTCGGTTCGTCAGACTCGAGCACTGGAACCAAATCTACAATTCAATATTGCGCTGCGATAATCGACGGCATTACAACAGCGGACATACAAGGCGGAACGAACGTGACCGATTCGAACAGCTATTGTGTTGCAGGCACGAATAAAGAGCTTTCAACAACGACTTCTGGCATGGACGGCAACTTTGCCTATATTTCAAACTTCAAAGGTGGCAGGCCGATTCCACTTGGGATATTCCACATCCTTGACTTTGGCACGAAGACAGGCATAAAAAACCAAGTGAACGCATTGTGATCAAAAAAAGCGACAATTTTGTCGCTTTTTTTGTTATGTCGAGCGTGGAGAGTAAGTTGTGGCTAGCAAGTGAATAGTTTTTCATATGCTCATCAGAAAAGTTGATGCTTTGAAAGTAGGTTGTCGATAGAGGCTAAAATTAAAAGAAGTGGGAATGCAACGCAGAGCTAAAAATTAAAAATCAAATTAACTCTCGCGCGGAAGTGCGTGTGAAGCACATTTGCTGTGTTTGTCTCCACGGCGGCGAAAGCAAATTTTGCTAGTGCTTGAAAAGTCATTTTGTGTTTGAAAACTCTCCCGCGGCGAAAGCAAATTTTGCCCCGCAGGCAAAATTTCAAAAAGCCTCCCTCGGGCGGCTTTTTCAGCGCGCCTTGCGCGCGCTTCCGCCGCGGCGCTCAGGTGTTTTCAAAAAAAATAAAGAAAAGCAAAAACAAATTGCAAAAATTCTTGACAAAAATCTTTGAAACTGGTATAGTTACTTAGTCTCGATGTCGGAGACTGTCTTTTTGTAAGGCATAAACAAACAGCAAGTGGAGGTGATACCAGCCTTTTCACTGATCTGCAAAGCTTGCTTTTGCAGAGTTGCGAAGCGTCGCGATTGTGTTGTTCGTGTTTAGAAAAGGAGAAATTTAAACCGCTTTGCGGTCAGACAAATCTAAAAAGGAGGATTGAGGATGCCTACATTTAATCAGCTGGTCAACAAGGGAAGGAAAACATTTGAGAAAAAGTCAAAATCACCGCTTCTCAACGAATGCCCTCAAAAGCGCGGCGTTTGCCTTTCAGTTAGAACTGCTACCCCAAAGAAACCTAACTCAGCTCTTCGCAAAATTGCCAGAGTGAAGTTTTCTAATGGGCAGGAAGGAACTTGCTACATTCCAGGCATTGGCCACAACCTTCAAGAACACAGCCTTGTGCTTGTTCGTGGAGGCAGGGTTAAGGACCTTCCAGGTGTGAGATATCACATCATCAGAGGAACTCTCGACGCAGCAGGCGTTGCAAAACGCAGCCAGTCTCGTTCCAAATACGGCGCAAAACGCCCTAAAAAGTAAATTTAATAGGAGGAAATCACAATGGCTAGAAGAAATGCCGCAGTAAAAAAACCAGTTCTTCCTGATCCAATTTACAAAAGCAAGACAGTGACAAAACTCATCAATCAAGTTATGCGTGACGGCAAAAAGTCGCTCGCACAAAGCATTGTCTATGACGCTTTTGACATAATCAAGGAAAAAATGGGACTGGAACCACTTGACGTGTTCAACAAAGCCCTTGAAAATGTTAAGCCTGTTCTCGAAACCAAAAGCCGCAGAGTGGGCGGAGCAAACTATCAAGTGCCAGTTGAAATCAGACCAGAAAGACGCCAAACTCTTGCAATCAGATGGATGGTGACTTTCGCAAGAAAACGCTCTGCTGAAAGAAATATGTTCGAAAAACTCGCAGGCGAGATCATGGATGCCTACAACGAAACCGGCGCTTCAATCAAAAGAAGAGACGAGCTTCACAGAATGGCAGAGGCAAACAAGGCTTTCGCACATTATAGATGGTAAGGCGAAAAGCTGCACTCAAGTTTCTTGCCGCATATGATGCGGCGCTGAAACGCTATCGTTTGCTTTTCGCCTCTCTCGCGACCAAACGCGAGCTCGCACTCACACTTTGAGGCCTCCGAAAATGTTCACATTTTTGGAGAAAAGGAGAAAACGAGCGAAAGTGTCTCACAGTTTGCGCAAGCAAACGCAAGACAAAAGCGAAGTTTGCTCCGCCGTCGCGACTTTGTTTCAATAGGTTAAAGAAAAAAGCAAATTTGCTCACTAAGCGCCAAACGAAAATGCTGAAGCATTTTGCGCTTACTCTCGTGCGAAGAAGGGCTTTGCGAGCAAGAGGTTGAAACTTTTTGCCTTCGCAAGCTCAAAAAAGCAAACAAAATTATGAAATTCGAAAAAATGTAAATAAAAAAATAATAGGAGAAAACAAAAATGCCTACATCCGATTTAAAATTGACAAGAAACGTTGGAATCATGGCACACATCGACGCAGGGAAAACCACCACAACTGAGCGTATTTTGTTCTACACCGGCAAAAGCCACAAAATCGGCGAGGTTCACGATGGTCAGGCCACCATGGACTGGATGGCTCAGGAGCAAGAAAGAGGGATCACCATCACATCAGCCTGCACAACCTGCACTTGGAAGGGTCACAAAATCAACATCATCGACACTCCAGGTCACGTGGACTTTACGGTGGAGGTTGAGCGCTCGCTCAAAGTTTTGGACGGAGCCGTGCTCGTGCTCAGCGGTCGCGACAAAGTGCAGCCTCAGACAGAAACTGTTTGGCGTCAGGCTACCAAATATCACGTTCCAACCATCATTTATGTCAACAAAATGGACAGAGATGCCGCTGACTATATGGGCTGCATCGACTCAATCAAAAACAGGCTGAAAACTGTTCCGCTTCCAATTCAGCTCAACATCGGCTCTGCCGAAACTTTCAGTGGCATCATCGACTTGCTCACTATGAAAGCAGAGATATATAAAGATGAAATGGGCCAGCAGTTTGAGATCGCCGACATCCCAGAGGAATACAAAAAAGAAGCACAAAAACTTCACGATGAGATGATTGAAAAGATCGTCGAGACAGATGATGCGCTTCTCGAAAGATATTTCGAGGGCGACGAGATCAGCATAGACGAGCTTAAAGCCGCAATCAGAAAGGGAACCATCGAACGAAAATTCACACCAATCCTTTGCGGATCATCTTACAAAAACAAAGGCGTTCAGATGCTGCTCGACGCAATGGTAGAGTATCTGCCATCGCCAGTTGACATCCCACCAATCAAGGGCATCAACCCAGACACCGGCCTCGAGGAGACTCGTGAGGCCAGCGAAACTGCTCCATTCTCAGGGCTCGCATTCAAAATCATGACCGATCCGTTCGTGGGCGGCTTGACATTCTTCCGCGTTTACAGCGGGCTTTTGAAAGCAGGCTCATATGTTTACAACTCAATCACGGGCAAGCAGGAGCGCGTGGGAAGACTTATCAGAATGCACGCGAACAACCGTCAGGAGATCAGTGAGGTTGGCGCAGGTGACATCGCCGCTATCGTCGGCCTTAAAGACACGATAACCGGACACACACTTTGCGACGAAAAGCATCCTATCCAGCTTGAAAGCATGGAGTTCCCAGAGCCAGTTATTCAGCTTGCTATCGAGCCAAAAACCAAAGATATGCAAGAAAAAATGGCTATCGCGCTTGCAAAACTTATGCGCGAAGACCCAACTTTCAGAGTTAGCACCAACCAAGAGACAGGGCAAACCCTTATCGCAGGAATGGGCGAGCTTCACCTTGAAATCATCGTTGACAGGCTTTTGAGAGAGTTCAAAGTTGAGGCAAACATCGGCGATCCGCAAGTTTCTTACAAAGAGACGATCAGAAAGCCGGTTAGAGCGGAAGGCAAGTATATCCGTCAGTCAGGTGGTAAAGGACAATATGGTCACTGCATCATCGAGATGGAACCGCTTGAGCCTGGCTCAGGTTATGAATTTGTGGACAAAACCGTCGGCGGATCTATCCCGAAAGAATATATTCAGCCTATCAACAACGGCATAAACGAGGCGAGGATGAACGGAGTGGTTGCCGGCTATGAAACAGTTGACTTCAAAGTCACCGTCATCGACGGATCCTTCCACGAAGTCGACTCGTCAGAAATGGCGTTCAAAATCGCAGGATCACTCGCATTCCAAGACGGCGCAAAAAAGGCAAATCCAGTGCTTTTGGAGCCTATCATGAAGGTGTCAGTCGAAGTGCCTGACGACTATCTTGGAACGGTTATGGGCAACTTGACCTCTCGTCGAGGCATCTTGACAGGAACTGAATCCACACTCGGCATCCAAATCGTCAACGCCGAAGTTCCACTTTCTGAAATGTTCGGCTACGCAACCGACCTGCGCTCTCAAACGCAGGGGCGAGGAACCTATGTTATGGAGCCGCTCAAATATCAGGAAGTTCCAAAATCTATCGCTGAAAAAGTTATCGGCGAAAGAGCAAAAAAATAACTTTGCACATACAATAATTTTTTGAAAAATGTTGTTAAAAACATTTGGAAATAATTTTAAAGTGTGCTAGAATAACAAAGTAAAATCAAAAAAGGAGATTTAATTAAAATGGCTAAAGGAGTTTTTGATAGATCAAAACCACACGTAAACGTTGGAACTATCGGTCACGTTGACCACGGTAAAACAACGCTCACCGCTGCTATCACCATGTATGCAGCTGGAAAAGGTTTGGCAGAAAAAATGGATTATGACCAAATCGACAAAGCACCAGAGGAGAAAGCTCGCGGAATCACAATCAACACCGCTCACGTTGAGTATGAAACAGCAAAGCGTCACTACGCTCACGTTGACTGCCCGGGACACGCGGATTATGTTAAAAACATGATCACCGGTGCTGCTCAGATGGACGGCGCTATTCTGGTTGTTGCTGCAACCGACGGCCCAATGCCTCAAACAAGAGAGCACATCCTGCTTGCAAGACAGGTTGGCGTTCCTTATATCGTCGTTTTCATGAACAAAACTGACCAAGTTGACGACCCAGAACTTTTGGAACTCGTTGAGATGGAAATCAGAGACCTTCTCACTGAATACGATTTTCCAGGCGACAAAACACCTATCATCAAAGGATCAGCTCTCAAAGCTCTCGAAGCAGGCAAAGCTGGCAAATTTGATGATCCAGCTTGCGCATGCATCCAAGAACTTTTGGACGCTCTTGACTCTTACATCCCAGAGCCACAGCGCGACACCGACAAGCCTTTCCTTATGCCTGTTGAAGACGTGTTCACCATCACAGGACGCGGAACCGTTGCAACTGGTAGAGTTGAGCGCGGCGTGATCAGAATGAACGACCCAGTTGAAATCGTTGGTATGGGAGCTAAAAAGCAAACAGTTATCACCGGCGTTGAAATGTTCAGAAAGCTTCTTGACGAAGCAAGAGCAGGTGACAACGTTGGTCTGCTTCTCCGTGGTATCCAAAGATCTGAAATCGAAAGAGGACAGGTGCTTTGCAAACCAGGTTCAATCCACCCTCACACAAAATTCACCGCTCAGGTTTACGTTTTGAAGAAAGAGGAAGGCGGACGTCACACTCCATTCTTCAACGGTTACAGACCTCAGTTCTATTTCAGAACAACTGACGTTACCGGAACGATCGAACTCGAAAAGGGCGTTGAAATGGTTATGCCAGGCGACCACGTTAAGATGACAATTTCGCTCATCACTCCTATCGCTATCGAAGAAGGATTGCGTTTCGCTATCCGCGAGGGCGGCAGAACGGTTGGTTCAGGTGTTGTTTCAACAATAATCGAATAATCAATTTAACTTTAAACCGAGGCTTTCGGCCTCGGTTTTTTATTCCATATTTCATTTTGGTCAAAAAAAAATTGAATTTTGTATATAAATATTAAAAAACCTATTGATTTGGCGTCAAAATGCAGATATAATAATTGTATACAAAAGGAAAAATTATGAAAATACTCACAATAAAGCCAACTACATATATGTGCGCTGGGATGTTCTCAGATGACGCAGTGGGCAAAGTTAAGTTTGAAAAAGGCGTAAAAAAAATTCCGTTTGCAACTTTTTCAAGGAACGAGCACATTTATGATGTAGAATTTAATGATGAACTTGAAGAAATTGAGGAGAAAGCCTTCTATCGAAATATATCGCTAGATAGTGTCGTGCTACCAGAAAATATCAAACGTATTGGGAAGGAGGCATTTTTTCAGTGTTCAGCCTTGGAAGTTGTGGCTTGTTCAGAAGAAATGTTTCAAAAAAGAGATATATGGCTCGCAGGTAATCCTGGAACTCTGACTATAGTCATTTACAATACACAAAAAAATTACGCTAAAGAAGTTGTTGTCAACAATGTGAGAAGTTATTGGGATCCTGAAGGAATGAAGATGCACGAAAATTCTTTAAAAAAAATAAAAGAAAAACTTCGCAAAAAAGGCATAACATCTCCAATCAGAAGAACTAGAATAAAAGACTTTGAGCTCGAGCTTGATTGTTAAAAAGGAGAAAAAATGAAAACAAAATTAACCACAGCTGAAAAAGCAAAAATTTTGGCAGAAAAGCATAATCCTAAAGAAAATATTATCGTAATTTCTCAAAAAAGCATCATGAATCCTTTGGTGCATGCTGAGGAAACAGTCAACAGGGTTGTCGTTCAAGAGGGAGTTAAAAAAATCCCATATGCTGCGTTTGCAAATATTGAATCTTTGACAAATGTTGAGCTGAATGAAGGGTTGGAGGAGATTGGCGACAAAGCGTTTTATGGCGATGTTTCATTAAAAAACATAATAATTCCTGAAAGCGTAAAAAAAATGGGGAACAAAGTTTTTTTGCGTTGTCCAAGTCTTGAAATCATCGCTTGCTCAAAGCAGATGTTTGACACGCGAGACACCTGGCTTGCTGGCAATCCTGGCACAATATCAATCGTGGTTTATGACACAAAAAGCAACTTTGCACGAGAGGTAAAACTAAACAAAGCTTTGAGACATAGTGGCGAAAAAGCCAGGGCAAAACACCAAAGTGTTTTAGAAGATGTTAAAATGGCATTGTTTGAAAAGGGTATCACTGAGTTTGTGGAAAAAGAAAGTCTGAGGCAGGAAAACGACTGCGTTGCAGAAGAAAAAGTTCTTACAAGATGACTCGAACAACAGTTCGAGTTTTTTCTTGTTAAAAAACCTTTGATTTTGTTTTTTTATGTGCTAAAATTGTTTAAGGAGAAAAAATATGAGCATTTTTGGAGGACTTTTTAGAGCGCTTGGTTTTGAGAGCGAAGACGAGGTTAAAAGTAAAAGAAAACCAAAAAAAACCGAAACCAAAGCATCTTTCAACCTTAAAAAAGATAAAATTGAAAAACCTGACAGAATTGATGGCGTCAAGGTCATTTATGTTGAGGGGATTTTTAGC
Organism: uncultured Clostridia bacterium; assembly: GCA_944372435.1. Lineage (GTDB taxonomy): Bacteria > Bacillota > Clostridia > Christensenellales > UBA1242 > Caccovivens. Next base: position 1,764 of record CALVZD010000010.1, on the reverse strand, counting down.
GCCAAAAAAGCTCTGGATATTTACAAATCTGGCGAGCCAGTTTTGGTCAATGTGCAGGAAGCCGAAGAACGCGAAAGGATGTTGGGCTATTTGGAGGGCTATGTTTCCGCCACGAAAGGCAAGGTTGAAACCATCGAAGAAAAAGTGCTCGTGATTTTGCTGCCGGAGGGAGTGGAAATTGAGTAAAAAGCCTCTTTTGAAACGATTTTTGTGCATAGCTCTGCCTATTTTTGTGCTCATGCTCATTTTTGACCTGCTTTCAAAGCATTTTTTGGATTCATCTATGCAAATTGGGCAGACTGCCTCATTTTTGCCAGGCTTTATCGACATTGTCATCGTGCACAACGAGGGCTCTGCTTGGGGGATGCTCGCCGGCATGGATGCTTTGATCATAATCTTAACGCTGATTTTTTTAGCAGCGATCGCTTGGTATACAATCTCCGACAAAATTTCACATCCTCTTTATCATGTCGCGCTTGGGTTGCTGCTTGCTGGCAGCGTGGGAAACTTGGTGGACAGGATATCTTTCGGCTATGTTCGCGACTTCTTGCACTTTGAGTTTTGGCCAAGCTTTCCGGTTTTTAACGTTGCCGACATTTGTCTGACAGCGGGCGTTTTGCTCTTTGTGATATACGCGATAATGTCGCTCGTCAAACATTACAAAAAGGAGAAAAATGAAAAAAGTGACGCAAATACAAAATGAAGACGCCGGCAAAAGGCTGGATGTTTTTGCAACAGCTTTTTTAAACGCTCCGTCACGCTCTTTTGTCAAAAATTTGATCGAAGCACAAAAAATTTTGGTGAATGGCTCAGCGGTCAAGGCTGGATTTGTTTTAAAAGGCGGCGACAAAGTCGAATTTTTGCAGTCGCAGCCTGAGCCAATCGAGGCCAAGGCAGAAGAGGTCGATTTTAAAATTGTGTATGAGGACTCCGATCTGCTCGTCGTCGACAAACCGCAAGGTCTGGTGGTGCACCCGTGTCAAAGCACCAAAAGTGGAACTCTCGTCAATGGCCTGCTTGCCAAAGTCAAAGACCTCAGCGGCATAAATGGCAAGTTGCGGCCAGGGATCGTGCATAGACTGGATAAAAACACATCCGGTCTTATGCTGGTTGCCAAGAATGACTTCGCTCATGTCGAGCTTGCCAAAATGATCAAAGAAAAAAGCGTGAAAAGAAAATATCTCGCGCTCCTTGACGGAATCGTTTGGGAAAACAGCGGCCACATCGAAAATTTTCTTGCGCGTGACCCTAAAAACAGAAAAAAATACGCTGTGTCTGCCACAGGAAAGCTTGCGATTTCGAATTTTGTCGTCAAAAAAAGATACGAAACTTGTTCGCTTGTCGAGTTTTCGCTCGTGACAGGCAGAACTCATCAGATCAGAGTGCATTCGGCTTTTATCGGGCACCCTGTGATCGGTGATGAGCTTTACGGCAAAGCGGTCAAGGGTTTGAGAGGACAGCTTTTGCATTCGTATAGTTTGGAGTTTCGACATCCGAGAACAGGTGAGGAGATGAAGTTTTTGTCGCCTCTTCCGGATTATTTTGAAAGTTATATCGAAAAACTCAAGGATTTTCAGGAGTAAACAGCGGGCGGAAGCAAAAAAATTTTGCAAAAAATTTTTTTGCCTGCCTTTCAAGGCAGGCGGCGCGCTTTTCGCGCGCGCTTCCGCCCGTGTGTTAAAAAAGCGTGTTAAAAAAGCGTGTTAAAAAAGCGTGTTAAAAAAGCGTGTTAAAAAAGCGTGTTAAAAAAGCGTGTTAAAAAAG
>CALVZD010000009.1 GCA_944372435.1 uncultured Clostridia bacterium | reverse complement strand
TCGCGAATTTTGTTACAATAAAACTGTAAAACTTTCAGAGGTCATTTGGCGAGCAAAGGCGAGAGCTTTGCGCTGACAGTTAGAGGCCTCTGCAAAAGCACGGCGGAAGTGCTGCTTTGCCTTTCGGCAAACCTCCCAAAACCCCTCGCGGGCTTTTGGCGCTCGCTCCCGCTCGCGGCACTTCCGCCTGAGTGCGGAAAAGGGGGATGAATGTCAAAAATCAAACAGTTTTTCCGTCAATCAGGCCTTACCAAAGCTCAGCTGATCTCAAGCCTGCTGTGCTATTTTTTGTGCTTCGCACTCTTCCTCGGCATCGTCGTCATCTGGAACCCGCTCTCTCTTTCATCCACACCAACTGAGGACTCACAAGCCGCCGACGGCCCAACCAACACTGATGGCTCGTGGATAACTGATGATCGCTATTCAATCGATTGGTTTAAAAATGCACAAAGTGTAGAAATCGATGGCACGTCCTATCAACCAGGCACTGAACAAAATCCTTACATAATTGACTCAGCCGAGGACCTCGCAGGCCTTTCATGGCTTGTTTACACAAAAGGGCAAGCAGACAATCCACTTGTTTCAGGCACAGATTATTCTGGAAGCTATATCTTCCGAGGCAAGTTTTTTAAACAAACAGCAAACATCGATCTTTCGTTATACTACTGGCAACCCATAGGGATTTATAATACTCGTGATGGGACGAGAAGACAAAATTATTTTTCAGGCAGTTATGATGGCGACAATCACACTGTTTCTGGTATTTTCACTCCAGCTGGGACAACTAATGCATATTCTTATCAAGGCTTGTTTGGATATGTTAATTCTTCAAGCTCAACATATCCAATAACAATACAAAACATAGGCATCACCAATTCTTATATTCAAGGTTATTTATATGTTGGCGGAGTTGTGGGAGTTTCTTCTGGCGCCACTACAACCATAACCAACTGCTATAACACAGGCTCTATTAGTGGTTCTCAATTTGTCGGCGGAGTTGCGGGAAATGCTAGTAACGCAACCATAACCAACTGCTATAACACAGGAACTGTTAGTAGTTCTTACTGTGTCGGCGGAGTTGTGGCAGAGACTTCTGATGCAACCATAACCAACTGCTATAACACAGGAACTGTTAGTGGTACATCACGGGACGGTGGAGTTGTGGGATATGCTTCTGGAACTACAACCATAATCAACTGCTATAACACTGGCGGTGTCAGTGGTTCTTCAGATGTCGGCGGAGTTGTGGGATATGCTAGTGCTTCTTCTGGCAGTATAACCATAACCAACTGCTATAACACAGGTGCTGTTAGTGGTCCTTCAGGTGTCGGCGGAGTTGTGGGATATGCTTCAACTGCAAACATAACCAACTGCTATAACACAGGAAATGTAACCAGCACTGCAACAAGTTACTCAGATGTCGGCGGAGTTGTGGGACGAGCTTATAGTGCAACCATAACCAACTGCTACAACACAGGTACTGTTAATGGCTCTTCATATGTCGGCGGAGTTGTGGGATATGCTTCAACTGCAAACATAACCAACTGCTATAACACAGGAAATGTAACCAGCACTGCAACAAGTTACTCAGATGTCGGCGGAGTTGTGGGATCTGTTTCTACTTCCTCTTCTGGCACCACAACCATAACCAACTGCTATTATGGTGGTAACTGTTCAAATATAGGAGGAATAAATGGCGCTGATGAACCTGGCCAAGCAGAGTATGATTCAAACCTAGCCGTAAATCCAAAAGACCTTTCGTGGTATACCGATTCTACAAATTGGAATGAAGATTATCCATGGGATTTTAAAAATATTTGGCAAATAAACGCTTCATTGAATGACGGTTATCCAGCATTCTTATATCAAGAAGTTCCAATCGACTGGTGGACGAACGAAGGCAACTACTCGATTGAGTGGTTTAACAATCCTGACACCACCACTTATGGCGACGGTTCCGAAACTAACCCTTACATAATTGACTCAGCCGAAGACCTTGCAGGACTATCTTGGCTTGTTTACACAAGAGGTCAAGAAGACAATCCACTTGTTGAAGGCACAGATTATACAATTAAAGATACTAGTACTTTCTACGTTTTTGATAATAAACATTTTATTCAATCTGAAAATATTGATTTGTCGGCACATGTTTGGCAACCGATAGGCATCTATTATGACCGCTCAGGCACTCAAACGCAGCACTATTTCTCCGGCAACTACGACGGCGGCGGTCACACAGTTTCTGGCATAAACACGCCAGCTGGCGACACCGACGCCTATTCCTACCAAGGCCTCTTTGGCTATGTTCATAAAAGTTATTATGACCCTGAAAGATTCATCGAAAATCTCGGCATCACCGATTCCAACATTCAGGGCTATAACTATGTCGGCGGCGTTGTTGGTTGTCTTTCGGGCACAGGTGTGTTTAATTCCTACAACTCAGCCTCAGTCTCAGCTTCTGGCAACCTTGTCGGCGGAATTGCAGGTTGGGCAAGGCCTGCTAGTGTTCCAATTGAAAAAAGCTACAACACAGGCTCGATCTCTGGCGTGAATTATGTCGGTGGCATCACGGGTGAGTTCAATGATATGGACAGCGGATATATGAGCGCTGTTTTCAACAGAGGTTCTGTCACCGGCACCAACTATGTTGGTGGAATCAGCGGAGGCACCGCTATTCTTTATGAAGCTTACAACACCGGCACGGTTTCTGGATCAGACTATGTTGGCGGAATTTTGTCTGGATCTCGTTATAATGGGTCCGACTTTTCAGGTGCCGGAGGAGGTAGCACGAGCATAATCGTAGCCTTCAACATCGGTCAAGTCATCTCATCAGGCACAAATGTTGATCCGATAATTGTTAGTGTAGGTGGATCAGTGTCTCAAACCTATTACGGCGGATCTTCGCTCTCTGAGGTTGCAGGGGCAAACGGCACATATATCGCTGACCTCGACACCCAGGCAAAAACGCTCACTTTCTTGCGTGACACTTTGGGCTTAGATTTTGCCACCAAGTGGCAAATGGACACAGAAAATGTCAACGAAGGTTATCCGATTTTCAGGTTTGATTCTGACACTTGGATCGGCACTGGCAACTATAGCGCGACTCTGCTGGGCTCAGGCACAACAGCGCAAGACCCTTATCAAATTTGGAATGCCGCTGACCTCGCAGCTATTGCCTATGCGCTGCAAAGCGGTGAGTTTAACGGAGAAACTTTGACTCCTGTTGTTGATGCATCAATGAACGGAGCAAACATTTATTTTTCCGACTTTTATTTTGAGCAAAAAGCCGACATTGATCTTTCAGCGCATTATTGGGAGCCAATCGGGTCGATGCTGGGAGCTATGACCGGTGGGTCAATGACTGGCTTTGGCGGACAATATGATGGTGGAAATTTTGAGATTTCAGGTTTGCGTTCATTGAGAGGATATAATTTTCAAGCAGGTGAGGGCGTCTCTTCAAGCCTGTTTGGGCTGCTTGTTGGAGATTCTACATCCTCAGAAAAAACCGCACAAATCAAAAATGTGCACCTGACAGATGCCGATTTCTCTGTTCAAATGTATAGTGGTGCAATTGCTGGCGTTAGCATAAATGCGCGAATCGAAAATTGCTCAGTGGCAGGAAAGTGTTCAACTGTATCTGGCTCAGGCGCAGGCAGCGGTGGTATGGTTGGAATGGCAATGATGTCAGAAATCGACAACTGCATCAACTATTGCGAGCAAACTGTTTTGATGGATTCATCCTCATCTTATGGCGGTATTGTTGGCATGTCGCAGATGTCAACAATCTCAAACTGCGCAAACTTTGGCTTGATTGACGGTGGATCGTCAGAAATGGCTGCGCCAGCAGGAATAGTAGGCTCGCTGGCTGCATCTCAAATCACAAGCTCTTCAAACTTTGGCCCTGTCAATGGCTATATGGCAGCAGGCGTTGCTATGATGGTTTCAGGCAATTGCAGCATAACAGGGTGTAACAACTATGGCACGATCACCGGCGATAGGTTGTCTAGCGGAATTGTTGGTAGTGTTATGTCTGGAACAATGTCAATCACTGATTGCGCAAATTTCGGCACACTTAATGCGTCAACGTTTCTAGCAGGTATCATTGGAATGATAGGCAACTCTGGCACATACGATATCACAATATCAAACTGTGTTGCAGATTTTGCAACTCAAAGTTCATCAACTCCTTATCTTAGCGGCATTTATGCAACGGTAGTAGGAAGCGGTTATGATAGTATTCAAATGACCATCGACAAATGCTCAGTCAATTTAAAAATCAATGCGCTTTCTGCTTCTTCATACAATGTGTTTACAGACATGTCGCAGCAAAGCGATATCTATTCAATCACAACCACCAACTCATATGGCACGGTTTCAGTCAACGGTGCGATTGAGGCTAGGGCACTAACTGATGACACTTCGGCAATGGAGGGCAATTTCATCTATCTCACAGGCCTCAACGGCGGCAGACCGCTTCCAATCAAAACCGATGGCTCATATTTCTTCCATCAACACACCTTTGGCACAACAACAGGAATTTTGGATCAGATCAATGAAGTGTTTTATCCAAACCTTGCCGCTCAGCCGTTGACTTTTAACACGACATATCGTGATACAACAGCAGCACCTCCACTAAACGAGGATATGTGGCAGCAAGTTTCTCTTGGGTTAGTTGATGGCAAAACGTATAGCATTGATATGACGATTGACGGCACTTCAGTCTCGAGAACAGCAACGGCATCTTATGTTGATTTAGCTGCTGCGCCAAACAGTGCAATATCGTTGGGCGGAGAATATCTCTCAATTGACTTAGATAGTAGCGATGGCCGTAATGATTATACTTTGCATATCGTAGAGAATGCAATTTTAGCTGAAGATTTTTCATATATTTACACCCCTGGGCAAATGGTATTGATGGGTTATGCTGAGGTTGGAGCTCCATCAGTTCCAGTTGTGATAACTGCAATTCGCGAAGTGGCGTAGTAAAAAACAAGAGCGTTGGCTCTTGTTTTTTTGTCAAGTTATTTTGTGATCGACAAAATCACGCCTTCTTTTATTCCGCTGGGGGTGATATAGTTTTCCACCAAAATTTGGGTGGGGTTGATGTCAAATTTTTTGGCGATGCCGCTCAGGGTGTCGCCTTTTTTGACGATATAAAACGGGAGATAATCTTTCTGCATTTTTCACCTCTTTTTTTCTTTATTGTATTATTTTCGCACAAATTTAATACATTTAAGTTGGAGGAAGCATGAAATCTCTTGTCAAAACCGTCGTTCTCATCACCGGTTTTTCTGTTTTAATCAGAGTTTTTGGTTTTTTGTTCAGAATTTATCTTTCGCGCACGCTCGGCGCCGAGGCGTTGGGGCTTTATCAAGTCGCGTTTTCGGTTTTTATGGTGCTTATGACCGTGGTCAGCAGCGGACTTCCGTTCATCATCTCGCGCATGTGCGCCTCTTATCGCATAAACGGTGACCGCAAAAAACAGGGCAGTATCATCAGCTCGGCGCTCATTTTAGGGCTGGCGATCAGCCTGGCGATATGCGGAATCGTTTTGCTTTTTCGCAATTTGTTTGCAAATCTTTTCACTGATGAGGCTTGCATCTGGATCTTGCTGGCTCTGCTACCTGCGCTCGTGTTTTCCTCGGTTTACAGCGTCTTTCGCGGCGCGCTTTGGGGTCAGGACAACTATTTTGCGCTTTGTGTGAGTGAGTTTTTCGAGCAGATTGTCAGAATTCTCGTCTGTGTGCTTTTGCTTGCGCCAGCTGCCTCAAACCTGACAAAAGCCGTTGGTGTTGCGTGGTCGATGACGATCGCTTGCGCCTTTTCAGCGCTTTTTGTTGGGCTACTTTATTTCATCTACGGCGGCAAACTCTCAAAACCTGGCAAGGAATACAAGCAGCTTGTGCGGCGCTCAACACCAATCACAGGCGTGAGAGTGGCGGGGAGCTTGGCTCAGCCGCTGATTGCACTGATCATTCCGCTGCGTCTCGTTGCGATCGGCTACACCTCCTCGCAGGCGATGACGCTGTATGGCGTTGCTGTCGGCATGACGATGCCGCTTTTGTTTGTGCCAACCACGCTTATTGGCTCGCTCTCCACAGCGCTTGTTCCAGACATCTCCATGGCGGTTGTTAAGGAGGATAGCTCTCACATCGAGTCTCGCGTGCGCAGCTCTGTGATTTTTGCGCTGTTTGTTTCCGCCCTCTTTGTGCCGCTTTTTGTCGGTGCCGGCGAGCTTGTTGGTGAGTTTTTGTTTGATAACGCTCTCAGTGGCACAATTCTTGCTGCAAGCGCGTGGATAATGATCCCGATGGGGCTGACGAACATCACCTCCTCGCTTCTCAACTCTTTGGGGCACGAGGTGCGCTCCTGCGTCAACTATTTCATCGGCGCCGTTGTCATGTTTGCGCTCATGTGGGTTTTGCCCTCGCTTTGTGGGATCAACGCACTCTTTTGGGGGATGGGTGTTTGCATGTGCGTGACGAGCTGCCTCAACTTTTTTATGTTAAAACGCAAGACGGGGATAAAGCTTAAAATCTTCAAGCCGCTCCTTATCCTGCTCTTTATCACAGTGCCGTGCGCCGCGATCACTTCGTTTGTCGCCACGCTTTGCGCGCTTGCGATGCCTTCATTTTTTGCCATTGCTATTTCTTGCATCGTGGGCGCTGTTTGCTATCTGCTGCTTTGCACGGTGTTCGAGGTTGTCGATGTCAAGGGTTACGCGATTTCTGTGCTCAGCAAATTCAAGCGAAGAAAAAAGCTCAAAAAAGTTTAAAATTTTGTTTTAAAAACAAAATTACGCTCATACTAGCGATATGTTGACGATAGTTTTGCGAGCGATAATCATCTATCTCGTGGTGCTGTTTTTGTTTAGGATAATGGGCAAGCGCCAGCTTGGTCAGATGCAACCGTTTGAGCTGGTTTTGACTTTGATCATTGCCGACCTTGCCACAATCCCTATGGCGGAGATCGGCGTGCCGGTTCTGCACGGGATTATACCCTTGCTCACTCTTGTCATCTTGCACTTTATTTTGACCCTGCTTTCGCGTTTCAGCACAAAATTTTCGATGCTGATCAGCGGCAAGCCTGTCATTGTGATAAATCCCAAAGGCATCGATTATCAGGCTTTAAAAAAGCTCAACATCACGATCGATGATGTGTTTGAGGCGATGCGCGGGCTTGGCTTTTTTTCGCTCGAGCAAGTCGAGTATGCGATCATGGAGACCAACGGCAAGCTGAGCGTGCTGCCAAAGGCGGAAGCTGCGCCTGTGACGAATGAAAACCTCAAACTCAAAGTCGATCCGGCTGTCATTCCTGTCAGCGTGGTCAGCGAAGGAAAAATCATGAAGGACAACCTTTCTGAGGCAGAGGTTAGCGAAGATTTTATTCATGCCTTTTTGCAAAAAAATGTGGGAAAAGCCAAGGTTAAAGATGTGCTCGTCATGACGATCGACAAAAACGGACTCGTATATTTGCAGATGAAAAAAGGCGAAAAACAAATTTTTGAAAATGTCAGGAGGGCGGCATGAAGATTTTTTCTCGCGTTATGCTTGCTCTTATTTTTGTATTCTTGGTGGCAATGTGTGTGCTTGAAGATTGGCTTGCCACAAGCGCGTTGCAAACTTTGCAAGACGATTGCACGCGCATAGAGGCGCTTTCGCTGGATCTCGAAAACCTTTCTGACATGCAGCTTTCGCTCGCCGTCGACACGCTTGAATATAACTGGACGAACAACGAAAGCAATCTTTGCTATCTCGTCAACCACAAAAGCATCCAAGAGGTGGGGATGGAGATAGCAAAGCTCAAGGTTTATCAGGCAGAAAACGATGTCAAAGAGTTTCGCGCCTCTTTGGAAGCCGTCAAGTTTTACTCTCACAGCTATCGCCACTTTATGGGTGCAAATTTGCATAATGTGATATAAAAAAACGCTGATTTATCGCTAACTTTTGAAACTAGCGGAATAAATAAAGAGAAACATAGACGAAAAACTGCCTATGTTTTCTTTTTTCTCCTAACTCTCTTAACTGTAAAATAAAGCGAATATCTCTGCCGTTGTCACAGGTTGTCGTAAGAAAACAACCCTAAAAGTTATAAGGCACTCGCCTTGACCTTGACAACAAAGAGTATTCGCTTACACTAGAAAAATATAGAGAAGAAAACAAAAAAGCAAAAAGCGGAAGCGTGTATGCTCCGCCAACACTTTCGCTTTTTTGCAACTAAGTTTAGTTTGTGGCGTGTGCTTGGTTTGGACGAACGAAGTGAGTCCACTTGTATATGACAAGCACATGTCTAACTGCCATTTTTTAACTAATTCTATTATAATGATAGACAAAATTTATTTTTTTTGATATTATCAATATAAATTACATACATATTGAGGAATTTATGAAAGTAATCATTGGATTAGTGGCTAAACACAAAGAAATAGACAAAAAAAGGACTTTTGTCTATATTCCGGATGAAATAAAGAATGCTTTATATAAAAATAATGCGATTGCAATAGGGATTGTACCTTCGATGAAGAATATTATTATCGTTGACCAAGCAAATCAAGTTGATATTTATAACAATTTAGAAAATTTATTTACACAACAAGAAAAACAAAATATGATTGCTCAAATTAATCTTTGTGATGGTATTATTTTATCTGGCGGTAGTAGTAGTGATGCATATGAAATGTGGGTTGCTAAATATTGTTACAACAATGATATTCCTATTTTAGGTATTTGTGCTGGACATAGTAACATGATTAGAGGAATTGGTGGAAAAAGTAAAAAAGTAGCAAATCCTGAAATACATAATCAACCAGATGTTGATTATGTTCATTCCATTAAAATTGATAAATCATCAAACTTTTATAATTTTGTTAATGTAGAAAATATGAAAGTTAATTCAAGACATAAAAATACAATTGATACAATAAATAATTTAACAGTTGCTGCTTATGATGTTTATGGCAATATTGAAGTAACTGAAGATAAAACCAAGAGGTGTTTTTTAGGCATGAGATTTCACCCAGAATCTTTATATTTGAAAGACAAATTACACAATCAAATATTTAAAAAATTTATTGATATATGCAAAAAAGACACTTAAATTTTAAAAGTGTCTTTTTTACTAGTTTCAATTGCCTTAAACTTTTCACAGCGAATTTTTTAGTAAACTCTTTCTTTTTTGATCGAAACGCCCACCACAATTCCAACGATTATTGCAGCAGCTGCGGCAACGCCTACCACGATCCAAATGATGGTGTTTGGAGCCATGCCTTGTGAAGTTGAAACTTGCGCGCTTCTGATTGTGTATACCGGCTCAGCTCCGGCATTGTCAGGATCTTCGTCATATATCCTGCAAACTGCCGTCCAAGTTCCTTCCACCTCAGTGTCGAAAAAATAGCTGGTGCCGTTGCGATAAATTGCGCCCGTCGTCAAAGCGTGTTCGAGCGAGCTGTCGGTGATATCCTGAGGTGTGAGCACATAGGTGAGACCGTCTCTGCCAGTTCCTTCAATTGACCAAACGATATAGTCGCGGTTGAGGAATTGGCACTCAGGGCTGAGTGAGAAGAGATAGGCAGCTTGCATGCCCTCTTGTGAGCTTTCCTCGCTGACGGTCACAGAAGGTTGCTCTGTCAGTGTGCTGACATCAGTTGGCAGAATTTGAAAAACTGCGCTGGTGTAGGAGTCGTTGCAGTTGAACGAAAAGATATAAAGCCCCCAGCCGCCGTGAAGGTCATAGCTTGACGAGCCTGCATCCTGAGTTTGAGCAAAAACCGTCGAAGCGGTAAAGCTGTTTTGTCCGCTGCCTGCCAGCAAATTGTCGATTGCAAAAGTCAGATTGCTGACAATTTGATCTTTGGCTGAGGCCTGTTCGTTTGTTGTGACTGTTTGGTTGATCAGCTCTCTCGGCTGAGCGGCTTCGATCGTGAAATCCGCAACGCCGTCCGTGATTATCGCAGGCGTCCACGACACTGAGTAGGAATAGCTGTAGCTGTTGGCCTCATCGAGCGAATCGGTGTTAAAGCTGACCACAAAATTTCTCACATCCGCCCAGTTGAAGGTCTGAACAGAATAATCAACCTCTTCTTCATTGTTGTATCTGAGCGTTGCTGTTTCGGTTGAAAAAGGTTGCAGCGTTTGACTATCGCGGTTTTGCACGGTGACGCTAAGTTCATTTGAAAAGGCGTAAGTGCTTGCAGCGCCGGCGCTCGAAGTTGGCAGAGTAAAGATGCTTGCAAAAAGCAAAACGCTCATCGCAACAAGTGCGAGCGACAAAAATGTCCAATTAAAAGTTTTCGTTTTTTTCATAACCACCTCTCGATTAACCGATGTTTGTGTCACATTCTGTCATCTGATAATATATCATAGCACAAAAATCAAAAACCTAAAAATATTTTTGACCTTTTGCAAAAAAATGTTACCAAAAATTTGTTTGACTTTTGTCCTTTCAAACAGTTATAATTAAAATATGTTAGAAGAAATTGTGGTAAAAGAAAAAATTGAAGTTGAAGAGGAGAGCTCAATCCTGCCAAAAAGCATAGTTTCGGCAAAAAGCTATGATTGGGTGGAGGAGGAGACGCTTGCTCTCATCATGAAAAGGCCGCTTTCAAATCTCTCGCTTTGCGGAAAGAGTTTGATTGAGTGGGTCAAGCTTGCGTGCGGCAAGATGCAAAAGGTCGTCATTGATTTTGTCAGCGAAGAAGACCTTTTGAGCGTTTTAAAACCATATGCCGACGGCAAAAAATATCTGCTCGTGCTCTATGGCGACACGCCGCTGCTCCAAAAGGGCACGATTGCGGAAGCGCTTGACTATTTTGCCACCAAAAATTTGAGCGCCATGGTGCTCCCAAAGGGATATATCTTTTCGGCAAGCTACATCAAATCGACGGATGTCATATTTTCGCCGGTCAGAAAAAACTTTGCGCCGGATGAATTTTTGCAAGTGGTTTCTCCAAAAGAGATCAGCTACGCTTTTGAAATTCTTTCGCAAAGGATACGCGACTATCACAAAAACAGCGGCGTTGTGCTTTTGGGCGAGCACAGCATTTTTATAGATGCGGATGTCGAAATTGAGGCAGGCGTTATAATTGAGCCGATGAATGTTTTAAAGGGCAGCACAGTGATTGAAGAGGAGTGCCACTTAAAAAGCGGCAACATCATCGTCGACACTCTCGTCAAAAAGGGCTCAACGGTTTTTGGCAAGCATCTGGTTGAGGGAAAAGAGGTATGAAAATTTTTATAGGCCTCGGCAATCCGGGCAAGGAATATGAAAAAACTTTTCACAACATCGGTTTTGAAGTGATTGACGCGCTTGCAAAGATGCTTGAAATCAAACTTTCAAAAAAAGGCTGCAAAGCGGTCTATGGCGAGGGCAAGCCCAGCGGCGAAAAAGTGATCTTGGCAAAGCCGCAAACATACATGAACCTTTCCGGCGAAAGCGTTTTGATGCTCAAAAACAAGTTTAAAGACGCCGAAATCGTCGTCATTTGCGATGATTTTGACCTTGAAAAAGGCAAATTGCGTTTTCGCACGCATGGCAGTGGCGGCACTCACAACGGTTTGCGCAACATCGTGAGCATGATTGGTGAGGATTTTTCAAGGCTTCGTGTTGGCATAGGCAAACCGCAGGGCGACATCACAAACTTCGTGCTTTCAAAAATGGGCAGCGAGTTTGACGAAATCATTTTGTCGGCGGCAAAAGAGCTTGCAAAAATTTTCAAATTGTGAAAACTTTATCGGATAACTTATGGACAGAATTTTAGAGCTTTTAAAATCGTCGCCGCTTTCACAAGTGAGGCATTTTAGCGGTGCAAAACTTGGCGAAAAGGCGTTAATAATTGGCATGCAAAAACGCGGAATAATTCTTGCCGCGGATTTTGTTGAGGCGGTCAAACTCAAACGCAACCTTTCGGCGCTTGGCAGAGAGACGGAGATAGTTTCTTGCGGCAGAGAGATCGGGCCGGAAACCGACGAAAACTTGGCTCCGTTTGCAAAAGCTGTGAGTATGTTTTTGTCAGAGCGCGCAGATTTTTTGATTTTTTTGCCAAACGCCGCAGTGACAAAATTTGACCTAAATTTGTTTAAAAAGCCGATCGCCCTCTCTTCGGGGCAGCAAATCGAAATCTCTGACCTCTCAGCTCGCCTTATCGAGTTTGGATATCAAAGGGCGAGCCTGGTTTCCGGGCCAGGTGAGTTTGCCGTGCGCGGTGACATTTTTGACATTTTCCCTATCACGACCGACTCTCCAATCAGGTGCGACTTTTTTGACAATTTGATCGAAAAAATTTCATATTTTGATCCAAATGACATGAAAACAGGCGAAAAAATCGAAAATTTTGACATTTTTCCTGCAATTTTGCCAAAAGGCAAGCAAAATGTCAGCGACATAGGAGACTTTGTTGTGGCAGATCAAACCGAAAGGCTTGAGCAGGCGTTTGACCTTGTGCTTTCGGGATTGAGGGTTATGAACGGCTTTTCAAAGGATGACTATGCCGAGCTCAACGAGCTTTCAACGACCTTAAAATTTTCTCTCTCTGGCGGAGAGGACTTAAACAGCAGTCCTGAAACCAGCTATGTTCACTCCTTTCAGCAACTTGTCAGTGACATAAAGGCGTTTAATCCGGCGAAGAATAAAATTTTGCTTTTTTCGGGCGAAAACAAAAACCGGATGAAAAATTTTCTCACAGGGCAGGATATCTCATACTTCGACTTTGACGAAATCGGCTTCGTAGGTCCAGGCGTGTATGTCAGCGAAATCTACTTTCCAAGTTCGTTTGACCTAGCAAAGCTTTCCTTGATAGCTATCGGCTCTGACAATCTTTCAAAGCAGAAAAAGACCGAGCTTTCCAAAAACAAAAAGGAGGTTTTCTATCAGCCTCGAATTGGCGAATATGTCGTTCACGATTTTCACGGAATAGGCAAGTGTGTTGGGATCGAAAGGATGAGCCTTGCCGGCAGCGAAAAGGACTATTTTGTCATCGAATACCGCGGCGGAGGAATTTTGTATCTGCCTAGCGAACAGGCAAACACCATCTCAGCATATGTCGGCAGCGAAGAGATTCCGCGCATGAACACCCTTGGCGGCAGAGAGTTTGAACAGCTCAAAAAACGTGTCAAAGAAAAGCTTGAGGGCTTTGCGATTGAACTGATGAAACTTTACAAAGAGCGCGAAAACAGCAAGGGCTTTGCCTTTAAGCCAGAGGAGTTTTTGGAGGACGAGTTTGCAAATTCGTTCGAGTTTGAGCTCACCGCCGATCAAGCTCAGGCGATTGAGGATGTGCTCAAAGACATGGCATCTTCCAAAATCATGGACAGGTTGCTTTGCGGAGATGTGGGGTTCGGCAAAACCGAGGTTGCCTATCGCGCGATTATGCGTGCGGTTGTCAATTCAAAACAGGTGGCGCTGCTCTGCCCAACCACAGTGCTCAGCGAGCAGCATCTGCTGAATGCCAGGAAGCGGTTTGAGAGCTTTGGGGTAAGGATCGAAGTTCTCAACCGCTTCAAAACCTCTTCGCAGACCAAGGAGATTTTGGAGCGTCTTAAAAAAGGCGAGGTCGATGTTTTGATCGGCACGCACAAAATCTTATCCAAAAATGTGATTTTCAAAGATCTTGGGCTGCTCGTGATCGATGAAGAGCAGCGCTTTGGTGTTGCGGCAAAAGAAAAGATCAAAAACATGCGCAAAAATGTCGATGTTCTGGCGCTTTCTGCTACGCCGATACCGCGCACTCTGCATATGTCGCTGACTGGGATCCGCGATATTTCAGTGATCGCAACCCCTCCGCGCGACCGCCTGCCAATTCAAACATATGTCACCGAAGAGGAGGACGAAATCGTCAAAAATGTGCTGCTTCGCGAGCTCACAAGAGGCGGCAGAGCGTTTGTCATTTACAACAGAGTTCAGTCGATTTTTTCAGTGGCAAGTCACATATCAAAATTGGTGCCTCAGGCAAGGGTCGGCGTCGCTCACGGTCAAATGAGCGAGCGCGAATTGCAGGGCGTGGTCGACAAACTATTTAAGGGCGATTACGATGTTTTCGTCTCCACCACGCTTATCGAAAACGGCATAGATCTGCCGTCTGCCAACACGATGATAATTTACGACGCCGATATGCTCGGGCTTGGTCAGCTCTATCAGCTTCGCGGAAGAATTGGCAGAAGCGACAAACTCAGCTATGCCTATCTTTTTTACAAAAACGGCAAACTGCTCTCTGAAACCTCCTACAAGCGCCTCGAAGCGATAAAGGAGTTTCACGAGCTTGGCAGCGGGTTTAAGGTCTCTATGCGCGACCTCGAAATTCGTGGCGCCGGCAACGTGTTTGGCAAAGAGCAACATGGGCACATCGAAAAAGTCGGCTACGATATGTTTGTCAAACTGCTTAATGAAACTGTCAGCGAGCTTTCAGGCGAAAAGAAAGCCGAAGAAAGACCTGTTCGCATCGATCTGCCGCTTGACGCCTTTATTCCTGAAACATACATTCCAACAAGTGAGCAGCGCATCAATTTTTATATGAAAATCAGCGAAATATCCTCGCGCGAGCAGATGAAAGATGTGCTCGAAAGCCTTTCGGATGGCTTTGGCGAGCTTCCACCAGAGACCGAAAACTTGGCAAAGATCGCCTACATCAAAAACCTTGCAATGCTTTTTGGCGTCAAAGATATCAAAGCAGCGGAAGGCGAAATTAACCTCTTCCTTTACAAAGACGAAATAAGCGAGCAGCTCATCAAAGTGCTATCTAGCCACGGTGCAAGTTTAAGATTTGAAAACTTGCCAATAATCAAACTGCCTCGTCAAAAACCTATGTCAAAAACGCTCGACGCGGTTATAGAATTTTTCGAGGACGCAAAGAAATCTTAAAAAATGCTCGAAATTGCTTGAATTAAGGTAAGAAATATTGTATACTATCATAGCGCTCAAATGTTTTTTTGAGCGATTTTCCGGAGAGATATGAAAAAGACTAAACTTACAAAACTTATCATTTCGCTGTCGCTGTGTCTTGTCATGTGCGTCTCTGTTTTCGCGGGCTGCACGCTGGTGACCACCGATATGTCGCGCTATTATTCGCAAGTTGTGGCGTCGCTTGAATATGAAAGCGGCGAAAAAATTGAGATCACAAAGCGAGACCTTTCTGTGGCGGTTGCAAATTACAGCGAAACCTATCAGAGCTATGGATTGGAAGGCGAAGAGGCAGTGAGGCAGATACTCGAATCCGTCATCAACGAAAAGCTCGTCATCCGCGCTTCTGAAAACATGGCAAAAGAGCAAAACAACGGCGAAATCTTGACGACGAAAGAAAAGACCTATCTTTGGGAGCTGACCTTCGAAACCATCGAAGACAATATCATAAGCTACTACAACCAAATCAATGGCATCGAGGAGGAGGACTCCTCTTCCACCGAAAGCGAAGATGACACAGTGGTAACGCAAAACGGCTATGACGATCTCATTTCGCTTCAAATGGATGGGCAGGGCGGCTATACGCTCACTCTCAACAGCACAGCTTCAACCGCTGTTGAAGATCACACCTTTTGGAACGGAGAGGATCGCGACCTGACCACGCAAAACGACCTCGATGTGCTCTATCGCAATGTGGTTAATTATGTGACGCAAAATCCGGTTTATGCGCAGGGTTACAGCAGATATCTGTCTGAAGCCAAGCGTTCCGAAGAGGGCATGGGGTTTTCGACTGACAACGAGTCGGTGTTCAAACGCGAAATTCAGCGTGTTTATGAGGTGCTTTACAATGCGTTCATGATCGACAAATATCAAGAGATGAACCAAGCAAACAACGCCTCTGTCACGATCAACAACATTTTAGAGCTTTATGAAAGCCGAGTTATCAGTGACTATGACAAATATGTGACCGAGCAAGCCTCAACCTATGAAGAGGATGTCTTGGAGGATGTCTCAAGCATCTACTATTTCAAGCCAACCGGCACACAATTTTTCTATGTTTCGCACATTTTGGCAGAGTTTTCCGACACAGATCAGGCGACCTATGACGAGTGTCAAAGAGTGCTAGACGGCAAAAGCACAAAATACACAGTGGGCGAAGCTGAGGCGATAATCAAAGACCTTTATGCAAATTTGAGCTTTGTGGTGCGCGAGCCAGCCAAGGACGAAAATGGCAACATCATTCGAAATGAAGATGGCAGTGTCACTTGGACGGAAACTGGTGAAACGAAGCCTGTTTCAGCAGTTATGAGTGAAATCGAACTCAAACTTTCAACCGCAGGCGATGACGAGCTTCTCAAAGCGCAGTATTTTGACGAGTTTATCTACAAATACAACGCTGACCCAGGCATCATGAACGCTGAACGCAATTATGTGATCGGAGTTGACTATTCAACGCCAGACACCGAAAACGAAACCAGCTACACGGCGCATTCAAGCATGGTCGAATCGTTCACAAACGCAGCAATCGAGCTTTATGCCAACGGCAGCGCCAAGATCGGCGACCTCTATGCTCAACCGATCCGCTCGGATTATGGCATTCACATCATGATCTATGAAGGCAAGGTGGAAAACCTGTTTTCAAACATCGACTCAAACTTCAGCCTTAGCACCGCAGATATACAAGTGCTAAATGACGCAAGGCTGAAAGCAGGCGAGAGCAAAACCTTGCTCGATGAGCTTTATGAAGAGCTTGACACCGATCGCTATACGATTTTTGAGACGATGAACTTGCAGTTTTTGCGAGACGAAGTTAAATTGACCTATTATCCTGACGCTTACAAAGATCTCTATTAAAATTTGAAAACAACTCTTGTTTAGTTTGACAAGAGTTTTTTTATTTGATAAAATGTTAAAGTATGGACGACAAAAAAGAGCTCGAAAAAACTGTGACCGAAGAGGCCGCAAAAGAGCAACCTGCAAAGACTGTTGAAGAAGAGAAGGCATCGCTGCCTTCGGATTTTTCACAGATGAAAATGGATGTCGACAAACTTACGAGTGAAGAAAAGGCCAAGCTCGACGAAGCTCAGCAAACCGTCGCCAAACGCAGTGGCAAAAACAGGCGAGCTTGGAACATTGGGATGTTTTTCTTGAACGTTGGTGTTATCGCCGGCATTTTGCTTTACACGATCTTCACAAACGAGTTCACTCCGCTCAGCCAGATCAATGTCAACATTGAGTGGTTTTTGGTGGCTTTCTTGCTTTATGGCGTGGCATTTTTGCTTGACTCTTGGTCGGTTGCCTATCTTTTGAAAAAAAATTGCGGCAAATATCGGTTTGGGCTTTCAATGAAAGCCACTATGTGCGGCCGTTATTATGACGCCGTCACACCGCTTGCAACAGGCGGACAGCCGTTTCAGATGACATATCTTTCAAGCCATGATGTGCCTTCGGCAGCGGCGCTTTCAGTGCCTATGGCAAGGATGTTCTTTCAACAGCTCACATGGCTGATTCTTTCAGCAATATGCCTGATCATAGCCTATGTCGATCAATCTTTCAACATGGTGGTGTCGATCGCCTCAATCATCGGCTTTGTGCTTGCATTTTTGATGATGTCGGTGACGCTTTTCCTGTCAATCAGCAAAAAAACCGGCAAAGTGCTGGTGGTCAAAACGCTCAAGCTTTTGCAAAAAATGAAGATAGTCAAAAACTATGAAAAGCAATATCAACGCGTGGCAAAATATGTGGAAGACTATCAAAGCATTATGACAAACTATGTCAAATCGCCAAAAGACTTTTTTGTTATGACAATTTCATGTTTTTTGCGCGACGTGGTCATCTATGTCATTCCATTTTTCGTTTACTGTATGTTCAGCGAATTCGATCCGTCGATGTTTATCAAAATGTCAGCGATGGGCGTGATCATCGACCTTGCGTCAAGCTACACACCACTGCCAGGTGGCTCTGGTGCGATGGAGCTTTCGTTCAGCGCCATGTTTGCAACATACTTTAACGGCGGTGAGCTGTTCTGGGCGTTGATCGTGTGGAGGTTCTTCTCATATTACAGCTATTTGGTGTTCGGCTTTGGAATGATCGCCTACGACTTTTTCTACGGCAACAGAAAATACAAATGGCAAAAGGTCGAGCAGCGATTGCAGCTGGAAAGCAAGCAGTTCAAAGACGCACAAATTGCAAATTTCAGGTCGCAGCGCGCTTATCGCAGAAAACGACAACTCCGCAAAACTTTAGAATAATAACTTTAAAAACGAAAAAAATATAACCATGAGAAAGCTTAAAAAAAGCACTTATGGTTTTATTTTTGCCATCGTCGTCCTCGTTATCGCCTTGGGGGTGACGCTTTATCTCGGGCTCTCTGGCTGGTTTTATTCAAACACAACCTCTCTCGTTTCGGATATGCAGCTGGGCTCAACTGTCAACCTTTCGCTGACAGGAAACGAAACGGAGGCTGTTTCGTTCACGCTGAGCGGAGCGTATCTGCCAGGGCACGAACTCAAACAGTTTGTCAATGTTGCCAATGAGTCGGAAAGGCCGCTGCACCTTCGCGCCAAAGCTTTCATTTTCAGTTACAGCCTTGGTGATTGCAAGGTTGAGCTTGGCGTCAGCGAGCATTGGTCGGAAAACGGCGAGTATTATTATTTTGACGAGCCAATTGAAAGCCAAAACAAAATTTCTGTGGCGTCTTTCGTCAAGCTGCTAGGCGAGGAGTTTTACGACTCGCAAAAAAGCTATGTTTTGACGATAGTTATCGAGGGGCTGGATGCCGAGCTTGACCGGGCGCAGATTTGGGGATATTAAACGAAAAAACTGTCAATAAACTTTGCATGAAAAAGTTGGCAGTTTTTTTGTTTTTAGCGATCGTTATTTCTGGCACGGCTGTTCTTCCAAAGTCGCTGAGCGCGCAAACCGAGCTTTTGAAAAGCGCCACAATTGTGACCGATGTTGCAACCGCCGAAAGCCTTGGTGAAGATTTTGTCATGAGCGGCTCGGATGCGATAATTTTTGTGGAAATGAGTGATTTTCACGAAATAATCGAAAAATATCAGGCAAAAGCGGTGATATTTTGCTTGGAAAAGCAGAATTTTGAAAAACTAGCAAAAACCTTAAAACTGCAAAAAATGTCAAAGGTTTCGCTTGAAGAGATTGAAGTTGAGTATTATTACACTCCGCTTTTTTCTGAAAGCTATCTCAGTCAAGGCCGCAAAATCAATGCAGAGGTCGCGTGGCGAGGTGATGAGGTTGTGATCGGCTTTCCAAGCATTGTGACAGGCTATTAAAAAAAATGTATAGAAAAATTTTTTGTGTCAACAATCTTAGTCGAGGAGGGAAAAATGGAAATCAGAAGAGATAACAAATTTTTCACATTTTTTAAACGCTTTGGGCTTTACATCTTGGGAGGCTTTATCATAGTCGCAGTGATTGTCACCGCGACGGTTGCAGGAGTGCTCGCAAACAGAGGAGGTGAGCAAGAGCCAGTCGTCGATGTAACCACCGAACCTATCAGCTTCGGCCTGCCGATGAACGACGCTGTCATCATCAGAGATTATTCGGATGAGCTGTTGCAGTATAACGAGACCATGGCAAAATATCAATCGCACTGTGCGGTTGATCTCACGAGCGAGGACCCAACTGTCATGGCGGTTGCCGACGGCACGGTTGTCGATGTCGACTATCGCTATCTCTATGGCAATATCGTCACGATTGAGCACAAAGATGGGTTTGTCAGCGTTTACTCGTCGCTCGACTCTAATTTGGAGGTTGGCGAAGGCGACAGTGTTGTGAAAGGTCAAAAGATCGGCACGATTTCAACATCTGCTGCGAACGAGGCGACATATGGCGCGCACTTGGAGCTCACGCTTTATCAAAACGACGAAAAAGTCGATCCAAATTCGTTCATTTCACTTCAATCCAAGTAAATTTGCAAAAATCGTTTTGTTTTCTCAAATCAAGTGTGATATAATGACATCGTGGAGGACAAAATGAAAGAAAAAGTGAAAGAGCTTATCGCAGAGCAGCTTTGTTTGTCGCCTGATGACATTGCTGACGATGCTGACATTGTTGATGATTTGGGCGCAGACTCTCTTGATGTGGTCGAGATGCTTATGCTGCTTGAAGACAATTTTTCAATCAAAATCCCAGACGATCAAGTGGACAAACTCAGAACGGTCAACGACATTTGCAAAATCATCGAGGCAAAATAACAGGTTTTTCAAAGCCTGTTTTTTTTAACACAAAAAAACAAAATCTGACATATCTCGACAAGCCGCCGAATATCCTTATTGCAAGGAGGGTATTCTGCTGTGAGAGAAGAGATTTGCAAAAGGGTGCTTTTGGAAGCTGAATACATCATTGGCACTCGCAGCACGCTCAGACAAACTGCCGCTCTCTTTGGCGTCAGCAAAAGCACTGTTCATGTTGATATGTCGAAGAGGCTAAAAAAACTCAGCGAAAAAAAGTATAAAAAAATAGAAAAAATTTTAGATATAAACTTTTCCGAAAAACACCTGCGAGGAGGTCAAGCCACAAAAATAAAATATCTTTCAAAATGATTTTTTTGCTAGCGCATTTTTGCGCTGGTTTTTTTTAAAAAATAATAATTTATTAAAATAACGCAAAAAAATAAAAAAAATATTAAAAAAATCGCAAAAAATAATAAAAAAAATAAAAAATCAGAAAAATTTAATTAAATTATTCGTCTTTCCACAAAGAATATCTTTTTGGATTGACAAGCGCATTTAGCAGAGATTTTTTTATTTGCGGAAAAGATTCTTCCAAGTTATTTAAAAAACTTTTTGCTTTTTCTCTTGATGTTTCATGGTCTGCTGGGCAGATGTTTTTTGTGACAGGCAAATTTTGCGCCTCAATCAAAATTTCGCTTTCAAAGCAAAGCAGCATCGGTCTGATCAAAGTCAGGTCCATGCGGCTGAGATAACTTTTGGCTGGCAAAACAAACAGCCGGTTTTCCTGCCTGATGCTCATGCAAAAGGTCTCGATCAGGTCGTCAGCGTGATGCGCGAGTGCGACTTTGTTGCAACCCGCCTTTTTTGCTGCGGTGTTCAAAAGCCCTCGTCGCAAATTTGCGCAAAGTGAGCAAGGATTTTTTTCCTTTCGAATGTCAAACACGATCTCAAACACGTTCGAATTGACGATTTCAAGTTCAACGCCAAGCTGGTCGCAAAAAGCTTTGACACCGTCAAAGTTCATCTTTCCGTTTGAAAGGTCGACGCAAATCGCGATCATATCAAAGCGGTTTTTAAATTTTTTTCTCACCTCGCAAAGCGCTTTCAGCATCACCAAGCTGTCTTTGCCGCCTGAAACTCCAACTGCAATCTTGTCGCCTGACTCGATCAAATTTTGTTCTTTGCAAAGCTTTTTTATTTTTGAAATTATGCTTTTCATTTTTCCTCTCGTCAAATAATTTAAAAAAATATTCAAAAAATCGCAAAAAAATCGAAAAAATAATGAAAAATTGAGATATTTTTTAAAATTATTTATTTTTTCTTTTAAATTTTTTGCATTTTTATTTTAATAGATTTTTTCGCAATTTGCAAGCATTTATTTGACATTTTCCGCCGGTTTGTTTTATAATTTTATATATCTAGAAATATTTATTTTTTTTGCGACAAAAAATTATAAATTCTGGATAATTAAAAATAATAACTTGGGAGGCAAAATGAAAAAAGTTCTGTTGGCATTTTTGAGCGTTTTCTTCCTCGTGGGGGGAGTGGTGTTTTCAGCCTGCACAAACGAGAGTCCACAGGCAGTGATCAATCTCTCTTCGTCAGACTTTGCCTCCGAGGATTACATAGAAATCGATCTCGGCTCTGACAGACCATATGCGCAGATCACGGCGAGCGTTGAAAACGTTTCGTCAGGCATTGTTGCGGCAAACACAAGCTCGCAAAGCATTTTGACAACCTCAACGTCCTACAATTCAGAGACCAACACAACCCTCATCACGATCACCGGACAAAGCGAAGGCTCTGGGCTTGTCGAACTTCGCAGCATGGAGGGCAGCGGCACGAGAACGATCAGCGTTTATGTTTACAGCGACATCGTCGGCCTCAGTCAAAAAGATCCAGAGGCAAACAACGACCAGTTTGTTTTGCGAGGGCAATCGAACACCCTTTCATCCAGCCGCTATCTTGAAATCACCAGCAGGCCGAACGGCGAAAGCAACCGTCAAGATGTGTCTTGGAGTTTTGCCGAAGAGCAAAGCCAGCTTGGTTTGAGCTTAACCGGCAACGTTCTCACAGTGGGTGAGGATTATGTCGGCGAGCAAATCAACCTTGTGGCAAGCTCGGTTTACACAACGCTTTCAACGCCGGTGACGCTTGATGTCATCGATTCGTTCACCGCTCCAACTTTGACTTTCAGCAGAGATGCAGATTTTGGATACGAAACCTATTCCGGCCCATACACGCTCATCAAAAATGACGAAACAAAAGAGGATGCAGAGCTATTTGTCAAGCTCGACTTTACTGGGCTTGATCAAAGCGAACTTTCCACCTCTTGGCAGGTCAGCTCAAACGGCCAGCCTGTCGACGCGCTCGATGTGCTCATTCAAGGCTCTGACTTGTCAGACAATCCATACTATCTCATTCGCGCCAAAAGCCCAAATGTCAACATCCAAACCTTGACGATCAACTTTACGGTTTCATACAACAATGTCGCTTACTCGCAAACGACGCAGAACTTTGAGGTCGAGCTTGCCGATGCAGTTGATCGCATAACTGTCACCTCCGACGGCGAACTTGTCGCAAGCGACAGCTCGTTTGACATCTACAACAACTATTCTTCTGATATGCCATATGGCAGACCATTTCAGGTTGTGCTCGGGCCAAACACCGTTGAGGATGCAACCTTCCTCATAACTTCTTCTAAAAACCTCGGCTCGCTCTTCACGGTTAGCTATCAAGTGCCAGGAGAGCTTTTGAAATCAGTTACTTTCACCGAAAGTGACGGCAGCTATCAAAGCGCTGAAATTCCAAACAACGCCACCGTTTATTTTGAGGCGCTTGATGCTGGCTCGGATCCTGTTGATGTGACTTTCGTTTCAACTCAGTCGAGCGCCGTTAGCTTGACTTTCACTCTCACAAGAAGAGAAGCTCCAAACGATAACTTCAACATAACTGGCGACACAAGCCTTTACATCTCAACGCTCACAGAGAGCACGGCCAGCAGCGAGTTGAGCCTTTCCTATGCTGATGCTGACGGAACCTCTCTCACCGTTGCCGACATCTTTGATGGCTTGTATGTCGAAGAGTTTGAAAATTTTGATGTCAGCTTGCAGCTTGATGGTGACATGGTGATTCTTGGCGTTTCAAACCTTCAAACCAACATCACTGAGAGCATCGAAATTAAAATCTTCCACCGAAGCGGTTTCAGCTCAACCAACGCTATCACAGTCACAGCTTTCACTCCGCTGCAAAGCGCCGCAATAAGCTATCTTGGCAGCAACACAGCGGTTGTGGTGGACAGGCAGAACGCCAATCAAACAGATTCAGGCGCGACAGACTTTTCTCTTTCAAGCCTGACGATGCGCTCCTCCAACTCGGTGACGCTTGGCATAAGCACAAACACCGGCGCAACGGCCAGGGGAGACCTTTACAGTTTTGATTTTTACAGCTTTGCTGAGGACTATGAAGTTACAGACGCTGACAAAGTTTTATCAGATTATCATGACATTGCTGGGCATGGAAACCTTGAATTAAACACCACCGCCGTCACCTTTGATTCAACAACCGGCAGACTGACGGTGAACAGCGACATCCAAGGCTATGTTGTTTTCACATTTAGTGGATATAATTATTCACATGAGCTTCAAAATATTCATCGTTGGTTTTTCTTGGAGGGTTACACCGCTCCAACCAGCCTGAGATCAACACCAAACAGCTTGTCGCTCGTGGCAAGAGACTCAATCTCGCTCAACGATTTCAGCCTTTCGCAGTCCTCATTGCGAGTGACTTACAGGCTCGACACAACTCCAATCACCTATTTTGACCTTAGCAAATTCTCTTTCCGCTCAACAGTGAACAACGCGCTTGTTTATATCTTGGTGGATAAAGTTCCAGACGGATCAAGTAGAAATTATGTCACCTCAGTTCCAGCAGACGCTGAATATTACATCACAAACCTTTCTGCCAGTGCAACTGAGCTGACTTTTGATCTCATCGCAAACACGACAAACGGTTTGCAAGTGTTCAACGACACCTTGGTTGTCAGCTACGAAGATTTTGCAACCGATTATTTCACAAGCATCAACATCTCAATCACAAGCGCAACGCGAGTTGAGAGCGTTAGGTGGGAAAACCAAACGCTTGACGGCAGCATCTATCTCGACCTATATGGACAGGCGCAAACAGACCGCCAGTTCACAATTGTCACCACAACAGATCCACTTGACGCCTATAACGACGATTTGACCTACATCTTTGAGGCAAATAGCGGCACAAGCGCAAACCTCGTGCAAATCAGCGAGCTTGGCGTTGTCACTTTTGCAAGTGGCGCAACGTTTGGCGGAACAGGAACGATTTATGTGCTTCCAACCGACGCGATCCGCTCAATCGGCGGAATTGACTACATAGTCTACTTCGACTCCGAGGGCGCGCGCCAACAAATTCGGCTTTCGGCGCTGCACGCAAACTATGAGACCATTTGCAGCGGCTACTTTTTGGGAGGCGACAGCGAACAGGTTGAATACAGCGATGTGATCGTCAGGATCCCTGTCACAGTGGCAGACGGCCGCAGCGAAGAGACCGCAACGCGGATTTACACCGCCGAGCAGTTTGAAAACATCGATCCAAATCTGCACTATGTGCTCATGCAGTCGATAGAGCTTGAAGATTATGACAATGCCGACAAAAACCTTGTGGGCACCGTCAAAGGCTATGACAAAAATGTTTCGATTCATCTGACTGGCGAGCAGCTTTTCGATTCGATTGCAACCACCGGAAAGGTGGAAAGCTTGACGATCTTTGGAACGGTAACAGGCGGAGGCTTTGTTGCAAACACCAACAACGGCTCGATTTCAAACATCACGATCACAACAATAAACGCAGGCTCCGGCGTTTCTATGAGCACTGTGAGCGGCGGTTATGCCGATGAAACAGGCAGCACCTTTGCCGGCGCAATCGTTGGCATCAACAACGGCAGCTTGGGCAGTGAAACAGGCGAAATTCGCGTCGAAGGCGTGAAAGTTGACCTGTCAGCAGTCTTGGAAGCCACGACCTATGCAGGCACCTTTGCCGGCAAAAACACCGGAAGCATCACTCACACTTATGGCGAGTTCTATTTGTTTGCTGACGAAACACTTGACGATGGCGGCGAGCTTAACACGATCTCTGCAAACTATGTCGGCGGTTTTGTCGGCTATGCTGACGGCGGTTCAGTCACTCACAGCTATGTTTACAACTATTCAGCGAAATGGGATGACACTGGTGCAACACCTACATTAACTTTTAGCAAAGATGCTTTGACATTTGTTGAGAAAACAGGAGCAGAAGGTGAACTTCTTTCTGGCTCCGGCGCATTTGTTGGCTATGTCACAAGCAATCCAACCGTCACCAACAGCTTCTCAATGCTCGGAAATTATGGCGCTTCATTACCAAGTTCAAGCACGAACTATTACTATGCGTCTGGAAATGCAACCGTTTCAGTGCCTTCTCCTGATGCTATGAGTCCAGAATACTGGATCTCTGAGGGAGATGAGGGCTTCCAAGACTATGTTCGTGGCGGCCAGCCGCACCTCAGATTCTATCAAGCGCAAACGCTGACAAATTTGAGCGGCATAAAGGTTCAGCAAACCAGCATCTCGCTTCCAGTTTCGGAGGGCAGCCGCGGCATACTCTTCTTCCACAGGCTGCAAAACACAGGCAACCTTTCACAAGCCTCGGCAAACGCGCTGGCGCAGCTCAACACAATCTCGTTTGAAGAACTGTTTGGCAATCCAAACATAGTGGTGTCAAGCAGCAACAGCCAAATCGTCGACATCTCTGGCAACAACATTATAATAAGAGGCACCGGCGATGTCACCCTCACGGTTTCAAGCAGGCATGACTACACACAAACGCAGCCGTTTGCTTTCAAAGTTATATATGTCCTCGAAGCTTTCACGGCTCGATATAACGGCGTGATCACCAGCGGCTTTGACTTGCAGGAGGGCAAAAGCGCCTACATAGAGTTCAGCGTAAAAAACAGCGTCTACCTTGCAGGCGAGCCTCAGCCTCGCCAGATCTACCTGCCAGATATCAGCCTTAAAGGCGAAATAGATCCAGAAGAATTAGGAAATGCCAACTACACAATCAGCGGCATGATAGGGCAGATTTCGCTCTCACAAGGCATTTCGAGCGAGTTGGAAGGAAAAGGCGAAACCGCTCTCGCTTTGACCACAACAATTCTGGTGAATGATTTTGACGCGGTTGACACCGCTTATCAAACCGCCATAGCTTCGCAGTTTGCTAGCACCATGCTTGTCAGACCATTCCAAGGCTCCAACGCAATTTTGACGAATGTCGAATCAGTGCGAATTGAGCCTGCTGTGACCTCAAAAATCGAGGTGACACTTGTCACTGACTCAGCTTCCGACACGCTCATCCTGCAACTGCAAAACTCCGACAACCAGCTTTTGACTTTTGATGATTTAAAAACGGAAAGTATTGCAGAAACCTCAACCACTTTTGTAATTAATGCTCCTAGTAAGTCCGCAACTGCAAGCTTTGCAACAGAAATCTTGTATATCAACGTTGCAAGGGAAGGGTTTAATATTGATCGATACACCTACACGATCACGATGCATGTTGATGAAAGCTATCGATCGCAGATCGCGCATGATGAGAACTACACTCTCATCCTCTCGTCCGGCTCAGGCACTTCGGCAAACGAGGGCAGAAAGGTGGGCATAACGCTCAGCAGCCAGCAGATCAACTATGTTGACATAGCAAACTATCGCGCATCAAACGTCAGCAACAACAACGGCCAAATCATATATTCACGAACCGAAGAACAAGTGTCGGTGATTTCACCAGGCAGAGCGTCTTTCATGTCTATCGTCGTGGACCCAACTTATGCCTATTATGACCACATGACGCTGACCTACCAAGCGCTCGATGCCGTTTCGCTTTTGCCAAGCAATGGCGTTTTGACGATGACAAAGCTCGCGGATCATGGATTGACCGGCACGCAATACACCGTCGATGTCGGCTCGGCAACAGCGATCGTAGGCGGCGTCAGAGTGTCACGCGACACAAGCGGCGTTTACAATTTCAGGCTTTACGCTTCTCAAAACATCTCGCAAGACACGATTTTCGTCATCTCTGCCACCTTCTATGGTGCAGACGACCAGCCAATCGGCGAGCCTGTCACATATCAGCTTTATGTGACCTATCTGCCAGAGGCTGAAATCATGGTCGACGGTCAGGTCAGCACAATCCTTGCAAAAGGCGGTATGGCGAAGCTTTCAATTCGCCTGCAACAAGACCAGGACATCGACTATCTCACCGCGGTTGGCGCAACTGGCATCACGATCGCGCCTCGCTCCGCTTGGGTGACCACGCCAAACCCAGACGGCACAAAAACGCTCACAGCAAGGCTTTATGCTTCGCTTAATGCCGGAATTGTGAGTGGTGGAAACACTGTGAACGGCACCTTTGAAGTTCAAGCGAGCGTTGTTAGGGTTCTCAACGGCGTTCAGGAGCGCAAAAACTCCAACGCATATGTCACAATCGTCGACATCGAGCCTGTTTCGGCGCAGCTCGACGGAGCAACATATGATGAAAACTCCAACACCTATTTCTTCACAAGCTGGGTGGGCATCACAAACCTCTTGCGCTTCAACTATACCTTTGATCCTCAAACCTATTCATACGACGAGTCAAACGCAGACGACAGCGAGCTTGTTGCAAATTTGAACGCAATCCGCGCGCAATTCCAAAATGTGGGCTATTATAATGACGCCACAAGAAGCGGCTTTTCGATAAACTATCAAAATAGCCAAGCCGTTCCAATCTATCAGCGCCTTGAAATGAACGGCACAAGGCTTGCATTCACGCAAACAAGCGACGGCGCTTTCACCTATTCAAACGGCAGATTCAGGCTGACTTACACCGATGGAGAGGGTCTGACAGTCACCGGAATCGGCACAACCGCAACTCCAATCTATCTCACCCTTGTCGATGAGATCCGAATCGCGTCTGAGGGCTCGGATGCGCTCTATCAAATTGAAACCAACTTTGCAATCGGCGTTTCGATTTATTCCGATCTCGACAGACCTCTGATCATCCAAACGGCGGAGGACTTTTTGCAGGTGGCAGAAGAAGGTCAGGCGCAAGATTACATCCTGCTCAATGACATAACGCTGCAAAACTACACGCCAATCTCGTCTGATAACTTCCGCTCACTTGACGGCAATGGCTACTCGATCAACATCGAAAGCTTCAACCTGCAAGGCTCTGGCACGCTCCAGCTTGGCTTGTTCACAACGATCGCATCAGGTTCAACGATCAAAAATCTCAGGGTCAACTATTATCAAACCCCGATCACCGTTGATGTAACGTCGTCAGGCTATTCCACGATCAGTATCGCTGGACTTGCTGTCACAAACAACGGCACGGTGACAAACTGCCAAGTGACCTCTTACAATCCAAACGGAGATGACGCCGCAGGCACCGGCTTCTATGTCAATTTTGTGCGCGGCTCCTCGTTTGCCGACATCGACGCCAACTCGTCGATCAGCAGCCGTGTTGCCGGCTTTGTTGTCGAAAACACCGGCTCGATCACCAACTCCAAAGTTGGCGGCGAGGACATCATTTTGATCGGCGAGCAGGTCGCAAGCAGCAACTATTTCAACTATTCAGTTCGCGAGCTTTCGCTGTTCGAGCTTTCCGCTCAGGGCAGTGTGGCAGGCTTTGTCGTTTCCAACTCAGGCCAGATCGCATCAAGTGGCGTGAGCAACATTCAAATCACAAACCTTTCATCGTCTGACACATCGCAAACGGCAGGCTTTGTCGTTTCCAACTCAGGTCAGATCCGCGCCTCAGCAGTTCAGGGCGTTTTGGGCGAAAATGACACAGGCTATGACGCCTTCCACCGCACCGGTTCCAGCATTTCTGCAAGGGGAATCGTTGCAGGGTTTGTCGTGCAAAACTCGCAAAACGGCCAGATCAGCGACGGCTATTCAAACATCCTTATCTCCAACTCTTCAACCACAAACAGCGTGGTCGGCGCCGGCTTTGTTTATCAAAACAGCGGCTTCATCGAAACCAGCTACTCGGCTTCGGCGGTTGAAGCCAACAACGCGCACCAGCTGAGCTTCTCTGGCTACGACTCGGTGGGCAATCCGCTCAACACCGGCACGATCGAGCTTTCATATTATTACATCTCCGATCAAGGCACCGATTCGTCGAGCGACGTTCAGGCGGCGCTTAACGATGCAAACCTGATCAACAAAGATGAGGTCAACAACCAAAATGCATACTACGGCTTTGTTTTCAACACCGATTCTGACACCGATGACGGCGTGTGGAGGATCGTGGATGGCTATGGCGTCGAGCCAATCAGCCTGACAAAGCGAACGATCTCGCACCGCTACTATGTGGCATCTGAAACCGAGGAGGAATATTTCCTGCCATATTCGACCTTGCAAAATCAAGACGACTCGCTCGCAACTGTTTACAACACTGCATACGGCGAGGAGATCAACCCAATCCTCATCAACTCAGCGCAAGATCTTAAAGAGGCGATGGGCGATTCGACCTCCACCTCGCTCTCAGCGCAGTTCACAGCAACCGAGATCTTGGGCTCATATCGTTTCACCACCGACATCGATCTTTCCGAGCTCAACAACGCGCTCGGCAACGCAGAAATTCAGTCGGTGAACAAAACCTTCAAGGGCACGATCGACGGCAACGGCTTCACGATCAGCAACATCTCGCTATCCAGCAGCAACACGACAACAGTCGGATTGTTTGGCAGCGCTGACGGTGCGCTCATTCAAAACCTCAATCTCGAAATCGACTCCGTGGCAGCTGGCTCCACCGTCATGGTAGGGGGTCTGGTTGGCTACGCAAAGGATTCGCGCATCTTAAACATTCAAATGACGCAGCAAGAGGTCACCGACCAAACCGAGCAGCGCGGAATTTATGGCAGAAATGTCACCGGCGGAATCGTTGGCGCTGCGATCGGCGACGGCGCTCTTGTTGGGCTCTCAGTTTCCGGTGCAATCGTGCAAAGCGGTTACTACAATTCTAACACGACTGTCAGCAGCACCGCACTTTACACTCATGTCACCAGCGCTGGCGACTGGATTTTCAACCCTGCCACAGTGCGCACTTATGCGCTTCAAAATGACAGCAGGCTTTACAGCTCTCTTGCAAGTGACTCTGGCCTTGGGTTTGCTTCATTTGCTGGCGCTATCGCAGGCTATGTCGACCTTTATGACAGCGCGCTTTCAACACAAACTGCTTACTCCTATTCTTCATCGCTGACAAACGAAGACTATCAAGTGGCGCACATCAGTGTCACCGGCTCGCTCGACGTTCGAGGTGAGGTTGTCGGCGGCGCGATCGGCTACACCGGCGTGCAAACCAAAGTTCAGGACGCGGCGGTATATGTTGGCCGCGGCGAAAACATCACTGCAAAAATCCTCTCTTACAACTTTATCGCTGGCGGCCTTGTCGGAATTGCCAACGGCGACTTCTATCAAGTGCTGACTCAGCATGAAGAGACCCTGCAAGCCGAAATCGAGCGCAGCATGTCAAATTATTATATCAACGGAAACACAAACGCAGAGCGCGGCATCTTGGATCTGTTTGAAAACACCTCGGCAGCAACAGAGGCTTATCAGCCAAAATATGTCGGCGGCCTGTTCGGCGTTTTCGGAAATGGCTTTGTTTATGTGGCTTACAGCAAACTCAACGCGATAAATCCTAACATCAGCACAAACGGCTATGCGGGCGGACTCGCAGGCGGCGCTTTCTCGGTTGAGGGTAGCGACTTCTCAGTCGAAGACACCGCAAGTGGCGCCACAATTCAGTCGACCTTGCTGTTGCAGGAGGTCTATGTCTCAGGCGACGTTTATGCAAACGGCGAAAACACAGAAGGGGTTGCTTCCAACTTTGGCGGACTTTTCGGCAGGTTTATTCCTTATAATTCGGGTGACACCAGTCAAGTTCGCTTGACCTTAAAAGCTGTCAACGCCTTCAATGAGTTTGGAATTTTGGGCGAGGCTTACAACACGGCCTCCGCTGGAGCTCAAGCTATCAGCACAATCAGCGCAGTTGTCGGCAACAGAAACGGCGTCGAGCCTGTCGTTTGCCAAGTTCTCTCTGGCATAGAGGGCGCAACAGACGACAAATCGTTCGGCTACATGGAATCTTACAGCTCAGGCGCGCACACTGTTACAGTAAAAAGCGATATTTACAGTGATAGAGACCAACAAACAGACGCACTTTATGTGTTCAATGTTCAATCGCTCACCACCTTTGCAAATCCAGAAAGCGGCTATGCCGTGACAAACGGTGCGTTCATCAACTCCAACGCTTGGAGCATCGAAAACTGGACTCATGAAACAACCGAGCTCTTCCCAACGATAAACCTCACAAGCTCTCCAAGCTATCTCTACCTTGACCAAGACAACATCGCCTATGTTCTCAGCCAAATGTCAAACTCCTCAATCGAGGTGCGCGTCAGAGGCCGCTCAGTCGACTCAAACGGCACCGTGAGCTATGGCTATGTCGACCTTTCAAACTATCTTGGAGGAGAAGACAATGCACTAAACATCATCAACTCATTCTCCGGCCGCTTGATTGGCGCAACCGACAACACTTGGTTCAATGAAACCACTGAGGGGACAATACCATGGGAGGTTGGCTCTGGCGAAGATCGTGTCACATCAAACGATGCCCTTGGTTCCAACTATCCAGGCATTGTCATCAACCAATCGCTGTTTTCAAGCGTCACCACAGGCGTTTCCTTCCAAAACCTCAACATCGTGTTCTATGGAGGAACCAACACCGCTAACGGTTCTAGCACTGATGCTGGTTCTGAAATAGATAATAGAGGAGATTCGGCAACAATTTCCTACCCATTTATTGAAAACCCAATCAACAATGTCAATTTCATCAATGTTCGCACTTGGTATGTTGACCCAGTGTCGATAACAGTCGATGACAGCGGCAACGCAGGTCTGCTTGCACCAAGCGCCGAAAACAGCAACTTTATCAACATAACGATGTATTTCTCGAAAATTTCTAATACAGGGTCGAACGCTGTTGTTCAATTTAAAGACAACGCTGAGATCGATGATGTAGATGTAAGTGTCGGCTTGCTTGTGGGTGAGCTTGTGCAGTCTTCAAGCTTTGAAACGCTGCGCCTGCAAAACATCACGATAAAACATCCAAACCTGGCACCAGGCGCAGATTTTATGCAGGTCACAACAAGTGGTTCTGCAAACCTCTATGCAGGACTTTATGTAGGAAATCTCACAAATCCAACACCTGCCAGCGGTGAAAGTGCTGGGAGCGACGTCAGACCAACCGGCGTCAACATTTCAGCTCGTCTGCCAGAGTCGCAAACGGAAAGCATAACAGAAGATGTTTTCCTGTCAAAAGTTAATGTTACACCGTCTGTTTCAACCTTCTCTAACATCTATGTCGGCGGCCTGTTCGGGCAGATTTCGGCGGCAAGCGTTTCGATGGCATTCGAAAAAACCGAGACCTACAACCAACAACTCGATGTCAATGTCAACGCAGGGGTCGAAACAGAAGAAGATGACGCTGAAGAAGAACCTGCTGAGGGAGAGGCCATCACGTCTTCAATCGGTGGGCTCGTCGGCAGCTTTAACGGTTCTTTCACAACAAATGTTTCCACATCAGGCTCTTATCAGCCTCAGCTTGGCTTCAACATTTCGATCGGGCAAAAACACAACGACCTTTCAGCCGGAATGCTCTTTGGCGAGATCGCAACTGGCTCATCCGTCACAATCACTCCGTCAGTTCAGCTTAAAATCGTCGGCTCAGTTTCAAGCAGTTCAGCCACGATTTCCACAGCAAACATCGGCGGCATTGTCGGCACAAACAGTGGCGTTTTGACTATGCAAAACCTTGACATCTCGTTTGAAACTTTCACGCAGTCAGACTCACAAATCTCATTAGATAAAGACGACTTTGAAGTTGAAAATACTACCACATTTAATCAAGCCTTCAAGGCTGGATCAATCAGCGCAGGTGCGCTTGTCGGCAAAAACGAAGCTGGCACCATCAGTGTGACAGGCGAGGCTTCTGCTGATCCAAACTTCAAGGTCAACACGGCAGAGGAAAATATTCGACTTTATGCAACAGACACCTACCTCCGTGCCGGCGGATTGATCGGCGAGACCTCTGGTTCCGGCGTAGTCACTGTTTCAGGCAACATCAACAACACCGCCGTCATATGGGCACTTGGAAATGCTAACTCGGGCGGCACGGGAACAGGCAGAAGTGGAGTTACACCAACCGCAACCAGTGTCTCTGTTGGTGGCGTGCTTGGTTACAGCGCGGCATATGGAACAGAAAGTGCAACCACACTTTCAATCACTGGCACCGCAAGCGATGTCAATGTGTTTGTCTCGGCAAAAAATCTGACAGCGGGCGGCATCGTTGGCGACTTGACCACAACTGAAAGCGCGACAGGCGTCGGAGCAAAGATCACAAACAACGTCTTCTCAGGCGCGTTCAAAGTGTTTGGCGGCACAAGCAACGATGGCGACCACAAAATCGGCGGCGTTGTGGGAACTATTGTCACCACCACTGGAAACAGCACCGCAAACATCGAAGCCAACAAAACCTATGGCGACGCGATCTACACGCCATCAAACGACTTCAATTCACTTTCTGCTTACTACTTCGGCGGCGTCGTTGGCCAGGTGGGCGCAGATGCTGAAGTGACAATCCAAAGCAACATCGTGGCGTTCACAAACAACAACCAGCTTCGTGGCACCACTCACTATGCAAACAACAACCAGCTTCGTGGCACCACTCACTATGCAAACGCCATGGTCGGCAACGCAGCACAAAACACTGTTACTTATGGCGACGCTGCCACCACCAAAAACTACTACTCCTCACAGCTTGTGCTTGCAACCAGCGACAACGCGGTGGATTTGAATTATAAAGACACCGGTGAGAGCTATTTGGCAGGCTACTCGCCAAATGAGGAAGGTGAAGCTAAATATACTGCTGGAGATGACTATAACACCACCGTTGAAAGCGACAAACTCAAAACAATCATTGGCAAACTGACAAGCACAGTCACCGGCACCCCAGCAGTGTCCGCAGGCGATTTGGGTACCAAGCTTAATCCGGAAAGCGTTGGCACAAACTCAACAAACTCAACAAACGGCATAACTTATTACACCAATGCAGCTTCAACAGGAACAACCGAATCTTTGACAGATGATACAACAGATCCGTCTGATATAACATTCTCAAACACTGCCTTTGCCTTTATCGGTGACTGGAAAGAGCAAACTGTGCCTATTGACAGCCTGTCTGTTCACAGCTTCATCTCTGGTGTCAGAACAGAGATTAACGCCCCAGACACAGGAAGCTCGCAAGATGTAACAACTGATGGCACAAACCGTGGCGGCATTGTCAACACCATGACTGGCGGCATCGTCTATGCAAGCATCTCGTCTGGCACGCTTTCGGTTGGCGGCACTGTTCAAGCCAACATCGGCGGCATAGTCGGCAAAATCACCTCTGGCTATATCAACGAGAGCTCCTCGTCGCTCAAAATCGTTTACCGCGCAACTAGCGCAGGCATAGCTTCCGGCATTGCAACCACTGCAAGTGCTGCCACAGGCGACTTCAACAAAATTTTCATCAACAACACCTATTCTTCGGGCACGGTGACCTCTTACATCGATGCTAGTCTTTACTCGTTCACAAACGGAGTCGCAAACACCAGCATTTTCGACAGCTACACCATCTCGCGCGTCAGCTGGAATGATTACACAAGCGATAACATAGTTAATTCTAATGCAGTTTCGATCGGCATAACCGGCAGTGCAGAAACCACAAACTTTGGGTATGACTCCAACGCACTTGGCGACGCTTTTGGAAAAAATATCACCACGACGACAGAAGAAGGCAATGCCACAGCAAACACAGCGTTAACAAACACCGACTGGATCTATCCAAAATCTTGCAACGACAGCGACTCGGGAACAGTTCCAGAGAATGGAATCTTAATCACTTCTGAATCAGACTCTAACAAGGGTTGGTCAAAAGACGAAGCAACCAACTATGGCTATCCTGTGCGCAACTTTGCCGCATTCAAAGCGTTTGCAACATCAGTCACAATAGGTTCAGGCTCAGATGCAGTCACAACAGCAGACATCCCAAATGTCACAAAACTTGTGCAAGCGGAGGACACAACCATAAGCTACCGCCTGATCGACGACATCGACTTTGCAAAAACGACTTATTCTAGCTCTTGGTCATCTCTCGACTTCTCTGACGTTGCAAACTTTGACGGCGGAGAGCACACGATCAGCAATCTTCGCGGTGAAACGCTGTTTAGCACTGTTCAAAACATCTCCGACCTCCGCGTAACCGATGCGGATCTTAACGCTCAAGCAGTTGTTGCGGTTCATCTCACAGGAACTGCTGACAATGTTATTGCGACCGGCCTATTGTGTGTTGACGGAACTACAACTATGGCTTCGAAAGGCTCAAATAATTCAAATGAAAATGCTTATTATATGGATGTTGCAGTCGGGGGACTTTTTGCTTTGGCTGATGGAAATGTTTCTGATTGCAAAAATTATGTTAAAATTGATGTCAATAGAAAACTTGACAACATAAACGTAGGAGGCATCGTTGGTAGATCGGTTGCAAACATTTCGTCTTCTTTCAACTATTCTCCGATTAATGTTTATAGCATCAGCAACGCTGTTGTTGGAGGAATCACTGGAGGTTGGACAGGTTCAAGCATTTCCTATTGCGGCAACGAGAACACTGTTTTCAATGCCTATGTAAAAACATCGACAGACAATACGAAAATTAATCCTGCGGGCAATTTTTATGCTGCCGGAATTGTTGGTATGTCCACAAACGGGTCAATCACCAACTGCTACAACACCTCAATGATCAAAGCCGGCAACAAGGGCATCAATGCTGCAAAAGACAGTGGAGCAGCCTATGCAGCTGGCATAATTGCGAGCGGCTCGTCAACAGTTTCAAACTGCACAAACACCGGCTTCATCGAAGCACTGGGCAGCACGAGTGCTTCAACCAATGACAATTTTACACAATTCTTTGTGACAAGTGATACCAACAGTCCGGACGGTGATTATATTAATAGGGGTTCAAATTTTACTGCAGCTAGTTTTAACAGCGAGAATGTGTTAGCTACTTCTAACACCACAGGGCTTGCAAGAGTTTGGTATAAAATTAACGCACAAAATATCAAAAATGTTTACGCAAGCGCGATAGGACTAGATAGCAGCAATAAGGAAGTTTCGAATAATAGTGGCAAAAACGATGGCACTGTTTACAGAAATGGACTGTTTGGAACAGTTACAAATTCTGTTGTTGTAACTATGCCAACTTACGAACCTTATATCCACAGCTCAGCAGATGCCAACAACTTATCTCTCCACAATGGTGATATCAAAATTTATTTTGCTGAGGAGACGAGCAGACCAACCCCTGTCATAGCCGAAACTGACGAACTTGGCGCAATGACAAAATTCTACATCAAATCAACCAGAACTATCAAATATAATAATGATGATAATCTAGTTCGCACCCAAACGCGTTATTGGAGTGTTGTTGACATCAATGGCCTGCATAATGGCGGTGGTTATAACAGCGACACTGGCAACTACTATGCTCAAAAGGCTCACCATGGAACAAGCAATATGACCTATGGCAGCACCGCCGGAAGCAGTTTGTTT
>CALVZD010000008.1 GCA_944372435.1 uncultured Clostridia bacterium | reverse complement strand
GCCGGCAATGTCGACCATGTGGAGTTGATGATAAACTTATCCTTCAAAATTTGATCGCGTGTCATAAAACCTGCGTCAAAGTGAAGTTCATATTCGTTCCCGCCAGCCGTCTTTCCTTTCGATTTTGGTCCGTCCTGCTTTTTGTTGCCCTTGGTCAAAGCAAACACGAGTCCGCACGTAACGCCGACACCCAAACAGATTAAGCTGATCTGATCTGACAAAAGGCTCGTCGAAAACTCAAACGAATTTAAAAGAAGCCCTATCACAACGCCTGCCGCATATCCTAAAACTCCAAAAAGCAGGCCGAAAATCAGAAAATTTTTCAAAAATTTTTTCATCAATGCCTCCGATGCTTTATTTTATCACAAAAATGCGCTTTGTAAAAACATTTGAAGGGCTTTTTTTGCGTTTTGGCAAAAAAAACAAGCGCTTTGTCTGCCTTCTGCTGCAAAATTTGCTTGAATTTTTTCACAAATTGGTATATACTTGCTTGGAAGCTGAAAATTGCAAGCGGAAATGGAAGGAGCTTTCGCTAAAAAACCCTGCCACAATCTGTGAGCAATCTCTGCAACATTTTTTCAACATATCTTTTCGGCAGCTTTCACAAAACTTTTCCTGCTCTCGTGGTGTAATGGATAGCACAATGGTCTTCGGAACCATTTGTTCGGGTTCGAATCCTGACGGGAGCGCCATAAAATCTTTTACCTTACACAAACTTCGCTTATAATATAAATAAATTGTTTCAAAAAGTTATCATATTAAAAACATCTGAAAGTTAATAAAAATATTGTGAAAGGACAAAATTTTATGTGTAATTACTCAATCTCGCTTCAACAGTTAAAAGAATTCCAAAAAAATTATTTAAAAAATCAAAATTTTGATTTAGAAAACAGATTAAAAGAAATGTCTTTGCAGGATTTTTCATTAGATGACGATATTATAAAAGAAAATAAATTTGAATTTAACTTAGAATTGCCAGAATGCAAAATTTATTCTCAAAATTTCTCGCGTCGATGTTGGTTGTTTTCATGTTTAAATTTGATTAAAAATGGTATAGCAGAAAAATTGAATTGCAACCCATTAAATTTTCAGATATCTGCCAATTATCTAACGTTTTATGATATGTTAGAAAAGTCGAATCATGCCTATCAAGTAGTTGTCGATAGTAAATATAATTTTTGTAAAAATGGTTTAATTAATGAATCTAAAAATAGATTTTTAGCAGAGTTTTTGAAAGAGCCAATTAGAGAAACCGGAAGAATAGAATATGCTAGAGAACTAATAAAAAAATATGGTATTGTTCCAGAAGAAATAATGCCAGAAACTTATAATTCATCAAATTCGGAAGAATTTGTAAAGTTGTTTTCGCAAAAAGTTAGAAAGGATTTATTTTTATTAATAGAAGCTAAAAATACGAAAAAAGATTTATACGTGATAAAAAACAAGATGCTTTATGAAAATTATTCTATTTTAAGCAAAGTTTTGGGAGCACCACCAAGGATATGAACAAAAAGCAGGCTTTAGAAAGTTTTGATATAACGCTGAAACATTGGATGACATTTAAAGGTTGCCAAATTGAAAATGGAAAAGTAATAAGGTGGAAAGTGGAAGATAGTGCTGGAGAAGATCAAAGGATACGCGGATATTATGTTATGAATAATAACTTTTTTGAAAAGTGCGTTTTTCAAGCATGGATAAACAAGAAATTTTTTAAAAAAGAACATTTTAAGATACTCAACAAAAAGCCAGTTTTGTTTGGCTATGATGAACCTATTTAATTATAACTTTTTATTAAAAATCTATTATAATTATGCTATAGTCTAAAAAATAAAAAATTTTTTAAATAAGATAAATTATATAATTCTCCGAGAACTACTAAAATAATACATTTGGTTTTTGGTCGAAATTCGATAAAATAAATTAATAATTGTAATAAATCGATAACAAAGGATATTAGAATGGAAATAAAAAAATTAAACAATCTTTTTAAATCAGATCAAATGATCTCTCTTCAAATTCAAATTGCAAAGGAAAATGATTTTAGACTCTGTTTAAATCGAGATGTTATTTCAGAATATCGTAATTTTTTTGGAACTTTAATATTATTCAGTTTTGTGCTTGAAATAGAACCAAATGAATTAAAAGATATTTACAAAGACAAAGAAAAATATTTAGCAACAAAACTATCAAGACATCTTAATATTAATGATATATATTCTAACAAAAATAAAGTTTTAGATTACTTTAATGCTGTTTTAGGAAAAAAAGAAATTATTTTTCATGGGACCACTTCTTTATTTGAAAACAACACTACAAAAGATTTATTGAAAAATTCTTTGCCTTTAAATGAATGTAGAATTATTGATAAAATATATAGAAATCATAAAATATATAAAGCATTTGAAAATGGTATAAAAGATTATGAAGAAAACAATTTTTGGACAAGTCCTTCGCCAAGTTCTGCATGTTTCTATTCATTGCAATCACCAGAATACTTTGCTAGATTTTCTTCAAGATCGGATTATTATAAACAGGATCCTTTCAAGTATGACAGAATTGCTTATTACAGAAAAGATTACAAAGCTTGTAGAAAAAACATTTTAATAGAAATGAAAGAATTTGCTTTTAGTCGAGAAGAAAAAAATATCGTGCTTAACAATTTTAAAACAATGTGGAAAAAAATTGTTCTAAAAAATGCTGAAAACATTATCTATTGTAACGAAATTAGCAAAGATAACATACAAAAAATTGTTGGAAATGAAACTCTTCTTCAAATTTTATTAAAATTTTTCCCAAAAGTCCATTTTAAATTGAACATAAGCCTTTTTAAGGAAAATGCAAAAAAGATTATATTACCAAAAATAAGTAAATATTTAAAAAGACACTTTCCTATTTTAAATATAAAATACCTAATCGTCGATGGAAAAAAAATAGTACCCGATTTTTATATTATAGATCATTATTCTGATAAAAACACATATTTTTCTTTTAAATATGATAATTATTTATTAAAAAAAATAGACCCTGTTCCGCAACGAAATAAATATTCCGATTTAATTTTAATAACAAATGAATGTAGCACAAACACAAAACAAGCAAAAAATTTTTTAAAAAATGAGTGTACCCCTAAAGTTTTTCATATAATCGAATTTTATAAAAAACAATTTAAACAAAAATTTAATCTTTTAAGAAGTGCTAAAACACTTTCTGAAAAACTAGAACTAATAAAAGACATTTGCCATAATTGTGGATTAAAATACGCTGTATGTAAAAAATATAATGAGTATTTCAAAAATATAAACAAAAATTATATTTACAGATTTAGGCAATATTTAGGTGGCAAATTGTTTGAGCATTATGATGGCATTCCAGAAATTAAAGAAGAAAAATTAAAAAAACTCTATGACATATACAAAAAAGTTATATATGACGAAAAATTTTTAATCGAGACCGACATTCCCTTAAAAATAGATATTGGAGAAATTGAAATAATAAAATAAATAAACTGTAATGTATTGCAATATAATTTTAAAATTTTTACAAGAACCATTTTTAAAATAGCATGACAAAAGTTGATTTTTTGTCATTTTGTTTGGATGTTTTTTAAAAAAATGCTATCATATTTTTAAAGGAGGAGTGTATGGCAAAGAAAAAAGGGAAAGACTATTTTGGTCTTGGCAGAGTTGTCAGCATTATTCTTGCAATCTTCCCTGTCACCGCGTGGATTTTGGGCGCCGTGACGAGGTTTATGGAAGGCAAGATTGTTGCAGGCTTGATCAGAATTATTTTCGGTTTCAACATCGTTTGGTTGATTGACCTTGTGCTGATGATCATCAGCGGCAAAATTATGCGCTTGCTCAACGTTTGAAAAAAGGTGTGCATCACCTTTTTTTGTTTTAAAAGGATATGTTTAAAAAAATTTGGAACTGGCTGCTTGAGCTGTTTTTCCCATCCAACTTAAAATGTATTTTTTGCGGCCGCGACATTCCCGACCCAAAGGTTTGTTATTGCGAAGATTGCGCAGAAACTTTAAAATTCAATGTCGGACAGCGTTGCAAGGTTTGTGACGATTTGGTCTCGGCTGACAGCGAGGTTTGCGAAAATTGCAAGTCGCATCACAAAAGTTTTGAAAAAGCAGTGGCTCCTCTCGTGTATCAGGATGCGGTGCGAGGTGTTGTGCTGAAACTTAAAAACAGCAACGCGCGCTATCTCGCCGAGCCTATGGCAAGGATGATGTTCGAGCGCCTGCAAAAGGAAAACTTTGATTTTGACTTGCTCGTTCCGATCCCTCTTTCTCCAAAATCTCTTTCAAAGCGAAAGTTCAACCAAGCCAAGCTTTTGGCGGATGAGCTTGGAAGGTTGTGTAACAAGCCGGTAGACTCGACCTCGTTTGTCAAGCGCAAGGAAACCAGGCATCAAAAGGAGCTCGGCTTTTTGGACAGGCAAAAGAACCTTGAAGGAGCGTTCAAAATCGAGGACAGGGCCAAAATACTCAACAAAAATATCCTGCTGGTCGATGACGTGATGACGACAGGTGCGACCGCCAATGAATGCGCCAAAGTGCTTAAAAAATACGCAAATCATGTTTTTGTGGTCACTTTTGCAAGAAACAGACTAACAAAACCGGCAAACGATGATTTTTTTCGCAAAAACACTTGACTTGCACCAGCTTTTTCGATTATAATCATAATCGACTATCACGGCCTCATGGTCAATCGGTTAAGACGCCGCCCCTTCACGGCGGAATGAGGGGTTCGACTCCCCTTGAGGCTACCAAAGAATAGAACGAAGCAATTGCCTTCGTTTTTTTTATTTCATTAAAGAGAAAAGGAGTCGAACCCCTTGGGGTGAGATGGGTTCCCTAAAAAAGCTTGCTTTTTTAGGGTGTGTCGGGGTCCCCAAAAATACTTGTTATTTTTGGGGTGCCTATCTCCCCTTGAGGCTACCAAAGAATAAAACGAAGCGACTTGCTTCGTTTTTTTTAATTGTTGAAGTTTTGACAAACTGCTCAAAAACGAGCAAGGCAAGCGGGGAAAATGCTACAAAACAGGAGTTTGGTTAAGCCAAATGACTGTTTTTAGCTTTTTTCTAAGCGTAGCAAGAAAAACTTTTTGGTTTTTCGGTGGCGAAGTTTTTCAGCTGTTTGGGAGTCGAACCCCTTGGGGTGAGATGGGTTCCCTAAAAAAGCTTGCTTTTTTAGGGTGTGTCGGGGTCCCCAAAAATACTTGTTATTTTTGGGGTGATGTCGGGGTCCCCAAAAACACTTGTTATTTTTGGGGTACCTATCTCCCCTTGAGGCTACCAAA
The DNA here is from genome assembly GCA_944372435.1 of uncultured Clostridia bacterium. GTDB lineage: Bacteria > Bacillota > Clostridia > Christensenellales > UBA1242 > Caccovivens. The sequence goes on along the minus strand of CALVZD010000008.1, from coordinate 34,617 downwards.
GAATAGAACGAAGCGATTTGCTTCGTTTTTTTTAATTGTTGAAGTTTTGACAAACTGCTCAAAAACAAGACTTAAAAAAATAATGTTTTATTGATTTTTTAATTAAATTTCTTGGCTTTACTATCTCGAACAGTAAATTAACCAAATTTTTTATAGCAAATAGTTTACAACGATATTGATTTTATGTTTAAAATAAGATATAATGAACTTGGAGGCAATATGAAAAAATTTTTAACATCACTTTGCTTGATTTTGATAATATCGTCTATATGTCTTGTTGGGTGGGCATGTAAAGAAGAAGTAACTGAAACTATAACCGATCTCGTTAAAGGTTTTGATGAAGTGTGCTCGGTAACTTATCTTGACGAAGAAAACAACACTGTTTGTGTTAATTCACTATATAGCTTTACAATCGAAGAAAAAAATATAACCGTTGAAGAATTTGAAACTTTGACTTGCGATGAAAAGGTTTTTACAAACTTGGTGAATATGACATTTGATAAAACCCTCGATTATCAAATAAACAAAGAATACAAGTCCATGATAGTCGACAGTAGTGGAGAGAAAATTTATAAACTCTGGGAAATCGTAGGCATACAAGAAATTTTTGTTCAGGCTAAAATCAACGACCATAATTTTCTTGAAATAATAGACAGCAAAGGAGAACATTTTATGGTCAACACATCTTACTTCGAAATAGTTTATTTTAAAAATTAAAAAAAGCTCCATAATGGAGCTTTTTTAAAACATATACCTGCTTAAAAGCAAAATATTAAATGATTACTTATCGCTTCTACGGCTATAACCCAAATCTAACATACCTCTCGACAAAATTGGAGATATAATAAGCCATAAGGTCGCCAAGAAAATTACAATGTAGATTATTATTGAACCTGCATTTCTTCCACCACACATCCAGTTGACAAGGTCAAAATTAAATATACCCACAAGTCCCCAGTTGAGTCCGCCGATAAGCGTGAGAATGTAGGCAATATAGTTTGCAATGATCATCTTTTCCTCCTCCCTTGACCTTATTTTTCTCCAAAACGCAACTTTTATTCGTGCAGGCCTGTTGCTTGAAAAATCGTTTTAAAAATTTGCTCGACAAATTTGCCTATGAAAGTTAAAAGGCGCAAAATCGTTTTTTTATTTTTTTAAATAATGTTAAAATGATTTTAAGGGGTATAAAAATGAAGACGATCTTATTCGAAGGAAAAATTTCAAAAGTTGCAATCATCAAAGTGCTTTCGGCTTTTTCTAAAAAAGGCTATCACAGTAGGCTTTCGCCTGTCGTTTACAAAAAATTTCCCGATCCTAAACTGCCCGCAGAAAATTGGGTCAGAGTCAAAAACATACAAACTGGCATTTGCGGCTCAGACATGACCTTTTATCGCTGCGCGCAAGGCCCTAGCACCGCGTTTTTGCCTATGCCGTGTTCCGAGGTGACATATCTTGGCCACGAAACTGTTGGCGAAGTTGTTGAAATCGGCAGCGCGGTCAAAAATTTTAAAGTGGGCGACAAGGTTTGCATGCGAAAGTATATGGCAAGCTGCGAGCTGAAAGGCTTTAAACCGGATGAGTTTTGCGATATGTGCAAAATGGGCAATTATTCAGACTGCGAAAACTATGGCGAGCCAAGCAAGTTTAACTCCCCTGTCGGAGCCGGCATGGGCGACTCATATATAGCGCCAGAAGGTCAGCTTATGTCGGTCGACGGGCTGACAAACGACGAGGCGGTGCTCATTGAGCCTTTTGCAGTTTCGCTGCACGCGGTTTTGAAACATATCCCAAAACCTGGCGACAATGTGCTCGTCATTGGAGCTGGCATGATCGGCCTGAACGTTATTCAGTTTGCAAAAATTTTGCAGCCAGAATGCAAGATCTTTGTCATGGAAAACAATCCAAACAAACACGCTTTTGCCAAAAAACTTGGCGCTGATGAGATCCTTTCTGGCGATCCATATCAGGCAGTTGCAAAAGCGACTGGAGCCAAGCTTTATCAAAAAGGCAAAAACCGCATGATATTAGGTGGCTTTGACGTGATATATGACTGCGTTGGCAAAGGCACACTCTTCAACGACACGCTGCGCTGGTTGAAAGCTCAGGGCACGCTGGTCAAGGTTGGCTATCAAATGACCAAGACCAAGTTTGACGAAACGCCTATTTGGTGGCAGGGATTGAAGATCATCGGAGCCGACTCGCACGGCATCGAAAACTTTAAGGGCAAAAAAGTTCAAACATTTGAAATTGTCAAAGACATGATGCTGAAAAAGCAGCTGATAACTGAAGGTTTCATCACCCACAGATTTGAACTTGACGACTACAAAAAGGCTTTCAAACTTTTGATTGAAAACCCTCGCGACACAATCAAAGTCGTCTTGAAATGCGATTAATCTACGCTTAAAACAATTGTTAAAAGAATTAAAACATATATTAAAATAGTCAAAGAATTAAAATACATTAAAATAGTTAAAGGATTTAAGACATACATTAAAACAATCAAACCTTATTTCTAATTCTAGTTTTGTGAATTCGTTTTCTGTTATAACTACAACTTTGATTTTTATAAAAAATTCTTAATAAAAAACACCTTAATTTTTAAGGTGTTTTTATTTGTTTTCTACCATTGGTAGGCTTTGATTTATCTTCTATCTTCACCAAGCATTAGATTTTTTCTTTCATTTAAAAGATCTCTTGCATTTTGAAATTTCTCTTGCACTTCTTTTTGATACATCGGGTCAGCAAGTTTGAAAAATTCAGAAAAGGCTGCTTCACGACCTCTTTTAGATGACGTCTCCCTTGCTAAATCCAAAACCGATTGTCCTTTTTTATTTTTAATTGTTAAAAGTTCTGGATTTATTTTTAATGCTATGCTTAAAACACCAATAAAGCCTCTATCTGCCGCATCATGCAAAAAAGTCTTGCCTTTTTCATCTTGAACCTTTGCAAAGCTCGGATCAACTTCTAACGCTTTTATTAAAACGTCTGAACGTCCTTTCTTTGTCGCAACATACAAAAAGGTTTCGCCATATATGTTTTGTAGTTTTGCAAGATTAGAATCAACTTCTAACGCTTTAATTAAAACGTCTGAAAAATCTTCCTCTGCCGCATAATGCAAAAAGGTTTTGCCTTCATTATCTTGTATTTTTGCAAGCTCCGGATCAATTTCTAATGCTTTAATTAAAACGTCTGAAAGACCTCTCCTCGCCGCCCTATGCAAAAAGGTTCTGCCAAATATATTTTGTAGTTTTGCAAGATTAGAATCAACTTCTAACGCTTTAATTAAAGCGTCTGAAAGACCTTCCTCTGTCGCAACATACAAAAAGGTTTTGCCATATCTGTCTTGTAATTTTACAAGATTAGAATCAACTTCTAACGCTTTAATTAAAACGTCTGAAAAACCTTCCTCTGCCGCATAATGCAAAAAGGTTTTGCCTTCATGATCTTGTATTTTTGCAAGCTCCGGATCAATTTCTAATGCTTTAATTAAAACAGCTGAAAGACCTTCCCGAGCCGCATAATGTAAAATAGTGTAGCCTTTGTTATCTTGCACTTTGGCAAGATTTGTATATTTCTCTACTATCAAACATAAAAGGCCCTGCATTTTGTTTGAAATAGCCAAATCTATCAATGTTTTGTCATCAGAAGATTTCATTTTTAACAATTCTTCATCTTTACTGCCCTTTTCATCCAATTCTGAAAAGTAGCCAATTAAGTATTTCTCTGCTTCTGCTTTGTCTTCTTTTATAAGCATTTGGATTTCATCGATAACGTTTTTCATTTTCCCTCCATTTGATAAACACAATGTATCACATCTTTGTTCATTTGTCAATACTAAAAATTAAAATCTTGACCTATTAAAAATTCTGTTTGTTTTTACAATATAAAAATTAATATCAAAAAACACCTTTGTCTTAAAGGTGTTTTTATTTGTTTTCTACCATTGGTAGGCTTTGATTTATCTTCTATCTTCACCAAGCATTAGATTTTTTCTTTCATTTAAAAGATCTCTTACATTTTTAATACTTTCTGGCACTTCTTTTAGATGCATTTTGTCAACAAGGTCAAAAAATTCAGAAAAGTCTGGTTTGCGATCTCTTTCAGATGCCCTCTCCCTTGCTAAACCCAAAACCGATTGTCCTTTGTCAGTTTTAATTGTTAAAAGTTCTGGATTTGTATCTAATGCTTTGATCAGAACATTTGCGAAACCTTCCTCCGCCGCATAATGCAAAAAGGTGTAGCCACGATAATCTTGTATTTTAGCAATACTTGGATCAACTTCTAATGCTTTTATTAAAACGTTTGAAAGATCATTCAATGCCGCATAATGCAAAAAGGTGTTACCGTTATTATATTTACTTCGTATTTTTGCAAGCTCCGGATCAATTTCTAATGCTTTAATTAAAACGTCTGAAAAACCTCCGTTCGCCGCCTTATGCAAAAATGTATCACCATTATCATCTTGTATTTTTGCAAGCTCCGGATCAATTTCTAATGCTTTAATTAAAACGTCTGAAAGACTTTTGCCTGCTGCAATATGCAAAAAAGTTCTATCAGTATTTCTTTCTTGCACTTTTGCAAGATTAGAATCAACTTTTAATGCTTTGATCAAAACACTTGAAAGCTTTTGCCAAGCCGCATGATGCAAAAAAGTGCATTTTTCGTTATCTTGTATTTTTGCAAGCTCCGAATCGACTTCTAATGCTTTAATTAAAACGTCTGAAAGACCTTTGTTTGTTGCCTTATGCAAAAAGGTCCAGCCATATTTGTCTTGTAATTTTGCAAGATTAGAATCAACTTCTAACGCTTTGATTAAAACGTTTGAAAGTCTTTTCTTTGCCGCATAATGCAAAAAGGTTTCGCCATCTTTATCTTGCACTTTGGCAAGATTTGTATATTTCTCTACTATCAAACATAAAAGGCCCTGCATTTTGTTTGAAATAGCCAAATCTATCAATGTTTTGTCATCAGAAGATTTCATTTTTAACAATTCTTCATCTTTACTGCCCTTTTCATCCAATTCTGAAAAGTAGCCAATTAAGTATTTCTCTGCTTCTGCTTTGTCTTCTTTTATAAGCATTTGGATTTCATCGATAACGTTTTTCATTTTCCCTCCATTTGATAAACACAATGTATCACATCTTTGTTCATTTGTCAATACTAAAAATTAAAATCTTGACCTATTAAAAATTCTGTTTGTTTTTACAATATAAAAATTAATATCAAAAAACACCTTTGTCTTAAAGGTGTTTTTATTTGTTTTCTACCATTGGCAGGCTTTGATTTATCTTCTATCTTCACCAAGCATTAGATTTTTTCTTTCATTTAAAAGATCTCTTGCATTTTGCAATTTCTCTTGCTCTTCTTTTTGATACATTGGGTCAGTAAGTTTGAAAAATTCCGAAAAGTCTGCTTTACACCCTCTTTTAGAAGACGTCTCCCTTGCTAAATCCAAAACCGATTGCCCTTCTTCAGTTTTAATTGTTAAAAGTTCCGGATTTATTTCTAATGCTTTTATTAAAACATCTGAAAGTCCTTTCTCTGCCGCCTCATGCAAAAAGGTGTCGCCAAATTTATTATGTATTTTTGCGAACTCCGGATCAACTTCTAACGCTTTGATTAATACTTCTGAAAGACCTCTCTCTGCCGCACAATGCAAAAAGGTTTCGCCATCGCATCTTTGTATTTTTGCAAGGCTCGGATCAACATCTAATGCTTTGATTAATACTTCTGAAAGGCCTCTCTCTGCCGCCTGATGCAAAAAGGTGATAGTATATATATTTAGTGGTGGTTTTGAAAGCTCCGGATTAACTTCTAACGCTTTGATTAAAACGTTTGAAAGCCTTTTCTTTGCCGCAAAATACATAAAGGTCTGGCCAAATACGTTTTGTATTTTTAGAAGCTCCGGATCAATTTCTAATGCTTTAATTAAAACGTCTGAAAGACCTTCCTCTGCCGCCGTATGCAAAAAGGTGTTGCCATATCTGTCTCGTAATTTTACAAGATTAGAATCAACTTCTAACGCTTTGATTAATACTTCTGAAAGGCCTCTCTCTGCCGCATAATGCAAAAAGGTGTAGTTACCATCTTTACTTCGTATTTTTGTAAGCTCCGGATCAACTTCTAATGCTTTGATTAAAATACTTGAAGGCTTTTGCCAATTCCGAGCAACATCATGCAAAAAGGAGGGGCCATACTTATCTTGCAGTTTTGCAAGATTAGAATCAACTTCTAACGCTTTGATTAAAACGTTTGAAAGTCTTTTCTTTACCACATAATTCAAAATGGTGTCGTTAGCATATTTACTTCGTATTTTTGTAAGCTCCGGATCAATTTCTAATGTTTTAATTAAAACGTCTGAAAGGCCTTTCTCTACCGCAATATGCAAAAAGGTTTCGCCATATCTGTCTTCTTGTAATTTTGCAAGATTAGAATCAACTTCTAACGCTTTGATTAAAACGTTTGAAAGTCTTTTCTTTGCCGCATAATGCAAAAAGGTGCATTTTTCGTTATCTTGTATTTTTGCAAGCTCCGAATCGACTTCTAATGCTTTAATTAAAACATCTGAAAGATATTTGCCTGTTGCCTTATGCAAAAAGGTTTTGCCACTTTCATTTTGCATTTTCGCAAGGCTTGGATCCACTTCTAACGCTTTAATTAAAACAGCTGAAAAACGTCTGTTTGCCGCCTTATGCAAAAAGGTTTCGCCGTTTTTATCTTGCACTTTTGCAAGGTTTGTATATTTCTCTACTATCAAACACAAAAGGCCCTGCATTTCGTTTGAAATAGCAAGATCTGTCAATGTTTTGTCATCAGAAGATTTCATTTTTAACAATTCTTCATCTTTACTGCCCTTTTCATCCAGGTCTGAAAGGTAGCTGATTAAGTATTTCTCTGCTTCTGCTTTATCTTCTTTTATAAGTATTTCGATTGCATCAATAACGTTTTTCATTTTCCCTCCATTTGATAAACACAATGTATCACATCTTTGTTCATTTGTCAATACTAAAAATTAAAATCTTTATCTTATAAAAATTCTGTTTGTTTTTACAATTTAAAAATTAATATCAAAAACACCTTTGTCTTTAAGGTGTTTTTATTTGTTTTCTACCATTGGTAGGCTTTGATTTATCTTCTATCTTCACCAAGTTTTTGACTTTTTCTTTCATTTAACGCCTATTATTTTTTTCTCTGTTTTTGCTTTTTTTAACAAAATTTATAATAAATTCGAATTTATTTTAAAATTAAAACATTCTTGCAAAAAAGTCATAGAAAAACGGTTTGAGATAAACCAGCACGCCGACGACTGCCAAAACAAGGCAAGCCCCAACAAAACCTGGCCAAACCACCCACTTTTTGCTTGCAAGGTCGAACTTCCAGTTGAGAAGTGAGAAGATGACAAAGATAGCAAGGCTGACAAGAGTGACAATCAAACAGATGGAAAGATATTGCGGCTGATAGGAAAGCGTTATGCTGTTTTCTCCTTGCTGCAAGCTCACCATCATAAAGCCGCCAAACGCGGAGGCAACCTCTGCGCTTTCGCCATTCCGCATGCCGGACATATTTTTGAGGTTGACATATGGCACAAAGAGATATTGATAGTTTTCCGCATTGTTGTAAGAAATTTGCAGCGACGAGCCGTCAAAATTGACGAGAGCCTGATTTTGCTCAGACAATTCGCTGTGCTCAGTGACGAAGAGCTCTGCGTCGAATGCACCAAAGGTGATGCGCTTTCGAATGTCCTCAGCCGTCCATTTTCCGTCAGGGTTTTCCACCACCAGTGTTACAGATCCGTCCTCATCAAAGCCGAGGTCGTTGATACCTGAATAGAGAGTGCGCTCTTTGCCGTCGATCTTGGTGTCAAGTCGAAGGTTTTGGCTTGCAAGATAGATGTTTTTGTCTGTCGGCACCTGCAAGGTGATTGTGAAGCCTTTTTCAAACTCACCTTCACTGACCTGTTGCTCGGTGCTTTCAAACTCTTCGATTGTGATGTCACCAAGGTTTGTGACGACATCGTTTTCGGTTTGATAAAGCGCGCGAAAGAGCTTGTTTTGCGCGTCGAAATAGCTCTCCTGCCCGTCGAACAAACCAGCAAAATCGACATTGGTTGCAATAGACGAAAAGCTTTCAAAAACGGTTTCGTAAAGCAAAACTTCAGTTTTTTCGTCCGAGTCATCTTCGACAAATTCGAAGGAATCGATTTGGCGATAATAGGTTGGATTTAGCTGCTCTTGCGAAAGCACATACCTGTTGCCGAGCAGTGCGTCCGTCATCATCGTGCCGCCGGATGAGAGCAAGATCGTCGAGCTGGAATTGTAACCGAGAGCGTCGTATGCTTGAAATTGCTCCTCGCTTGAAATGTGTATCCATGTGGAAAGAGTTGGATAGGAGATCAGCATCCCAAAGTTGTGATTGTAAACTGCCTCACGGTCTTTGATTTTGTAGCCGCTTTCAAGCTGAGAGGTTTCGATGTTAAAGGCGTTGGTCACGCGCTGAGTTGTGTTGCGATAGCTGTTGCCAACAAAGCCGACTGTGAGCGAAAATATCTGAACAAGACACAGCGCAAAGATGAGCGCTCCGCCTGGCAGGTTGCCAAGTTTGAGTTTTTTGGACTTTATCAAAAGCAAAAGCTCGATCGCGCCATATGTCAGACCAAATGTCACGATATACAGCACCGCGTTGCCGAAAGACATCGGCCTGTAAGGAATGAGGTTTGTTGCAAAAATCGCCAAAATCACCGTCACGATTATTGCCATGCCAAAAATCGGTGGCAAAAGTGCCCAAAACCAGCTGACTTTTTTGCTTTTTTGTGGTTTTACTTCGCTTTGCTCAGGAACTGAAATGTATTTATCGATGTAATAAAGCGAACCGAAGATCATCAAAAGCAAGATGACAAAAGAGTAGCGGAACGGAAAAGAATAATAGCTGCCCGTGTGCCACATTTCATTGATAGGTTCGATGATGAGGCCGAGTGAGCAGATGATGAAACTCAGCATAAAAAACAGCACAACCTTTTTGTCTTTTTTGTAAGTGAACAAAAGCTTCATAAAAAAGACGAATGGCAGAGCAAACATAACAAGCAGCGAAAGTTTGGTGAAAAAGTTTTCAAAAAGCCCACTTGCTCCACTTGCCTCGCCGTCAAACCTGTGCGCCTGCAACGAGGTCAGGCAAGACGGAATAAACGCGACCGCACTGATAAGGATGCTGACAAGTATCGCCCAAAACAGGCTGGATGCCGTGCGCTTTTTGTTTTCGGCAAGCGTGCAAACATAGACTGTTGCGATGACGACCACTCCGACCAGCACCATGTAGGAGATATAGTATGACAGCATCAGCATATACGAAAGTATGATCACCGTCCACAAAATTTTGCCCTCTGCGACGAGCTTTTTGGCGGAGATCAAAAGCAGCGGCAGCAGGATCATAATATCCAGCCAGCCTATGTTTGTGAAATGCACAAGCGTCCAGCCTGAAAAAGTCCAGGTCAAGCTGTAAAGCAGCAGCAGCCACTTGCTGACGCGCGGAAAATATTTTTTGAAGCAGATGTAAGCTGTCGTTGCCATAAGCATAAGCTTGATGACCACCAAAAACGCCACGCCAAACATCACACCTTCTCGCGGAAATATTGCGACAAGCCAGCTGATCGGAGAAAGAAAGCTGTTTATGACAGCTGAGGTGATAAAACTGCCTCCGCCGCCCAAATTCCAGTCGACAAACAGGTTGGCGTTGCCGTGCAAAACATCCCAAAGATATGTGTAGCTTGGGACCAAACCGTCGTCATAGTCGATGTAGCCGATGTGTTTGCCGCCAAAAGGATAAATGCCTTTAATCACTATCGCAAAAAAGAAGATCCCCAGCGCGATCAGTGCAGGAAGAGAATATTCCAAAACTTTCCACCAATTTATTTTCTTCTTTTTTGAGAGCGCCTCATCTTTCTGCTCGGTGCTCTCGTTTGTGACCTGTAAAGCCTGCATATCCACCTCTTTGAGCCAAGTATAGCATAACGCTCCTAGCAAAACAAAATGCTTTGTAAAAAAAATCCGCTCGCGTTTTGCAAGCAGAATTTTTTAAACTACAATTGTTTTTGCTCTTTTGAAGCCTCGCCATTTGAATGTTTTGAAACGAGCTCGATTTCAATTGCAAGAACGCCGTCTTTTTGCTTTTCAGGTGGATAATATTTTTCCATATCCTTTGGCGATGCCTCTTCGCCCTCCGCATAGCCGAGAAGCGTTTTGTCTTTGTAAAAGTCATAAAGCTCGTCAAAAGAGGCAAACTTGTTGAGTTTGGTGATCTTGGTTTTGAGTTTTTGAGTTTCGTCGGCCTCGTTTGTGAAAACTATTTTGTCGCCAACTCGAAGACCTTTGCGCTTGTCGTCAAAAAGCCGCATCTCCACTTTTTTGTGCCCACTCGCGATTTTTTGAAAAGGCTCGCCTTGGAGTTTCATATTGACAGTTTTTGAAAGTGGCTTAGTGTTGATTGATTTTCTAAACACAAAATATCTTTGCCATGCAAATTCAGTGACAAAATTGAGCAGCATCATGAGAACGGTGACCAGCGTTCCGTGCCAGCCGATATTTTCAAGTGCGTCGCCGCCAAAAACTGAAACTGGAATGAACGCGACATAGTAAAGCAGCGTCCAGCCCATTGCGACATAGACGTTGTTTGCCGACTGAAAGGTGAACTTTCGGTTGAAAGTGAAATTCCAGATCACAGACAATATGATCGAAATAAGATAACTTGGCCACCACAGCCAATTGATCGCATGATACAAAATTTCGAATGACGCAATTTGAATTACGCCAGCAGAGATCGAAAAGCCGACAAATTTGAGCACTCTGAAAAACTCATTTTTGTCGAACTTTTTTTTAGTGGACTTTGCTTTTTCCTCTTTGATAACTTCATTTTCCATAGATACATTTTATCATATATGGAAAATATTTAGAAACGATTTTAAGAGGCCGAGGCAAATTTTGTTCCGTCTGCAATTTTGATTATGTATTGTTGCGCTGCACTATCCTGCATCCATGTGACGGAAAGCTTGAACTCGGTGACATTTTTGCTGACAAGAGGTGTGAGCACAAAATAGTTTTGCGTTTGATCATAGACCTTGCTCATAAAACTGCCCGCCGTAAACTGAGCGCCCTCAAATTCAAGCTTGGCTTTGGAGTAGTCCGAAATCTCGCTCGGCGCATAAATTTTGACGCCAACTCGATTGCCTGCCGCCCTGCCCAGCGCTTCATCTGCTGGATAATACGCCACAACCTCACCCTCTCCGCCAAAAGTGGCAGTGTGAGTTTGCTCGTCATAGACAAAGGTCAAGCTTCCGCCTGTCATAGCGCTGTCTCGCTCGACTCTGCCATATGAAAGCTGTGTTCCACAGCCAGACGCCGTGAGAACAGCTGCCAAAACAAGTGAAAAAAGAGCTGTTTGAGTGATTTTCATGATTTCCTCCCCTTTTAGTTTGGCTTTTGAGGAGAAAAAAATTCACCTTATTCTTTTCCGAGTTTTAGCTGCGCCTTCAAAACATCCGCCCTTTTGACTTTGTAGCGCGAAAACAGCAAGATCGCCAAGGCGAGTGCGACCGAACAGCCACAAAAGACGATGGTGCCAAGCCCATTTTGCACGCTCATCGCTTGGATCGGCTCGGACGGATCAAACTTTATCGCATCCAGCAAAATCCCGATGAATAGCATCGAAATCGAATTTGAAAGGTTGTAGGTGAAGGAATAATATCCAAGAAATGCACCCGACCTGTTGACGCCAGTTTGATACTGTTCGAGCGTGACAACATCGGCATACATCGAAATCGGCAACGAATACATCGCGCCAAGCCCAAATCCGCAGACGCCGATGCAGACTATGACGAAAACAAAGAGAGTGCCAACAGGAAGATATTGCCTAAACAAAAACGAAATCAGCGTGAAACCTATCCCAAGCAGCAGCAGTGAAAGCGCCGAAATGAGCGCGCCCTTTTTGTCTATGCGTTTTGCAAGCCCCACCCAAACCGGCTGCGACAAAATCGCGCCAGCAAACAGCACGATGAGCAAAATCGAAATTTTTGCGGTTGAAAAGTGATAGCAATAGGTGAAAAGGTGCATCCCCACCGAAGTGAGAAAGGAGGATGCGATTTGTGCAATCGAATATCCCAAAATCAGGCAGGCAAAGCTCGGCTTTTTGAACACATCAAAATAGCCTATCATCAGATTTTTGACGGCGTGCTTTTCCTTTTTTGGCGCCTGGCCATAGCGGACCTTGTGTCGCACGCGGCGCAGATTTCCAAAAATTGCGACAAGCCCAAAAAAGATGACCATAGCGCCGTTTAAAAGCGCAATCGTGACAAAGCCGCCCTGGCTTGCGTCGGCTGCATCGGTGCCCAAAGTCAAGGATGGCATGATCCAAAACATCAATAAACTTGGCAAAATCATCCCTATGACATTGAAAAAAGTTTTGTAGGACTGGATTTTGGACTGCTCGTTGTAGTCAGGCGCGATGTCGAGCGCGAGCGCAGAAAAAGGCGTCGACCAAAAAGTGTTGGCGGTTTCAAGCAGCAGCAAAAACACGAGCAGCCAGACGAACATGCCAAGTTGGCTGGTTTTTGGCATGCTCCAAAGCGCAAGGTTGCACGCGGCAATCGCGAACACCGCAAAAAGCATAAATTTGAGTCTTTTGCCGAAAAACCCCGGTCGAGAGCGGTCGGAGATGTGCCCGACAAGCGGATCGCTGACGCCGTCCCAAAGCGAAGCTATGCCGATAGCCAGCCCGACGAGCGTGCCTGAAAGCCCCATGATTGAGGTGCAAAAGAACATCAAAAAAGACCCCATGGTCTGTGACATGGAGTTGTAGCCAAGCCCGCCCACACCATAGAAGAGCTTATTTTTGAAAGGCAAAAGATTTTTTTTGGATTTCACACGGATATGTATATGCTAAATTTAGATAAAAAAGGACAGGCAGGCGCAAAAAAACGAGGCGTTTTGCCTCGTTTTAATTCAAAGTTTTTGCCTAAAAATTTTAGCCCTCGCTTGCGGTTTCCTCGGCTTGTTGCCTTTTTTGCAGCTCTCTGATCTCTCTTCGAGAGAGCTTTGGCTCGTTGCTCTTTTTTGGCCTAAGCAACCTTTGCGCGATTTCGAAGCGGCTTTCTTTGTAAAAGAAAAGCTCTTTGCACTTGCGCTCGATTGCGTCCAAAACCTCGGCGGTCTCCTTTTCAAAGGCTGGGTCATCTGGCAGCGACACTGTCACGCCCTTTCTCTTGACTTTTCTGCCCGACTGCATATCCTTGTAGGTTATCTTTTCAAAGCTGACCTCGCCTTTCATGCCTCCGCCGCTTGTCAGGCTGTAAACCTCGCTTTTGATTTTGATTTCAAAAATAGCCGTCGTCTGCTTTACCACCTCGACAAGGTCGATTGTGAATATGTTTGAAAAGGCGTTGTTTATCGCCGAGGCGATCTGGATTGGATAATCCTTTGGCGTTTCGCGGCTGCCACATTCGGCGTTGTAAAACTTTCGGTTAGGCTTGCGGAGTTCGGTTGGAAGATAGGAGATCTTTTTGACCTTGAAAAAGCTTTTGCCGTCGCGAAACTCTTTGCTGAGCACGATTCCTGCGCTGGAAAGCAGGTTGGTTGGCGTGTCGTATATGACTTCAACCGTTTTCGTGCGCCTTTTGAAATAAATTCTGAAATACGCAAGTTCGCGATCCATCTTTTTGATGACCGCCGAAAAATTGTCTCTCAGCATATCATAGTGATATTTTATCGTTTCGTTTTGGTTGTTTTCCATAACCTTCTCCTTGCAAAGCTTTTGCTAGAAAGAGTTTAGCACGAAACGGCAAAAAAATGCAAATGTTTGAAAGGATAAATAGTTGGATATAATCACCGAGAGGAGGAAAATATGGAGTTTAAAGACAGCGTGACAAGGCAAAACCTGGCAAGAGCGTTTGCCGCTGAGTGTCAGGACGGCGCAAAGTATCAATTTATCGCAAAGGATGCAAAGCAAAATCAGCTGAACTATATCTCGACGATTTTGAAGATGCTGGCAAAAAACGAGATGGCGCACGCAAAGATGTTCTATCAGCACATGATCGACAACCTGCCGCAAAGCTCAAACGGCAATGTTAACATTGAGGCAGGCTTTCCGTTTAAGCAGTCAGAGATCGCCTCGTCGCTTTTCACAGCGGCGGAGATCGAGCAGTCTGAGGCGGAAAACATCTACCCTGCCTTTGCAAAAATCGCCAAGGATGAGGGGTTTGCAGATATCGCCAAAACCTTTTTGCAGGTGGCTGAGGTGGAAAAGGTGCACTCGCAAAAGCTTTCGTTTCTCGCTGAGCGCTACAAGAAAAAGTCGCTCTACAAATGTCAGTCCGCCATTGAGTTTGAGTGCTCAAATTGCGGCTATCGTGAAACAAAAAAGGATGCCTGGAAAACCTGCCCCCTCTGCCAATATCCTCAGGGCTATGTCATCATCGACTTCCCCCAAGATTGGCGATAAAAAAACCGCTGCAAGAGCGGTTTTTTTTAGTTAAAAATAGCTTTGAAACTGTTTCCGAATTTGAAAGCAGGAACCTTTGACGCAGCGATTTTCACTTTTTGCTTTGTCATAGGGTTGATTCCAGTGCGAGCAGGTTTCTTTTTAAGCTCATAGGTGCCAAAGCCTGCGATCGCGATTTTGTCTCCCTTTTTGAGTGTGTCAACAATTGTTGCCACCATAGCTTCAAAAGCAATTCCTGCATCCTTTTGGGTGAAATTTGCCTTTTCAGCAAAAGCTTTGATAAATTCAGATTTGTTCATAATGATCTCCCTTTTTTTATTTTTGCATCTTTAATGCTAACAAAAGTCTAACACAAAATGGCTTTTAAACAAAACGATTTTGACCTTTTTTGCAAGAAAATAAACCTATTTAACAAAAAAATGCCCCATTTTGAGGCATTTTTCTATCTTGCAAAGGCATTTTCGATTTCGTTCCAATAATATCCGCAAATCGAAGAGGTTTTGATCCAAAGCAGCTGCGCATCGGTTGCAATCTGGGCGTCTTTCAAAATTATTTCGGCAACCCCTTCAACATCATCAAGGCTGGCGACCCCTCGCACACGACTGTCAGAAGAAAAGGCTCGGTTGTCGCCAAGATAGAACACCGAGTTTTCAGGCACTTGATAGAACCATGTGTCGCCGATTTTGATGACATTTTCGTCTTTGCTGGACAAAAAGGTTTGATAGAACGTTCTTTCATAGGTGACGACAGAACCCTCTGAGGCATCTACGACGGTGGAGGAAAACGACCCGCCCTCAGTCCACTCCTGATAGCTTTTGACATAATCCTCATCCAGCCTTGTTGGCGCAAGCTCGCCCTGCCTTTGAACATAGACATGAAAATATCCGTCCTCTGCTTTTTTGATTGTGACAAGGTCGCCTTCAAGCGCAATAACTCTTTTGATCAGAGAAACATCAGTGAGCTCTCCGTCAACAAGCTGCTGCGCCGAAATTGTGACGATGTCGAAACGCTCAGGCTGCTTGTTGTTGTTGACATACACCCAATCGTAGCAATCGTTTGAACCGTCGGCTTCGGTGTTGAGGGTGTTTTGCATACTGATCCCGTCGACGCTTGAAAGCGTGTAGGTGGAGATGAAATAAAAATACCAGATCATATAAGACGCGAAGAGTAAAAAATAGACGAGAAAAATCCAAAAGAGCACGCGTGGATATTTTCTGACGCTCCTTTCGATGAACTCCTCACCCCTCTTTTCTTTTCTGGATTTCGTGCCGAACATCTCGCTCCTTTTTTGAAAATCTGCAACCGCAGTAATCCTGTCTGTAAAGGCCGAACTCTTTCGACAGCCGAACGCTGTCAAGATAGCCATCCTGTTTTTTGAAGTTTTCCGGCAAAAACTCGATGTTTTCGCTTTTGGCTATTTGAGAGCCAACCTCGTTGATCATGATTGTGTTTTTGTGTGGGCTGACAGAGAGCGTTGTCGCAAAAAGGTCAAAGCCCTGCTGCTTTGCAAGCTGTGCGGTTTTTTGCAAACGTATTTGAAAGCAAAGCTTGCAGCGGCCTCCGCCCTCTTTTTCTTGTTCCAGGCCTTTTGCGGCTGCCAAAAAGCCCTCTTCATCATATTCGCCTTCGATCACTCGAATACCTTTAATTTTAGCATATCTTTTCTGCTCGCCCAAGCGTTTTTGATACTCCTCAAAGGGAAAAATGTTGGGATTAAAATAGAATATTGTCAGATCATATTTGCCAGAAAGCGCCTTGATCACATGAGTTGAGCACGGACCGCAGCAAGAATGGAGCAAAAGCTTTTTCATCTCAGCGCCCTCAAAAAGTTGACCAGTGCCAAAAAAGCTGGGCTGGATGCTTTGAGCGTTTGATAGTCGCGCTCAAATTTTTCGATCGAAGTGAGAAAGCTGAAAAGCTGTCCTCTAACCTCAAAAAAAGCCTGCGCGAGAAAGCTGTCCTTTCCTATTATATATATATACGCCTGTTTTTCGCCGATTTTTAAGGAAAACTTCTTTTTCATTTCAAGGTTTTGAGTGACGCTGCCATAGTCGCGAATCATGCGGTCATAGGTGTCAAGCTTTTCCTTTGCCAAAAAAACCGAAATCACGGTGCCCTGCGGAGAGAGCGCGTTAAACTCGAACTTCAAATTTTGATCGTTTGAAAGCTCATACTTTTCTTTAAGTTTGATATACCCCTTTGGGATTTTGAAATCTGTCATATATATGATTTTAGCAAAATCGGCGCCAAAAGTCAATAGATCATAGATACTCGACGGCATACATCATCACATCGCTGACCGATTTTTCTGTGAGCGAATAAAGCAGGATCTTTCCGTCTCTGCGATATGAAACCAGCCCTTGGTCTTTTAATATTTTAAGTTGGTGCGAAACCGTGGTTTGATTTATGCCAAGCAGCGTCGAAATGTCGCCTACACACATATCACAAAGCGACAGGCAGGAGATGATCTTCAAACGCGTAAAATCGGAAAAATTTTGAAAATAGCAAGCAAGGCGAGCGACATCCAAGTCACTTGGCAAGAACGACAAAATTTCGCTTTTTCTCCGCTCTGAAAGCAGCAGATATTTTTCCATGCTTCTCCTTTTAAAGTGACACTTTGAGCTTTTGCGGCATATATAAACACCGTAAACGCAATCTTCGCTTTATTTTATCTTGCCAAAGAGGAAAAGGCAAAACAGTATTTTGACTTTTTTTGCCCTTTTAAATTAAAAATTGTTGAAAGGAGGGGTCAATGAATTCACAAGACATTTTGCTGGTTTTGCTGCTGTCAATCTTTGCAAACGCAACCGACACAAACCTGAACACCAACACCAACTTCTTGCTGCTGCTTTTGCTTGCCCTGTCAAACGGTTCCAACCTCTGTGGCTGCGCAAACACCTGCCCTGGTCAGTGCTCCGGACGACTTTTTTAAGATTTAACAATTTTTTCTGACAATTTTTAATAATTTGTTAAAAATTAAAGCAAAACGCTTTAAAATCATTTAAAAATCAAAAATCTCAAACATATTTTGAGATTTTTTTTGTTTCAAACAACACAAAAAAATATTTTCTGCTTCTTAAAAATAAAAGACGAAAAAAATAAAATATTTATTAAAAAAAATTTTTTTATTTTTTTTTAGAAAAATATGTAAAATCGTTTGGTATAAAAAATTTTTTATGCTAATATTGTCATGTAAAAAAGATTTGAATATAAATTTCTTTTTTACAAATATTAAAATCAAATATGCGCGTTAAGCCAGCCATGCCTTCCAATTATAAGCGGAGCTTAGTATACACAAAAGCGGAGCTTGGTAAACAAAAGCAAAGCTTGGTGAAAGTTGGAGGCTGTTTAAGGTTTTTTCTGCGCGACGGAGGTTTTCTTATGAGGAATATTATTTCGCTTTTAGGTGGATGGAGTAGTGACTTTTGGACCCAAGAAGGGCTTGAACAATACGACTGGTTACCAAAACTTTTTGAAGTTCTCTACCCTCTCCTTTATGCCATCATGGCGGTAGCTGCTGCTGCAGGTGCGATTTACGCTATCGTGCTTGGTATCAACCTCGCTCGTGCAGATGACCAGTCAAAGCGTGACGAAGCCAAAAAGCGTTTGATCACGGTTATCATTGCAGTTGCTGTGACGATATTGCTGGTTGTGTTCTTCAATGAGCTTTTGCCTCTGATTATTCAAGCATTTGTTGATCCTGCCGGCAGCAACGTTGTTATCGATCCAAGCACTGCAGGACAAGGATAAAGAAGCAACACAAAAGAAGTTACAAAAACCGACTAAATCTGGTCGGTTTTTTTTTGCGCTAACAATCAGCTTTTTAGCGCAGAAAAAACCTTAAACAGCCTCCAACCTTAACCAAGCTTTGCTTTTGTGTATACCAAGCTCTGCTTATGTTTACCAAGCTCTGCTTATGTGTATACCAAGCTCCGCTTTTGTGTATACCAAGCTCCGCTTATGTGCATACCAAGCTTTGCTTATGTGTATACCAAGCTTTGCTTATGTGTATACCAAGCTCCGCTTTTGTGCATACCAAGCTTTGCTTTTGTTTACCAAGCTTTGCTTTTGTGTATACCAAGCTCTGCTTATGTGTATACCAAGCTCCGCTTATGTGTATACTAAGCTCTGCTTATAATTGGAATAAAAAACCCTCTAACGGGCTATTTGCTTTAGATTTATGCAAAATATTTTCTTTTTTGTTTGTATTCTTTTTCTAGCAGCTCTGCCATTTTGCGAGGGGTTTCTTGCAGTCCGGTTCGGATCCAGACCTTGCAAATCGCTTGCAGGCCTCCGGCAAAAAACGCCAAATGATAGTCGAGGTTTGGATACTCCTTTTTTGCATCCAAGTTTTTTCTAGCAAGCTAGCCCAAAGCGGTCGCTGCGCGCGAAGCGACAAAAATTAAAATCGGCTGGATGATTATTCTTCTTATTGGAAAATATAAAAAATTGCCAAACGAAGTTGGGGGCGAAGAGACATGTCAGCCAGAAAATGTAAAAGCTGAAATGAAGAAACTTTTAACCGCTTACAACTCGATAGAACATAAAACCTTTGAAAATATAGTAGAATTTAATAAAAATTTTGAAAAAATACACCCATTTCAAGACGGGAATGGTCGAATTGGTCGTTTGGTCATGTTCAAAGAATGTTTGGCAAACAATATAGTTCCTTTTATTATCGACGAAAAGCACAAACTCTACTACTATCGTGGACTTAAAGAGTGGGATGATGAAAAGGGCTTCCTGATAGAAACCTGCTTGTCGTGCCAAGATAAATACAAAACATGGCTGGATTACTTTAAGATTGAATATTAAAAGCTTTTGCCCAAAATATGTTGAAAGTGGTCGCTGCGAGCGGACAATGTATTAAATTAATTTTAAATTCTCATCCTTATCCCAATATTTATTTTTTTTAATCAACAAATTTGATATATCATTTTCACTATATAGCCTGTAGTTATTCAAATCGCACCCAATATTAAACCCGAACGATTTATATATACCCATTGCTTTGTGACTATGCCCAAAAAGATTTAGCATATTTGGATTATAATCCTTAGGTTTGTGAACCAAGAAAAATTTGCTGCCATTTATTTCAATAATATCACTTAATTTTATATCTTGAAAACCTAAATTTAAACAGTAAGCTCTAAACTTGTCAAAATCATCATTAAAAAAATATTTAATTATCCTCTTTTCGTTGTTGCCCAATATCAGAACAACCTTTGCTCTAATTTTTTTGACTATTGATAAATTTCTCAAGCAATTTTTATCTGCATTGCCATGACAGTCAACAAAATCTCCTATCACATAAATAACATCATCAACCTTCGCCATTTTGTTCCATTCTTTTATTGAAAAAGCAATAAAATTCCTTGAGTTTTTAAAAGGACGATTATCGAACTTAATCGTATCATCACTACCAAAATGCAAATCACTAATAAAAAATTTCACCTTTCACCTCAATCATAAGCAATGATAAAAGTTTTAGCATGTAACGGCAGTTTTTTTAATCACACCATTTTCGTTTCTTCGGCAGCACTGCTTTCATTGCCCTCGCAAACAATCGCGCTTATCGCGATTTTTGCGAAACAAGCAAAAAACAAACGCAAAACGCAGCTTTTGGGCTTTGCCCAAAACAAGTCAAAAGTGCAGTTTTTTGCTATATGGCGGAGACGGTGGGATGCGCTCTTGACAGACGCAGAACTTGTTCTCGTAGAGTCTGTCAAGCGACCACGCACGCCTCTTGGTTCGGTCGTAGCCACAAAACGTGGGTTCGGTCAAATGACAATTTGACAGGAATTACAACTTATTTGACAAACCTTTTAAAACCAAAACGAACCATAAATTTATTTTGAACAAATCATATACGCACTTTTTACTTCAATTAAGTCATCCAAACTTGTTTTGTCAATAAATTCAATAAAATCATCTATATTCATGTTTTTTATTTGAGTTTGATATTTTGAAAAATGATTTTGATCATAATAAATGCTATCAAATTCTTTTTCTTTTTCAATTTCTTCTTTTGTTTTATTCAAATAAATGTTCCAAAACGGTTGAATTTTAACATGCATTTTTTTTAAATTACCATGGCAAGTATATCCACTTTTAGCATTGTTTAAAAATTTAGCTAATTCTATATCAGATATGTTTTCTATTATTGCGTGTGTTATCTCGCTGTTTTTAAAATAAGAATGCAATGACTCATGAACTAAATAAACAAGATCATAATTCTTGTCAGTTAAACCTTTTTTGTGCCCCCAAACAAATTCATTATTACCAATATTCATTCCATAACACAAAGCTGGGGTCACAATAATAGCTGTTGTATTCAATACAAATTCTTTTTTAAAAACGCTATTTAAAAATAAATTTATTTTATCATTGTTTTTCTTCCAAATTTTTTCTATTCTTAGTAAATTTTTTTTAGCCTCATCACAATAATTCTTAAAAAATTCTTGTTTCTTTAATTCCAAGATAATATTTTCGTCAATTTCATTTGATCTAAAATCTCTCTGCAAATGCATGTAAGAAGGTTTGTATTTATACCATAAATAATTTGCAAAATCTACAGGCATATTGTTGTTTGATATCATCATTCTAGCCATAATATCTTCGTCTGTTGTAAACTTTATGTTTAACATATCTATCTCCTTTTTAAAACTCAACTATTTTAAATATTTGTCTAAATTTAATTCGTTATACAAATTTTCAAGCAAATAAGTATATTTTTGAGGACGCCACCCAAGCCTAATTCTTTTTTCTATATCATATGCAGAATTTATTGCATTTAATTTGTTTTTTTCATTATCAATCACACTGTTTTTCACATCAACAAGTTTTGGATTTTCATGTGTAAAATCTACCACATAAAAAGGAACTTCTGTCAACTTAACATTTTTACCTTTTGACATAAGCATAGCTAGTGACCAGTGAGTGTTATCAACAAAATACTTATTGTTTGAAGTCTTGACAATTCTTATAGGTCTTATTGTTTGAGATCTACTCATTTCAATAATTCTATTTATTTCAAAATTTAAACGCATTTCTTCTTGCATTTTACGGTGCGAACCGAAAATTGCCCATTCATAACCAACTTTTTTTGCAAGCTCAAGCCATATTTTATTTTTGGGAGAATCGTCTGCTATATGTTTACACTCCAAATCTTTAAGATATAATTTGCAAATTTCTGGATTTAATAATACATATTCCTCAAATTGTAGAAATTCAAAATTTGTATTCATAAATTTCCTTTATCATTTTATTATTTATTTTTACGTTTTTCGCACTATATAATTTTATATAACCCAACAAAATCACAGAAGTTTTCACACGTTATCTAATTTTTACAATTATAACATTTTTATATTATATAAAAGCAAATAAATAATGTCATTTACTTATAGTTAAACTGCAACGGAAAGCAAACTTTTTGCTTAATAGATATTAAGTTTTAATATATTTTTTAATGTTTAATAATTAAAAATTATGATTAAATCCGAAATTGTTAAATTCTGATTATAGCAACTAGACTTCCAATTCTTTACAAAATTCATCCATCATTTTGTTATGCTCTTTTATTGTTAATTTCTTTCCTAAATCTAAATCTCTAAAATAAGGAATGTAAACGTTATGCCCACAAATTGAATATGTCAGGATTATTTTGTTCACTTCATATTTTTCTTGAATGCGCCTACTTGTAGGATCAACCAAAATCCACCGGCCATTAAAGTAACACTCGCAAAAACTGTGTCCGGAATGGAACAACGTGTTTCCTTTGTTCTTCAACTCTTGAAACCAACTATATTCCGCAGTATGTAAATAAGTGGTAGGAATTCCCAATGTTCTAGCAAATGTAGCAAACAAAAGTGCATAGTCCGTGCATCCACTCGTCTGTTTACTTTCCCATATTTCCTTTGCTGTGCGCATAAATTTTTGTTTTTGTATTTTCTCATCTTTTGAATAAGTTACGTTTGCATTGATCCACAAAAACAAACTCTCCAAATAA
The DNA here is from genome assembly GCA_944372435.1 of uncultured Clostridia bacterium. GTDB lineage: Bacteria > Bacillota > Clostridia > Christensenellales > UBA1242 > Caccovivens. Next base: position 12,125 of record CALVZD010000008.1, on the reverse strand, counting down.
TAGTCAGAGTTTTCATCTTTTTGTTTGTGTTTTAAATCTATTAAAATCTTTTCATGCAAAAACTCTTTTGTCAAAAAAGGCTGAGTAAGAACTCCAAAGTTTTTGTATTTTTCTACATCTTCTAAATTATTTAAACTTTCCATATTATCTCCATTATAAATATTTTAACATATAAAAATATAAACCAAAACGTTCTCAATAAAACTATACAATAAAATTTTTCCATTGTGTGTTCTTCAAATAAGATATTGTTGTAAACCTGTCAAGCGACCACGCACGCTCACCTGCTCGGTTGCAGCCACGGCGTGGGTTCGGCGAACAATCGTTCGCAAAAAAAACGAAGTTTTTTTAATCACACCATTTTCGTTTCTTCGGCAGCACTGCTTTCATTGCCCTCGCAAATAATCGCGCTTGTCGCGATTTTTGCGAAATAAGCAAAAAACAAACGCAAAACGTAGCTTTTGGGCTTTGCCCAAAACAAGTCAAAAGTGCAGTTTTTTGCTGTGGCGGAGACGGTGGGATGCGCTCTTGCTCGGCGGAAAGCTCGCTTTCGGGCAGACGAGCAAGCCAACCACGCACGCTCGCCTGCTCGGTTGCAGCCACGGCGTGGGTTCGGTCAAATGACAATTTGACAGGAGCCGACAGGCTCAAATCACACCGGCTGCGCTTTGGCGGAGACGGTGGGATTCGAACCCACGTGCCGGGTTAAACCGACAACTTGATTTCGAGTCAAGCTCGTTGCGACCACTTCGATACGTCTCCAAGACCTTATTATTTTAGCACAAAGCGGTTCGTTTTACAAGTGTTTTAACAAACTAAACTGAGAGAATTTTTGAGCAAACAAATTCGGCAATTTATTAAACTTTGATTATTTAACAAAAAAATGCACATTTTTTGTGCATTTTTTTGTTATTTTTCGATTTTTTTGCGGCTATTTTCTATCTGCTTGACGATGTTTGATATCACCTTATTTTTGTTCAGCCACCAATCTCGGCTCCACACTCGCATAATCTTCCAACCGCGCGACTGCAGAAATTTGTTGCGATAGACATCGCGTTCAAGCACGGAGTCGCTGCTTTGATATGCGGCATAATCGCACTCAATTCCCAGCAGATATTTGTCGAGTTTTTTGTCATAAACGGCGAGCGAAAGTTTGTAGTTCGTGTTGCCTAAGTTGGTTTCAACGGTGTAGCCAAGCTTTTCGAGCTCGCTCTTTATTTCGCCCTCAAACTGATTGAGCTTGATTTCGGTTTTGTTTTCAAGCACAGGTTTGAATGAGTCGAGGATGTAAGAAATCTCCTTCTTTTTCCCAGCGGAGACAGCGCGGACATATTGAAGATATTTTTTGAAGATCTTAGGCCCTGCATTTTTGGTTCCCTCCACCTGCAACTCTTCTGGCTCGATGCTTGTGACAACATAGATCTTTTCCTTGGCGCGCGTTATGGCAACGTTCAATCTGTTTTCGCCGCCCTCAATCGAGAGAGGTCCAAAGTGTGCCACGACCCTGCCAAATTCGTTTCGTGCATAGCCAGTGCTGAAAATGATGATGTCGCGTTCGTCGCCCTGAACATTTTCCAAGTTTTTCACGAATATGCTTTCGTCCTCGCCTTTTTGAACTCGGTTTTGCTCGCGAACATATGCGTCGCGGAACGCAGAATCCTTTTGGCATTCTTTGTCGATCGCATCTTCGATCGCTGCCTCCTGCTCTGTGTTGAAAGTTATTATTCCGATAGACAGCTTGTTGCGCTTGTTTTTTATCAGCTTTTTGAGCAGCGAAACGACAGCGTTTGCCTCCTCCTGATTTTTTCTGCCTATCCATGAACCGCTGACTTTGATTCTTTCGATAGGTTTTTTGCCTATATTTTTGCTGGTGTTCGGCGCAATCTGCAATTTGCCGTCATAAAAGGCGTAATTAGAAAAGTTTATGAGCTCCTCATTTCGACTGCGATAGTGATACGTCAGATTGGTGCTGTGATATCGCGAGGTAGCAAGATCCAGCAAACTTTCAACTTCCAGCGCCGCCTGCGTGGAAAGATCCAGTTCGTCCTCCGAGTCGTTGCCCATATAGCGCTTCATGAATGTCGAAGTCGGACGAAGCTGTTTGTTGTCACCTGCCACAACGATAAACTTACCTCGATAAATCGACGGCAGAGTGTTTTCGATAAAGACCTGCGACGCCTCGTCGAAAAGCACGATGTCAAACAGGTTTTTCTCGAGCGGAAAGATGTTGGAAACGCTTTCCGGCGAAAGCAGCCAGCATGGGAAGAGTTTGAGCAGAAAGTCTCCATATGTGTCCATCATTTTGCGGATCGGCATAAGTGACTGCTGCTTGGTGATTTGATATAGATAGTTTTTATTTTCCGGATTTGAGTAGTAATAGTTTTGATACTCTTCTTTGAATTTGTCGAGGCAGATCATCGTTGCAATCGATTTTTCCTCATTTTTCAAAGACAATATGCGGTTTCTGATATTTTCAAAGTCGATGATTTTGGATAGGTCTTGCTTGTATTTTTCCTCATAGGTCACCGCTTCGTGATAAATTCGGATTTCGAGCAGCTTTTCGACGATTTCCTTAAAATTTTTCAAGCTTTTGCTGCTTTCGTAGGCAAAATCGAGAATAGCATTTTCATGATTCGATGACGATTTGAGCGCCACAACGACATCTCTTATCTCTATGTAGTCGTTCAGCGCATTAAGCAGCAGTCGCAAAAAGGCGTGATTGCCATTTAGGATGTTGTCCACCGTCATAACATATCCTTTGCGGTCAAGCACCTTTTCTAAAAGTTTATAGTTTCCCACATAGTTGCGGATGTCGACCATCGCTTGTGAAAAGTTTTCTTCAAGCTCGCGTTCGATTTGATTGGTTTTGGCCTTGAAATAAGGATAAAGCGGAAAAATAACCTTTGAAATGTTCAAATTTTTGTGCAATTTTGGATAGCAAACCTTGCTGATCATTTGCACCAGAGGCTTTATGTCGGTGTTGTCTGGCAAATTGTTTTCGAGCAAATATGCCATGAGCTGGCGCGAATGCGGATAGCGAGTGCTGTCGAACGGCACTATATTTTTGTTCAAGAGGTTGTTCAAAAAGGTTTTTATCTGGTTGACCACATGAATTTCAAGGTTGCTGTTGATGTGGTCGATCAGCGGATTTGCCTTTTTCATGTGCATATACTTATAATATAGGTCGCACTTGTTCTTTTCGGAAATCACTCTTGTGGCTTGATAAAAATCGTTGAAGTCAAGCTTCATGAGCTCCTTGTTTTTTATCAATTTTTTGTAAATTTCATAGTCGGCGCTGTTTTTCCCTATTCGAGCCGAGTTGGAATAGAGCTGTTGCAGCGTCAGGCCGAACGGAGTTTTTGAAAACAAAACTTCGCTGATTCGTTCCAGCTCCGCCGTTTCACTGTCGATGTTTTTTTGTATCGCGTCAAAGGTCTCTTGAAAGTCTCCTTGCGATTTGTAGCCGTCGATGATCTCGTTGTGCATCTGTTTGCATCTTTCATAAAAAGCGACCTTGTTTTTTTCTGCGTCAATTATGAACATACACTTGGAGTTCAGTTCGCGTAATCTGTTGAACACAACATCAAGCGCCGCCTTTTTTTGTGAAACGACGAGCACTTTTTTATCTTTGCAAAGCGCGTCGGAAATGATGTTAACGATCGTCTGGCTCTTTCCTGTTCCTGGCGGGCCGTAAATCACCATATTTCCAAATTTGTTGAGCTTTGTGATTGCGTTTTCCTGAGCGTAGTCGAGGTCGTTTATCGTGTAAAGCTGGGTGTTTGGTTTTTTGATTTTCTTGCTAGGCCTGCTTTCTAGCAGTTCGTCGATCGCGTCGCTTGAAAGTCTTCTTTTGTCGAGCAAAGTGTAATCGTTGTAAATCGAGTTGGCAAGCGGAAACCTTCCTATCACGCACGCTGGCACAACTTTCAAACTGTCGCCGCGCGCAGGCTCGCGAATGCTGTCAAACGCCACAAGCCCTTTGTCGGAAGGCTGATATTTGATTTTGATGTCAAATCCCGCGAGATACTTGATCACATCATCTATGCTTTTCAAGCGATAGTCCATGAGGTTGTCAAACTCCATGATCAGCCCGTCGATATTGAGTTTGCGCGCCTTGGCATAGGCAAGCAGCAGCACCTTGTTGAGCTGCACCGATTCGTCAGGCTTAACTTCCAGCGAAACCGTTTGGTCGTTTTCGACATTGATCGTGACGGGAAAGAGTATGAGCGGCGCCTTGATTTGCAGGTCGGAAGAAATATACCCTGTGACAAACGGATAGCCGACAAACATCTCATATCTTCCGGTCTCTTTTGCAAACTCCTCGATTTCTCTTTTAAGCGTTTTGAGCGCCGAAACTTGACCAAGCAGCAGTTTTTTTGTCTCTTCGCGCTTTTGACGCTCGCGTTTGAGATTGTCTAAGCGTTTTTCTTCCACAGACATGCCTGTTTGATCGGCAAAGGTCGCTTTGAGTTTTTTGTCTCCTCCCAGATTGACAAACAGCTTGTCTTTCATTTCTTTGTCGATGAGGGTGAATCCGCGGCGCTTGCCCTTCCAAACAAAATCCAAAAGCTCTTGAAGCTGCTCTTTGTCGTTTGCAATGATTGAGCCGATGTCAAAAGAAAACTTTTTGCTGATTTTTTTTGAATAAAGGCTGCGGTTTCTGCCGCTGATCTCTATCAACCTTTCTTTGTAATACTTGTAGATCGTTCTCATAAAAACCTCTTTGGTTTATTATAACATATATAAAAATAAAAGTGAAAATCATTTTTAGATTTTTTTGTTTTTTAATAATTTTTCTTTTTTTAACTATTTTCTTTAATTTTTTTTAATTTTTGGCCTATTTTTATTAAATTATTGTTTTTTAAAAAAACAAAAGTTTTTTCCAGCTTTTCTAAAAACGCAAATAAATTGAAAATATCAGCTTCAAACTATTGACATTTTTTTGCTTTTTGTGATAGAATATATACAAGGAGTAAATCATGAAAAATAAAAGTTTGTCTATCTCACTTGTTTCGCTTTCATTTTTAGCAGTTTTGATTTTGATGGTGCCAAACATATCTTTGCCAGTCATCAACACCGTTTTTGCACTGGCGGTTGGGATCGCTCCAATTTTGATCGCGGCCTACGGCGTCAAGGACAAAAAGCTTGCCTCCAAAACTTTGCAGCCGTATATCGTTGTTGTTGCGTTTGGCGGTCTTAAAATATTTTTAGACTTTTTGTTCACCATAATTCTTTCGATGGCAGGAGACGCAGCAGCAACCGCAGCATACTTCATCATCCAAATCATCTTGGCTGTTGCCGTATTTGCGCTGGCTGTCACCATTTTGGTTTTCTTCTGTTTGAAAAAGGACGCACCTGTTGTTGGAAAGTTTGCCGACAAGATCGTAGGAATTGAAAGCGAAAAGCCAAAGAAGCCTGAAACTAAGACAGAAACAGAACAGGACGAAATCGAAGAAAATTGAATGTTGCATTGAAGCGCAGGACAGTTAGCTCGGAAACTGGCTGAAGCGGCTAAGTTTCTTGTGGTTCGAGTTTTAAAAATAATTTGCCAGATAAAAAGGAGTTATGCTTTTAAAGTATAACTCCTTTTTGTTAGCCTTAAAGTTTTTGCAAAAGTTTTATTTTTTAGTTTACTAGCTCGATCGGTGCTCATAGACAGAAACTTTGAGATAGCTATGATTTTGTATAAAAATTTGCGTTAATATTTAAAAAAATCTTTATTTTTTTATATTATTTTAAAAGCAATTTAAAATTTTTCGCCCAAAATTTCGCTTCGGTCCTGATAGGTCGTGTGCAAAAGTGGACTGCCAAAACCCTTCAAAAAGGTTTTGTAAACCGCAATAACATCGGGGTTTTTGTAAGAATGGCGAACAGCGCTCTCTTCGTCAAGTTTGTAAAGCGCTTCGCTGCGCTGTTTGCGCGTTTGCTCGTGTGAGAGTTTGGCATTGATCGGCTGGCCGCCGCCCGCCATGCAGCCTCCAAGGCACGCCATAACCTCGACTATGTCATATTTTTTGCCGCTTTTGATTTGATCGAACATTTTGCGCGCGTTTATTGTGCCAGAAACCGAAACAAGCGAAAGTTTTTTGCCGGCAAGTTCTATTTCCGCCTCAACAAAGCCGTCGAGATTGCGAACAGGCTTTATTTCAAGTGCTTTCAAATCTTTGCCGGTCATCAAAAAGTAAGCGGTGCGCAAAACTGCCTCGGTCACGCCGCCAGAGGTGCCAAAGATAACGCCAGCTCCACTGCCCGTTTGCATAAAAGAATCGTAGGTTGACTCGGCAAGATCTTGATAATTTAAGCCTCTTTCTTTAAACCAGTCGGCAAGCTCTCTGACAGGGATGACAAAGTCGACATCGCCAAACTTTTTGATCTCAGCCTTTTTGGCGGTGCACGGAGTTACTGCAACGCTGACGATATCCTGCGGTCTTTTTCTGATTTTTTTTGCAAAATAGGTTTTGATAAGGCTCGCTTGCATCGAAATTGGGCTGCGAGTGGAGGAGAGATGCCCAATCATCTCTGGATAAAATATTTCAACAAATTTGACCCAAGCTGGGCAGCAGCTCGTCATGATAGGAAGATTTTTGCCAGTTTTGAGCCTTTGAACGAGCTCGTTTGCCTCTTCCATAACCGTCATGTCTGCGCCAAAGGTGGTGTCGAGCACATAGTCGGCTCCGAGCGCGCGCAACATTGCAACCAGCTTTCCTGTGCAGATGTCTCCCGCATTGCCGCCAAACGCCTCAGCCAGCGACACACGAACGGATGGCGAAGTTTGAAAAATTATCGTTTTTTGCTTGGAATCTATGATTTTTTGCAGTTTTTCATAGTCTTTTTTGTAATTTAGCGCAAGTTTTGGGCAATTTAGCGTGCACTGGCCGCAATCGATACAGACTGACTTGCACTTGATTTTTTGCAGGTCATAATAGCCATAAACGCCCTGTTTGAACCGGCAAACCGACTTGCAGTTGCCGCAATAGACGCATTTTTCAGGGTCGCGCGCAATGCTTGGATTGTCGTCATCGACCTCGATAAACACCGTCTCTTCGCGCTCTGCGCTTTTCATTTCCGAAAAAAACTCGGCTCCGATGCCACAAACTGGGCAGACAAAATCCTCAGGGAGCGATTCGCCCTCATAAACATATCCGCAAACGGCACACACAAACTTTGCCATAAAACCTCCAAAAACAATGTTTTATAACAAAATTCTAGTTTATTTGCGCATTTTTTCAAAATGATTTAAAAAGAAATTTTCGTTTTTTGTGACAATTGGATCATTTGGGCGCAGATTTTTGGTCATTTGATGAAAATGATAGGATTTTTGCAGATCGCCTTTTAAAAAATAGAGATAGCAAAGTTGAAGCGACGGCAAAAAGTCATGCATATCGCGCTCAATAAAGGCGCCGTTGTCGACGATATAATTGTTTTCGAGCGCCTGCAAAAACCAGTATTCCGCCTCGTCCAAGCGTTTTTGCTGCAAAAAGAAGTTGCCGAGCCGATATGTGACCTCGCTTCGCGGCGAGCTATACTCAAACGAGCGCACCAGGCTGTCAAACTCGCCCTTTTGCTGCGAAAGCTCCTTGTAGCACCTACTCAGATCGATGCAAGCCTGAATTTTGTTTTCCACCCAACCATCATCACGGCTGAGAAATTGCTTGAACTGCGCAATTGCTTGCTTGTATTTTTCGTTGAACATCAGCTCTCTTGCAAAATAAAACTGCGAGCGCGCTGAAAAAATCTTGCCCTCGCGTTTGAGGCGACGATAGATCTTCAAATTCCGCCCAGACGGCGCAGGCTTTTCTTTTTTGTGATAGATTTTTATGTCAAGCTTGCGGACGTCGCCCTCCAAGCAGATCACCTCATGCACAGGATCGTTCCAGCGAAAATTTTTGCTGCGCTTGAACAGCCTTTCGCGCATATATTTGAAGATCGGCGTCATGTCGCTTTCGTGAGTTAGAATATATTCGAACATATAGATGTCCGCCTGCATATTGCCGGCTTTGAGTTTGTTGATTTTTTCGATGTCCTCATCCAAGATATAGTCGTCGGCATCCAGCCACATGATATAGTCGCAGCTAGCGAGCGAAAACGAATAGTTTCGCGCTTCACTAAAATCCCCCGTCCACTTGAAATCGAAAACCTTTGATGTGAAGCTTTTTGCAATCTGCACGGTTTTGTCTTTCGAGCCAGTGTCAACAACGATGATCTCGTCGGCGAACCTTTTCGCCTGCGCCAAAATTCTAGCCAAAACCAGCTCCTCATCTTTGACAATCATGCACACCGAAATTGTCATTTGCCCTCCAAAAAAAATAAAAATAAAATGATAATAATATGCTATTCGAAAACAATTTTTTTTGTTAAAATGATTTAAATTTCAAATTTTTTGAGGTTTTTTTCGATTTTTTTTTGATTTTTTCATGATTTTTTTGAAAATTATTTTATTTTTTTTGTTTTTTTTTAATTTTTTAAAAAAATAAAAAACATTTTTGCCTCAGCGTTTAAAAGAGATTTTTTGAGGTTTGTTTTTTGACTGATTTTTTAAATTTAACATTTTGCGCAGGATTTTAAAGCGCTTTTTTTATTGATATTTTTTTTATATATTTATTTATTATATATTATAATTATTTTGCTTTTGGGAAAAACTATGATAAAATGTTTTTGTCAAAATTTGACAAAAGAGGTGTTTGATATGAACAAAGTTAAACAAATTTTCAAACTATCAAGCTTTGCACTGCTCTCCTGCTTTATGGCGGCGAGCGGCGTTATGCTTTCGACGATAACTCCAAAAACCACCACCGCGGATGTGGTGCAAGAGAGCATCACAAACACACTGCCTGTGTTTTTTGATAACGGCGGCCACACGAGTGAGGTTTATTTTGATCCAACAGCGTCAACTACCCCTGCCAATAACACAGCCGCAGTTGTCAAGTTTGACTTTGAGCCGCAAAATAACCGCGATGTTGATTTTAATGAGAGTGGTTCGGCTTCTACGGATGATGACAAATATTATACTGACGCCTCAACAGAAACTATCTATTTTCCGGAAGATTCTGGCTGGCAAACAAACGAGTCTAACACCCAAATCTACATCTACCGCTACTACCCTGACGGACTGGATACCTCGGATGAGCCGAAGCCGATCAACCCATATCACTACTATTACATAAACATCAACTCCATAACCCTCACCTTGAACGGCAGCGAACTTGTTTATCAAACAGGCACAGAGGACGAAGCCGAAACTTACGGCACACCAAACGACTTTATCCTCGCTTCCAATGCGCCGTCATATTTTGAAAGAACTTTTTATCCAGAATCGCTTGACTTTCAGATTGAGCTCAACACAACCGCCTCGCACGAAGGCTTCAACGCAAGCATTGAAAAGCGATCGGAAAGCGACGATACAACAATCCCGGCGACCTTAACGCTTTATGAAGAGGGGCTTTTGAATGTCAGCATCGGCTACACGCTTTATGATGTGACGCTGACGCCTGCACAAACAGGTGCAACGGCGCCGACCGAAACCTACACCACACTGACTGGACAGCAGTTTGACTATTCGATCTTCATGTTCAGCAGAACCACATATTTTGAAAGTTCGTCATCGGCAAATCCTGCTCGCGTGAACTTCAACGCAAACAACACCGTTCGCACGCCGAGTGAGTCTTCAAGCCACAGCTACAACTATTTTTACAATTACAGCAGCCGTGGAACCACCACTGACGAGCTTCCATATTTGACCTATGACCCATTCAGATATCAACTGACGCTCACAAAATCGCTGAATAACACAACTACCTCGCAGACCGTTGTTTTCAATCCTGAAACGCACGAGTTTGAAGCGCCTGACTTTGTTCACAGCATGCAGTTTGAGCAAGAAGCCGGCCTTATGAGAATATATTTCAACGACCTCGGCCTTTACAACCTCAGCTTTGACATGATTTATTCCTACTCGACAACTTCGGCGGCAGAGGGCGTGATATATCACTCCTATGACCTTTCGCCAACGGTGCGAGACCAAAAGCTTTATCTTTACGGCGCGCAGATGTCCTACACCGACTACGAAACCGGCAGCTTTGACGAGTTTAAGACGATCGAGAATAATTCGATCACTCAGGCGGCTGATATAACGAGAGCAGTGCCAAGTGTAACAGGAATAAATTTTACAACCTCTTGCACTGATTGCGCAACTTGTGCAGAAGAAGATTGCACTTGCCTTAATTGCACTTCTGAAAGCTGCACAAACGCTCTGGGTGTATACTTACGCTCTGCCACCCCTGTCGTCACCGACCAAACACCGGTCAAACTTTCAACCTACGGCAGCAAATTTACGGCAAAGCTTTACACAAAAACAGAAACAGAAACAGAAACAGAAACAGAAACAGAAACAGAAACAGGTTGGGACTCAGGCTCTGCCATATCTACCACTAAAAACATAAGCGAAGACGGAACTTACTTACTGGCACTAGAATACAACTTTGCAAACTACACGAATTTCTCCGGCACGATTGCTTCAACAGAGACCTTCTATCAATACTTCTACTTCAAAATCGAAAAGGCAACGCCTGAGGTTGAAGTTGAAAAATTTGTTCCAAATTCAACTGAAACTGAAGACGACTGGGCAAACCTCGCATCAGGGCAATACACAAACCAAAATGTCAAAATAACTTACAGCTCGGATTCCAGCGAGTTTGATGCGGATGTTTTCATATACTTGTCGCAATACAACTTTTCCGACTCGCTTGTGCGCAGGCAGCAAATCTATCCGGCAATTGGCAGCGACTGGGATATGACAGACGGCGTGCTTGAGATTGCAAACTCCGAAAACGGCAAATATCTTTTGCAAATCTACTATGGCAGAAACGCTTTGCAGCAGCAGCCGATCACCAGATCTTTTTATATCGACACTCAACCAATAACTGGCCTGCAAGCGTTCACAGTGGGCTCCAGCTCCAACAGATATTTCTCTGACGGCGTGCTGGATTCCTCCGCCAGAAAGCTTTATGGCACGGCTACAAACCAAGCTTTCGCTTTTGGCTGGGAAAATGTCAAGCAAAGCGATGCAGGCACCCAAGGATATGTGAGATATTATCCACTCGAAAACTTTGATTACTACAACACAGACGCCGGAAACAGGGCAAACCTCATCTATGAGCTTTTGTCAAACGATGTTTTGGCGACAACAATGAGGCTGAATCTTTCGACCAGCCCTAACTGGACGGAATACTCAAACGCGAGCACCTTCCCTTCCACCTCAATCGGCAGCCAGTGCGTCGAGTCCGCGGCAGGGCTCTACGTTTTCCAAATTTTTGACGATGCAGGAAACAGCGCCGCAGCATATGTCTTCCTAGACAGTTCGGCTCCGCAGTTTGTGCTGTATGAAGAGAACGTCGGATACAGGCTGATCAGCAACAACGAAACGATAAATTCCAACGCAACCGTTTATTGGTCGGATGCCAAGGCGATTATGCTAAATATTGGTGACGGTGCCAGCTTTGCTTATGACAACTTTGGCACTCACCTTTTGCAAAACCACATGCAATCTGGCACTGAAAAAGACGAGCAACTTTTGGCGCTTTTCAACGCCTTTGTTGGCGGAGCGAGCGCGACGAACATTGAAAACCTGAACTTGACGACGGCGACAGATCGCAACGGAACTTACTATATTGTCGACATCCTTGACCAGATCGCTTTTGCAGAGCGCTCACCTGAAAATCTTGAGCTTCGCACCTTTGAAACAAACTCATATGACATCGAATTCTCGTTCTCAATCCACTACACGCAAGATGCCACCAGCGGCACAGTGTTCTACAAATCCACGACGATACAAAACGTTTATGAAAACATGCAAACCGGTGAGGATGTCCTAGCATCAGACGGAAAGATTGACAACAATCCTCTAAATGACGCCGACATCTATCAAACGCTGTCACAAAGCGGCGAACGCACTTTCTATTACGGCACGCAAGGCTCGATGACGCTGACAAACTTGACAACTGGCGAATCCGTGACCATGACAACAGAAAACGGAACAAACTATATTGGCCTTCTCCAAGCGACCGCAGTTGAGTTTGTCGACATGGAGGGCTCATACAGCTTCCTCATCCGCGACACCTCCAACACAACCG
>CALVZD010000007.1 GCA_944372435.1 uncultured Clostridia bacterium | reverse complement strand
CCCTGACTTAAACGCTTTTTTAATGTCTTCAATCGATCCCCCATGCGACATTTTTGTCAAAACTGTAAGTAAAATTTCCTATCTCGCTTGGCAAGTAGTTGGCATTTTGACCCTCGCCTGCTGCGACGAAGGTTTTGGAGCTTGAAAAATCGTAGCCGTCTATGAACACAAAATCAAACCTTTGTTGCGAAAGATAGGAACTCAATTTTTCTCTATCATTATAACTTATCGAGCTGTCGTTTGTAAAGAGAATTTTAAGTCCGTCAAACTCAACGATAAAAATTTCTCCGTCGGTCGAATATGTGAACGCGCCCTCTGTGCCACTCCCAACCGGCAAAAGTTTTGTGTCTCCAAGCTTGTTGTAGCAACAAAGCGCATAATCAAATCCGTCGATGCCTGACGAGGCGTAATAGTCCGTTTCGCGAAAAGCTGGCTCGCCGAGGCAGAGAGTTTGACCGGAAGAGGACTCGATCACGGCGTTGTAAGTGCCATAAGTCTCGATTATCGAAATTTGACTGCCGCGAGGATAAAAACTTGGAGAAATCAGCGTGAAAAGACCAAAAAACATCGCAAGCAGCATGGTCACCGCGTATTTGACGCGAGTGGATGACATGAAATAGTAGCTGCCGACGAGACAGACGCCATAGACCAAAGTTATCGCGATTGGGTCGAGGAAATTGAGTGAAATTTGCAGATCCGTCGAGGCAAAAAAGTCAGCGATGATCAGCACAATTCTCAGCCCCCAATCGACAGAGACGAGCAGCACGCCGAGCGGCGGAATGACAAGCCCAACAAGAACCATGACGATAAGCGCCGGAAACAGAACGGCAAATATTGGAACGACAACGAGATTGGAAAAGAAACTTAAAAGGTTTAGCGAGCTAAAAAATGATGCCATAAACGGCAGCACGCCAATTTGAGTTGCAAACGACAGCGCAAACAGATCTGCGATTTTGTCTGGAAAGACTTTTCTGAGAACTTTGGAAAATGGCGGTTGAAGAATATATATGGCAGCGACGCACGCATAGCTCATCAAAAATCCCAAGTCGAAAGCATACAACGGCGAAATCAAAAGCGACAATATCCCTGCGATCGACAGTGCCGAAAGCCCGTCATACGACCGCCCAAAAAGCCCAGCGGCAATCAAGATCAGACCCATGATGACCGATCGAATAACCGGCGGCAGAAAGTCGCAGATATAAGAGTAGATCAAAAGCAGACAAAAAGTGATGCCAAAGTTGACATAACGGTTGACTTTTAACAGCTTCATAACCCAAGCTATCAGCCCTGCAAGAAAAGTTATGTGTAAGCCAGAGACCGAGAGTATGTGAATCAGCCCTGAGCCGCGATACGCCTCGTTGACATCAGTCGAAACGAGAGCCTGGTCACCGGTGACAAGAGCATACGCAACGCTGGCGCTTTCGTCTTGCATATTGGCGTAGATCAGCTCCTTGATCGCAGCGCGCGCCGATTCGTCAAACTTCATCCCTCCGCTCACAAGCTCGATCTGGCTGCCCTCAACGCTTGCCGAGTATGCCACACCCCTCCTAAACGCCCATGTGTTGAACGAGTTTAAAGTGAAAAGGTTGACGCCTTCAAGATCGGCAGAAAATGTGAGAACGTCGCCAACCCTGATCTCTTCCTGCGGCGACCAAACATACAAACTCACATTGCCAATCGAGTCGCCGTTTGCCGAAGCATTTTCAAGGATGAGGTTGTAGTAGCCGTCGTTTTCTTGCAACTGGTCGTTCACCCTGCCAACGACAAAGGCATTTGAATAGTTTTCGCCCAAGTAGGCGTTGTAGCTGATGAAAAAGCCGGCGTTTCCACCAAAAAAGAAAATGATGGCAAGGCAGAGAAAGAGATATCTTTTTTTGACAAGACCATACACTGTCACGGCGACAAGACTAACAGAGACAAGCACAATGTAAAACACATCTCCGCCATACAGCTTTCTGGCTGAGACCACGCCGAAAATCAAACTCAAAAATATGACAACGACCGGCCTAAAATTCAATTTGAAGGCAGGTTTTGCCTGCTCTGAAATCATATACACAAATTTTACAAAATTCCAGAAAATTCGCAAAATGAAATTGAATATAAATCGCCAAAATTCTCACTCTAAATTCGATTAAAACGCGCTTTGAAAGGAGATAATCATGTCAGAAAAAGAAAAAAACAGAGAAAATAATGTCCTTTCGTCTCAAAAGGATGGCAAAACTTGCCACGATTTTTCGAATTTTGCGGAGATGGAAACATCTGACCCAAATTGGCATAAACTGCTAACAGGTGGAGATTTTATCCTGCCAGAAGAGGTTGTCAAAGAGCTGGAGGCTTTGGAAACAGCCGACTTGTATGATTTTTGGAAAGGGAGTTATGGAGGATCAAAGCGTAAAACGCGGTGAAATTTATATGGCTGATTTGAGCCCTGTGGTAGGCAGCGAACAAGGTGGCGTGCGACCGGTTTTGATAATTCAAAACAACGTCGGCAATCGCTACTCCCCAACTGTCATAGTTTCTGCCATAACAAGCAAACTCGGAAAAGCCAAACTGCCCACCCATATCGAAATCCCTAGCGAAAAATATCACCTGCCAAAGGATTCCGTCGCCCTGCTCGAACAAATTCGAACGCTCGACAAGCGCCGTCTCCGCGAAAAGATAACCTGCCTTGAAGAAGGCAAGATGCGAGAAATCAATCGCGCGATACTTATTTCTTTGGGTTTTGCTGAAAAAAACTAGCCTAAAAAGCTAGTTTTTTTGGTTAAGATTTGTAAGCCACACCTTCCAAATTAAGCAAAGCCATTTTTTTGTCTAACCCCCAAGCATAACCCGTCAGTTTTGTTTTGGAGCTGAGCACGCGATGACATGGGATCAAAATTGCAATTTTGTTGGCGCCAACCGCCCTGCCGACAGCTCGCGGACTGACTAACTTTCCCGTCGCACGAGCAAGCTCTTTGGCGATTTCGATATAGCTTTTCGACTCACCATAGCCGATCCTTTGCACAATTTGCCAGACTTTTGTTTGAAACTCGGTTCCAGAAAGTTTTAGTGCAACTGTTTGCGTCGGTTTTTTAAGAGCAAAATATTCGTCCAGCCAAAGCTTAGCCTTTTCTAAAACAGGACAAGTTTTTTGGTTTGACGCGTTTTCGTCGAAGCAAAGCTGCGTTATAGCTTCGCCATCACTGACGAGCTTTATCCTTCCAATAGGCGAATCGTAGGCTTGAGCGAACATTTGACCTCCTGAAAAATTATAAACATAGAAAGAGGCGATTTTAAAAGCTCTTGTTTACAAAGTGTATATTTACGCCGACAAGATAGTTATACTTTTAAAACTAAACGACCCGAAAAACCCTGCCAAGAGGCAGGTGATTGTTGGGGGTTCGAGTTGTGACGACTTGGTAGCCCATAGGAGGATCGAACTCCTGATTCCACCGTGAGAGGGTGGCGTCTTGACCACTTGACCAATGGGCCATAATTTTGTTGCGAAATCATTTTAGCAAATTTTGAGCAAAATAGCAAGGGTTTTGCCCAAATTGTCAAATAATTTCGCAAAAAACTTAGTTTTGCACATATTCTAGCAGTTTTTTTGGCTTTGAAGCGTGCTCGAAATCGTTTGCCGCTTTTCTTTCAGCTGCAATGCGCGATCTTTTGCCTCAAAATTTTGGCAAGGCTGCTTTAGCTCTTTAAACCTGTTTGCAGAAACAGGAAATTTGCAGTGGCCGCAATCCGCTTCGACAAGTCCAGTTTTGCCAGCTGAACAAAATATTTGCATTTTTTGCAATCTTTTTTCATATGCTTTTCTCCTTTCGAAAGTGATTATAACTCACGATAAGAGAAAAGGTATTGACTGAGCGGCTATATTTTGACTTTTTTCGATCTTTTCAAGCGCGCTCTGTTTTCGATCAGCACGCCGCACGCCACCGCCACAACGCACACCGCCATGATTATTCCAAAGATCATCCAAACGGTTGAAGAGAAGTTTGTCATGTTGAAAAATTCTGGGAAAATCAGGCAGGCAGAAACCAGCAGCACGAGTGATGTCGATGCCGTGACTAGTTTGAGCTTTGTGAAAGGTATGCACAGCCACAGCAAATTCAAAAAGCCTGAAAAGGTCAAAACGAGCGTCACAAGAGTGTCAAATTCGGAGGCCGAAAGGATGTCGAAAGTTGTCGAGCCGGTTATCACCACCGCGGAGACGGCAGCCAAAATTATCGCAGCACGCGGAAGCGACTTTTTGAGAACCTGCGGGATGAAATTGCCTTGTATGAGCTCGGTGTTCGGCTGGAAAGTCAGCAAGAAAGAAGGCACGCCGATCACGCAAAATTCCAGCAAAAACAGCTGTTTTGTTTGGTATGGAAATGGCACTACAAACAGGATTGTCGCTATGCACATGACGATTGCAAAGAACGTTTTCATCAAAAACAGAGAGGATGCGTTTTGCACATTGTTGACAACCTGCCTGCCCTCCTTGACCACGCTCGGAAGCGAGGTGAAGTTGGAGTTCATCAGCACAAGGTGGGATATGTTTCGAGCGACTTCGCTGCCATCCGCCATGGCAATTGAGCAATCAGCCTCTTTGAGCGCAAGCGTGTCGTTGACGCCGTCACCTGTCATCGCTACCACCTTTCCTTTTGTTTTTAAGGTTTTGACAATGACATACTTTTGCTCAGGAGACACCCTGCCAAAAACCGAAAACTTGTCAGCGATCGCTTCAACTTCCTCCAAAGGCATGCCTTCCAGCGATATGAACTTTTCACTGCCCTCAACACCTACGCGAGCGGCGATTTTTGAAACCGTCAGAGGATCATCGCCTGAGATCACTTTGATTTCGACATCGTTTTCTTTGAACCACCTGATCGTTTCAATCGCGTCGTCACGGATGTGGTCTTCCAGCACAAACAAGGCGATCGTTTTGCCCTCTTGCGCTCCCTGTTTTTCGTCATATGGCTGATCAACTTCGGTGAGCGCAATCACCCTCAGCCCAAGTTCGAGTTTTTGTTGCAAAAGTTTTTTCTGCTTTGGTGAGAGTTTGGCTTTGACAAAGGTCGGAGCACCCAGATAATAGGTTTTGCCGTCAGAAAAGGTTGTTGCAGAAAACTTTCTTGACGACGAAAACTCGACAACCTCGCTGACCTGCATATCCTCAGCGGTGCCAAATCTTTTGAGCATGGCAAGCCCTGTGGCGTTGTTTGAAGCCTGCGCGCGCAGCACATTTGCTGTTATCTTTTCAACCTGATCCAGCTTTGCCGAAACAGGTATCACCTCGACAACATTCATAGTGCCGTCGGTTATCGTTCCGGTTTTGTCGAGGCACAAAACATTGCTTCGCGCAAGCATTTCGATCGAATAAAGGTCTTTGACAAGCGTCTTTTTGCGGCCGAGTTTGATGACCCCGACTGACAGGCTGATTGTGATTAGCAAAAACATCCCCGCTGGGATCATCCCCGTCAGCGCACCTGCCGTGTTGGTGACTGTTTCAACGGCGCCATTGTTTAAAAAGAAAAGCTCTTTCAAAACCGTCAAAACTCCAAGAGGTATCAGCAAAATTCCGATGTATTTGATGAGTTTGTTGATATCTTTGAAAAGATTTGACTGAGGCGCTTTGAACTGCTTGGCTTGCGCGGCGATCGTTTGGATGTAGTTTTCTTTGCCCACTCTTTCAACTCTGGCATAGCATTTGCCCGAAACCAAAAAGCTGCCTGCCAAAAGATGATCGCCCTCGGTTTTTTTGATGGCGTTTGACTCGCCTGTGAGAAGGCTTTCGTTGGCCTCGACCGTTCCGTCAAGAACGACGCAATCTGACGGCACTTGATCGCCGTTTGTGAGGATAATAATTTCGTCGAGCAAAATTTCTTCCGCATTTATTTCAACCTCTTGCCCATTTCTTATCGCCGTAGTTTTTGGCATCGCGACAAGCGAAAGCTTTTCAACGGTGACTTTTGCCCTGATTTCTTGGATTATTGCAACCGCGGTGTTGCAGAATATCACAAGCAAAAACAGCAGGTCGGCATATGCCCCCACGCATATAAGTGCAACCGCAATAAGCAGCCATATCAAATTGAAAAATGTGCATGTGTTTTTGACGAATATAGAAAAATACGAGCGCGATGATTTGACTTTTGAAAGGTTTGTCAATTTGTGTTTGATTCTTTCTTCAATTTGCTCGTTGCTAAGACCTGTTTCTTTTTGGGTTTGGTAGCGGACTATTTCAACATCCGGCTGATTTTTCTTCATTTTTTTAGAATACATATTTATTCATAAATTGTCAAACAAAATGCTTATTTTGTTGACAAAATCTTTCAAATAAATTAAGATAGAAGCATGGAAGCAAACATCAAACCAAGTCAAAATGTTAGAGAGCTTGCCAGACTTGTTGGCACAGATTTTTATATCGTCGGTGGTTTTTTGCGCAACAAATTGCTGGGCAGAAAATGCGACGACGAAGATCTTTGCAGCCCTCTCACGCTGGATGAGCTTGAAAAAAAGCTGGAAGGCAGCGATTTTTCACTCAAAATGAAAAACAAAAACTTTGGCACCTGCAAAATCGTTTGCGGCAACAAAAGCTATGATTATGCAACCTTTCGAAAAGAGACCTACAAAAAAGGCCACTGCCCTGACGAAGTGGAATTTGTCAAAACCATCGAAGAGGATGTGAAACGCAGAGATTTTACGATCAACAGCATTTACTACAACCTCAAAACACAGGAGATCATCGACCCTCTGGACGGAATTCAAGATTTGCAACGAAAACTCGTGCGCGCAACAAGCCCTGAAATTTTGCAAAACGATGGGCTGAGAATTTTGCGCATGATCCGCCTTGCCTGCGAATACAACTTTTCAATCGAAAAACGCACCTGCAAGATCGCGCTTGCAAACATAAACCTGGTGAAAGATTTGACAAAGAGCAAAGTGATTGAAGAGATTAAAAAACTTTTGCGTCAAACCAGCAAAAAAGCAACTTTGAAATCGCTAAAACTCTACAACAAATTGGGAGTTTGGGAAAAACTTGGCCTGCCAGCTCGCAAGATCAAGCTCAAAATGGTGACAAAGTGCAACGATAGAGTTTTTGGGCTTGCAATTGACATTGTCGACACCATTAAGCCTGCAAGCGTTTCCTACTTTTTGGAGCATCTGTTTGCAGACACCGGCATGACAAAAAAGCAGGTTGCGCAAATGGTGAACATTTTGTCGGGCTATTACGACGCATTAAACCACATGCAAAACAAAAACTTCTTTTTTAAATATTTTGAAAATTTTCCGTCAATTTATCAAATTTTGCAGAAAAAATCCAAATATTTGGCTCAAAAATACAACTTTTTTTACAAATACATCATCTCTCACAAACTTGTCATCAGCGTGAGCGATTTGAAAATCACAAAGAGAGATCTTAAAAAAGCCTTCCCTTCGCTGCCGGCAAAGATGTATGACAAAGTTTTGCTTGAAGCTTTGAGCGAGGTTTTTGAGGGCAAGTGCCCAAACACCCAAGAGGAGCTTTTAAAATACATCGGCAAAAAGCACTATCACAATTTTTAAGTCTGACCATCCGTCAGGCTTTTTTTGAAGAAAAACCGTTATTGTTTGCCGCCGGCAATCGCAGTTTTAAAAGTTTTTTAAGTTTTTATTATGAAACGTTTTTTTTAATAATAACAGCGAAAAACTTTTGATTGTTTTTAAGTTAAAACCGCTTTTTTGCGAATGTTTTTTTTCAATTTTTTTTAATGTAACATATTTTTTTTCGCAAGTGGCATAATAGGGTCATGAGCGAAGAAAAAACAAAAACCAAAAACAAAAAATGGGCAGGAATATATTGGGGGCTTGGAGCCGCTGCTTTGGCGGTTGGGCTGCTGCTGTTTTGTCAATTTTATTTTGTCGACAATGGCTCGGCAAACGACACTTTTTTGTCAGGCACAACTGTCAACGGCATAGATGTTTCGGGCATGACACAAGCTCAGGCAGAAAATGTCATCTCGTATTCGCTGCTTTCGTCGCGCTCAGATATCAAGCTCACCCTCACCTATGACGACAAAAGCTGGAGCTTTGCCGGCAGCGATTTCGAGGTTAAGGATGAAGTTGGGCCAGTGCTGAGCGAAGCGATCAAGGTCGGCCATGTTGGAAACTTTTTGCAGCGATATCGCGACCAAAACAAAATAAAGAAAGAGGGCTTGCAGGTCAACGTTTCTTACAAAACTGTGCTCGGAGGTTTGGATGAGAAGATCGACATGATCGCCGCCGAGATAGAAACGCCTGGGCAGCCGCCTGAGGTCATCTTCGATCCAAACGGCGATCCGATGTTTTCACTCAGTGAAAGCCAAAGCGCAATCGTGGTCGATCGCGGGAAACTTTTGAGTTTGATTGACCAAAAGCTGTCAGAACAAAAAAATGTGACGATAGAAATTCCAGTGATCGAAGTGCCATATAGTGTGGACGAAGAGCAGATACTTTCTTCGATAGCCAAAAGGTCGAGCTTTTCGACAAGCTATGCAAGTTCGTCGGCTGAGCGCAAGAACAATGTGGCGCGAGCCTTAAACTCCTTCAACGGTCAAGTTTTTATGCCCGGAGAGGAAGTGAGTTTCAACAATATCACAGGTTCAAGGACCGCCGAAAATGGATATAAACCGGCAAATGTCATTTTAAATGGCGCATATGTGAAAGGCACAGGAGGCGGCGTCTGTCAGGCTTCAACCACGCTTTACAACGCGCTTGTGCTGGCCGACATCGAAATAATCGAGGCAAATCATCACTCTATCCCAGCAAGCTATGTTCCGCTTTCGTTCGACGCGATGGTTTCGGAAGGCTACTCAGACCTCGTGTTTAAAAACTCGCTGAGCGCCCCTATTTATATCAAAACCTATTACGACGACGAAAACGTTTACGCTGAAATATACGGCCCGAAATTTGAAGAGGGCGAGTCGATCAAAACACGAGCCGAATTTATCAAAGTGCTGCCGCATTCCGGCGACAAAATCATCCCAGACACGAACGGAGAATACTCTGACAAGGTGATATACAAAGGCGAATACTTTCGCGTGCGCTATCCAAGAGAAGGATATGAATCGCGCGGATATGTGCAGTATTATCAAAATGGAGAGCTGGTGGAAGAAAAGGAGATCAGACACGATATGTATTTGCCGCAAGAAGGCATAATTGTGGAAGGCACAGCCGAGCTTGGCGAAGGCATGAGCCTGCCTGAAAATGATATCGAGTTTATTCCACCGCAAAAGGTGACCTCAACCACCACCGAAACCGTGCGCGCCAAAATCGAAAAAGAGCGCCCTGCGGCTTACAACCCATGATGTTTTAAAGCACAAAAAAACCTTCCAAACCGGAAGGTTTTTTTGAATTAAAGGTCTAATCAAAATGAGCTTGGCTTTCAAAATGCTCTGAGTTTTGATCAAGCTCTAACGGCGTTTAAACAAAATAAATCGATTTTCGTTTTAACTTCTAAATGCCGCTCTGTTTTCATAAAGCGCAAAGGTGTTTGCCTTTTGCGAAATCTTGACAACATAGGTGTTTGACGAGCTTTCGCTGGTTTTGTAGGCAACATACATATCAAGCGTTTGCAGGCTGTCGGTGTCAGACAGGGCAAAGTAAAGCGAAGTGTATTGAATTGGCGTTTGGCTTGCATAGATGCTGAAATATGTGTCGCCATTTGCATAGGTCAAGGTTTGCGGCTCAGTGTAGACAAACTGCACATAAAAGCCGGTTTGCAGCTCTGCTTGAACCTCTGAAAAACTTGTGCGCTCGCTGTTGCGGTCGATTGTGTAATCGCCCAGACTGCCACTGAAAAGCGCAACGAGATAGTTTGTTGAAAAACTTTCATCAAATTGGCTGATAAAATTTTCATAGCGCGAGTCGTTGAGCTGAGTGCTTTGTGAAAATTGACCGTAAGTTGAGTTTTGGTTGTAAACTATGATTCTGTCAGGATTTTTGATGAAGTTTGGCTTCAAGCTGGTGGTCACGCAAGCTGCGACAACAATCAAAACCACAAGCACAAACACAACAGCCAAAAGGCAAAGTGCTGTGATTTTGGTCGCTCTTTTTCGCTTTAATGCCGTTTTTTCGTCAAGAATCAAACTGGTTTTTGGCATTATTTGTCTCCTTCATCCTTTTTTTCTTTTGTGGTTTTGTCAGTCGTCTTTGACGCCCTGACGCGTTTTGGCTTTTTCTCTTCAAGCGCTGGTTCGTTTTGTTTTGATGCCTCTTCTTTCTCCACTGGCTCTGACTTTTGGGCCTTTTCGGCTTTTTTTGAATCGCTTTCGAGTTTTGCCACATACTCCTCGTATTCCTTGACAATTCCGGCATATTCCTCCATGGTTATGATGCCATTTTCCATGAGTTTTTTGCCCTCTTCAACTTTTATGCGATAGTCATCCAGCATTTTTTGTGCCAGCTGTTTTTGACGGATTTTGCGCTCTTTTTCTTTTTGCGCTTTCTCTTTTTTCTCCATGACTTTGACGATTTCTTCTGCGCTCTTGCCTTCCATGATCATGTTGACTTCGTCGGTGTAGATGGTTTCGCGCTCCAAAAGCAACTTTGTCATTTCGTCAAGTTTGTCGCGGTTTGCCGAGAGAATTTTCTTTGCACGAGCATAGTTTTGAGCCAAGATCTCCTTGACCTCTTCATCCGCTTGCGCTGCAAGCTTTTCGGAGAAGTCGTTTTTCATTTGATAATCTCTTCCCACAAAGATCTCCTGCTGTGAAGAGAGCGACATAAACCCAAGGTTTTTGCTCATGCCCCAATCAAACACCATCTTGTGTGCGAGCTTTGAGGCGTGTTGAATGTCGCTTGATGCTCCGGTCGAGATGTCGCCAAACACGAGCTCTTCGGCAATTCTGCCGCCCATGCACATTGCGATGTCATCCACGATTTTTGAATAGAACAGATGACTTTCGTCCTCATCCGGCCTCTGCATTGTGTAGCCACCAGCCATGCCTCTTGGTATAATCGAAACCTCCTGCACATTGTCGCAGTTTTCAAGCAGCTTTCCAAGTATGGCGTGGCCAGACTCGTGATAAGCGGTGATCTTGCGATCTTTTTCTGTGACGAGGCGACTCTTTTTCTGTGGCCCCATGAGCACTTTGTTGATGCCCTCGGTGATATCTTTCATATGAATCGTCGGTCTGTTTGCTCTTGCAGCCAAAATTGCCGCTTCGTTGAGCATGTTTTCGATATCCGCACCGGTGAAGCCTGTCGTCAGCCTTGCCAGCGTTTTGAAATCCACCGACTCGTCAAGTGGTTTGTTGCGAGCGTGAATTCTCAAAATCCCCTCTCTGCCCTTGACATCCGGCACATTGACATATATCTGCCTGTCAAACCTGCCCGGTCTCATAAGTGCAGGATCCAGCACATCGCTGCGGTTGGTTGCGGCAAGCACGATTATCCCCTCGTTTGGCTCAAATCCGTCCATTTCGACGAGCAGCTGGTTCAGCGTTTGCTCGCGCTCGTCATTGCCTCCGCCAAGTCCGGCGCCTCTCTGACGACCCACCGCGTCGATCTCATCGATGAACACGATGCAAGGTTTGTTTTTCTTGGCTTGATCAAAAAGGTCACGCACGCGAGAAGCTCCCACGCCGACAAACATTTCAACAAAGTCGGAGCCAGAAATTGAAATGAATGGCACGTTGCTCTCACCTGCCACAGCTCTTGCAAGCAAGGTTTTTCCGGTTCCCGGGTTTCCAACAAGCAAAATGCCTTTTGGAATTCTTGCACCAAGGTCTGTAAACTTTTTCGGATTTTTCAAAAACTCGACGATCTCTTCAAGCTCTGCCTTTTCCTCATCCGCGCCTGCTATGTCAGAAAATCTGACTTTGGTGGTTGCATAGGCCTTGGCACGAGTTTTGCCAAAACCAAGCGCGCCTTTGTTGGAGTTTGACATCATGCGATAAAGCACCCAAACCATGACAAAACCAAAGATTATGATGAGCAGCGTTGGCAAAAAGCTCAAAAACCAGTTGTCGCTTGGGCGATTTGTGTCATACGAAATGATGGTTGCACCTTCAACGCCTGTGTTGTCAGCGTTTGCTGCATCGATCTTTTCGATGATTCTGTTGATGTCGTTTGAGGATGAGTATTCGAAATAATAGTCAGAGTTGGTTGGAAAGCTGTCTGCATTTGGGCTGCCCGACACCAAAATATATCCAGTGCCGTCATAATAGTAAAGCTCGCTCATCTGCAAATTGCGATCGCCGGTTGCTTCGTCGTTGTAAGTGCCCGAAATGAAAGCATCAACATCACTCAGCTCCACCCTTGTTCCTGGGTTTGAGGTGTCGATGAACAAAAAGCACAAAAGCAGCACGACGACTAAAATCAAAACAAGATAGGATAATCTAAATCCGCCTTTTTTTTCTTCCAAGTTTTACCTCCATGTTGTCGGATTGACATTTTTGATGAAATGGTTTTTCATCTAACGAAAATTAGTTTAACACAATATCTTTTTTTTTCCAACTAATTTCAGCGTTAAACTATTTTTAAACTGGAAATAACGAAACTATGACTTTGAAAACGACATTTTTTAAAAAATCTTCTGGCTGTAAAGAGTGCGTTTGTAAATAATTTTTGGTTTGAGCGCGACAGTTTTCATAAAATTTTTCGTACATATCCAAGGTATCGCAATTTTGTGTGGACAAAAACTCTAATGAAGAGTTGATCTCCGTTTTTACCTGTTTTTCAATAAGCTCTCTGACTTCATCACTTATGTATGCGACTTCTCGGCTTTCTGTAAGTTCTTCTTTTGAACCATTGGCTTCCATAAGCGAAATAAAAAGCTTTATGTTTGCTGTGTAAACTGGGACTCCATTTTCAAACTCAACTTTGTCTAACACCTGTTCTCGTTGAACTTTGTAAATAAGCCTTGCCTCATCAAAAGTTTGGTCTGAAAAATTTTCAAGCGTTATTACGGCGCCACTTGTCGAACTGTTGAGCCAATTCAGGCCGCGCAACTGCTCTTTTGTCATATGCGCCTGCATTTTGCCGTTTTTGATGAGCAAACAGCTGCCATCATTGACAATTTGAAGCTGATTTGAGCTTGACGAGCTTTGCGACTCTCCACCTGACTGCTGAGCTCCGTTCGTTTGATTTGGTGATTCTGACTGCTGCGAGCCACTGGACTTACTGCTCTCGCTGCCACCTGAGCTTCCGCCAGAAGAGCTGCCAAGACCGACGACATTTTCGGTGTTTTTTATTGGTATTCCGTTGACATCGCCCTGAGTGATAGTAAGATGCCCTAAAATCGAGGCTTTGACTGGCGAGTAATAGCCTTCATAAAAGGAGTTTATTGTCGTGTATTTCCACAAAACATAATTTGAGGTGTAAAACAAAAGCTCTTCAAGGTTTATGTCAGACTCCTTGTCAAGCTCTTGAACGAACTCTAAAAATTGCTTGCTTGTGACATTTGTTGATATCAGCACACAGCTTTGCGGAAGCGACGCGACTCTGCCAAGATAATCAAGTGCCGACGCGATGTCTTCTTCAAGCAGCCTTTCGCTGACTATCGCCGTGTGGGTGTGAAAGAGCGAGATGTTTTTGCCAATTTGCAAGCTTGCGTTCGTGAACGCCTCACTTATCGACGGCGCCGAGCATGAGATGACCTCGTATTGCTCAGAATAGCTTTGATTTGGATGAGACAAAAAAGTCATGAGCGTGACCTCATAGTCTTGCTCGTTTTTGTCAAGCCCCACCGCTGTGACGATCGCATTGACGGCGCTTTCAGACGGCGCGATAATTGCACTTGGAAAAAACCAAAGCGCGATCAAAACAAGCGCAAGCAGCATCG
The DNA here is from genome assembly GCA_944372435.1 of uncultured Clostridia bacterium. Taxonomy (GTDB): domain Bacteria; phylum Bacillota; class Clostridia; order Christensenellales; family UBA1242; genus Caccovivens. Next base: position 26,707 of record CALVZD010000007.1, on the reverse strand, counting down.
GCGTGCGCTTTATGCTAGTTACGATTTTTTTCATGTCGGCCTCCTAATGTGAAAAACAGGCAAACAAGCGGCAGCAGATATTGCAGCACAATCGCAAAATATGGCATGACGAGCGTGCCGAGTTGCGTTAATTGCAGATAGTCAAGTGTTGAGATCAAAGTTAGCCCCACAAACAGCAAGTCGAAAGTGATGAGGCCATACACCTTGCCAAGAGGTGGAAAAATTTGAGTGAAACACTCGCAAAACACATACAGCGCGATGCTGATCTGAAAAAGCGACAAAAACATGACAGTCACGATCGCCACCATGTCAAGCCTGCCAAGATCGGTGAAGCGATAGGAGAATGTTATTATATCAGACAGCGCGTTTTTGTGAACAAACGAGGTGTGGTTGAATATGCTGAAAAACATAATGTACAAAATGACAATTAAAGCTGAAACCACCAGCAAATATCTGACGACTTGGCGCTCGCCTTTTTTATCGAGCTCGATTTTGTGCATGAGCAAAAATAGCAACAAAACATCGCCAAAGCAAAAGAGATATTTGAACCCTCCAAGAAAGAAATCGGAATATGCCGTGTCAAAAAAGATGGGAAATTTGTTGAAGTTGGCGATCGAAAGCAGCAGGCAAAAAACCACACATGCGATGATGAAAAAGAAGAAAAATTCGGCGCATCGCGCAAGTGGCCGCAACCCTCTCATAACGCAAGAATTGCACACAAGCAAAAACACAAGCAAAAAAATATAGAAGCTGGCATCAAGATAAACCTGCACTCGAAAGTAGACATATGAGATGTTGTAAACCAGCAAAATTTTATAGAAAATATACAAAATTATCAAAAAATATATGATTTTTGCAGCAAAAACGCCCATTTTTTGTGAAATTATCTGATAAAAGCTGCTTTTTGGATACGCTCGCTTTAATCTGAAAAATATCAAAAGCAGCGCAAATTCGGCAAGCAGCAAAATCGCCAAAATAAACACACTGTCGGCCTTTGCGTGCTCATAGAGCAAGGACGGCAAAACCAAAATTTTGTTGGCAAACAGCAAAATGCCGGCTATCACCGCTGTCTGACGAGAGGAGATCGTTTTCATTTTTGCCTCGTGATGTTTTTGTTTTTGAATGACTGCGGCCGCGTTTTCATGTCAAGCGTGTTAGAGATGAGGATCGCGTCTTTCAAATCCTTTTCAACTCTTGGCGCAAAAGGAGCAAGATACGGCGCGCCATAAGAGTCGATCGACGCCATGTAAGTGATGAGATATATCACGAGCCCCACAATGCCAAGCATGCCCAGCGAGCCTCCGATAAACAAAAACAGATATTGCAAAATCGTCAACTGATAGGCCTGTTCTGGCACGGTGTAAAGGGCTATTTTTGCAAGTGCAACAATAATCACTCCGGGCGGAGAAATCAGCCCCGCTTTTACGCCTGTGTCGCCCAAAATCAGGGCGCCGACGACCGAAGTTGCAAGCCCAAGATAACTTGGCAGGCGCAGGCTGACTTCATACAAAATTTGAAACAAAAGGCTGATGAAAATCATCTCAAAAAACGGAGTGAACGGCAATCCTTTTGTCGTGTTGGTGATGGTGACCAAAAACTTGATCGGCGTGACATTTGAATGAAAAATTCTTAGCGATATATATGTTGCAGGAAGCAGCAGCGCGATAAGCACGGCTATTATTCTGACGACGCGTATGAAGCCGCCATATATATGTGAGTTGTAGTAGTCATCGCTCGACTGCACATCCTCTAAAAACAGAAAAGGAAGTGTCAGCACAATCGGCGAACCGTCAACGATGATCGCCACCCTGCCCTCGAGCATTTTTGCCGCAACGATATCTGGCTTTTCGATACTGCCGACTTGTTTGAAGAGTGAGTGCGGCCTTTTTTCAAGAAACTGCATGATATATTGCGAGTCGATAACGCCGTCGACCTCTATTTGTTTGAGCCTTGTGGAGATCTCGCTCACCACCTTTTTGTCAGCTATGCCTTTTATGTAAGCTATCACGATTTTGGTTTGTGAAAACTTTCCGATGCGCAATTCTTTGATCGTCAGATCTTTGGTGTAAAACCTGCGACGCAGAAGAGTTATGTTTGTTTTGACATCCTCGACAAAACCCTCGCGAGGGCCTTGAATGACCGACGAGGTTGGAGGTTCGGCTGGAAGGCGCGCTGGATATTTTTGCAAATCCACCGCAAGCATTTTGCTTTCGCCTTCAATAATGATGACAACTGAGCCATTTATGACGCTGTCGCACGCCTGTTTTTCGTCGATTTTTTTGATGTCGCCAGTTTTGACGAGACTAGATGCCAATTTTTCGATATCAATGCGTTCATCGCTTTCGCTAATCGGCTTGCACAGTCCATTTAAAAACAGGTCGCTATTTATCATACTGCGCAAAAAAATCATGCCGACTTTTTGTGAAGACGCAGTTTGTATCACTCTTGTCGCGACATCACTTGAACTGTTTAATTGTTTTTTAATCGATTTTAATTGTTTTTCGACATTAAAAAACATACCACCTTCCTTGAAAGTAGTATGCTTAAAAGTTTTTTTATTTATCCCTAAATTCTAACTGCGGTGGCAGAGCCCGAAAAACTGTTGTAGCTATCAGCAACAGGTCGAACAAAATATGTTCTGCCCTGCGAGTAGACTGAGCGAATGACAACGCTTGAGACATAGGTGTTGCCAAGCCTTGAGCAAGTCAAGTCGCTTAGCAAATATTCCTGCCCCTGATCGTCGGTGAGCAGCGCCTGCGAAAAATATTCGCTTGAAGTGATCGTGAGAGTGAGGTTTTGTGTGTTTAGACTGGCGCTTTGAAAAGCTGGTAGCTCGTGGTGTATCGTTGCCGTGATCGGCTGCGACGACACGCTTTCGCGATAATTGGCGCTGGCAGAATTGCTGGTGACGCTGATTGATCGAACCCCTCCGTGCAAGTTTGACAAGTCATATGAAAGCAGGTCGGTGGTCAGAGAGATGATTTGATCATCAAGCGCGTAACGAATTGTGTAAAAATCTGCCCCACGAACGGCTTGCCATGAAATCGTTGTGCCCTCAAGCTGCAAAGCAGGAGCCGCGAGCTGCAAAGTGAAGGTGTAGGAAATCGCCTCGCCATAATTGCCTGAAAGCACTCCGGCGCTGTCAACATAGCAAACCGAAATGTTGTAAGGCTGCCCAAGCGCGATATACCCCTGCCAAAGCTGATCGGTTATATCGAGCGTTCGCGACGCAGAGTCATAAAACACCTCGTTGCCGTTCTGCTGAAAGCGGAAGCGATAGGTGTAGTCGTCCTCCGCCTCCTGCGCCTGAACGTAAACCTGCTCGCCAGATAGAACGACCTGAACCGATCTGCCAGGATCCGGCTTGAAAACAACAAGACACAAAACAAGCACGATGACAGCTATCACCACCACCGAAGCGATCGAACAACCAATAATTATCTTCTTTTTTTTGCTCACAATGTTATTATACAACAAAATAATCTTTTAACAAACCGATTTTAATTGATTTTAGATATTGACAAAGATCTTTTTATGTGCTAAAATATAGTCAAATGGAGGGTAAATATGGATTTTCTTACAGTTTTTCAAAAAACAGTTTTGGCGCTGGCAATCGTGTTTTCGATTTTGACGCTCGCTGTGGTGTTTTACACACTCATGCACAGGAGCAAATATCGTTCGACATTTATCAAGGTGCTTTTCACAATAATCACACCGATGATCACCTTCATCATGTGGTTTGCTTGCCTGTTTGCAGGGCTTGAGGTGCTGGGTTCAAACGAGCTTTACATCTTTCTCATCTCAATCGTTTGCGGTGCTGCTCTTATGGGAATCGCTTACGGTGGTGCATATCTCATCCACTACCTCATGAAAAAGAAAAACCCAGAAATTGATGAGGCCGAAGTTGATCAAGAAGAAGTTGAAGAGATCGAGGACGAGCAGGAAGAAGCCGAGGGCGAGCAGGAAGAAGCTGAGGACGAGCAGGAAGACGTTGAGACCGAGGCTGATCAAGATGAGCAAACTGCTGACGCTGAAACTTCACAAAACGAATCTAATGACAATCAATAATTAAAAAATGCACCCTTGTTTGGGTGCTTTTTTTGTGCCAACAAAAAAAGCTGCAATTAAAGCAGCTTGTTTTTTTTATGCAACTTGCACGAAAACTGTGTTTTCGTCTTCAAGTGATTTGAGATATTCTTCATACTTTGGCGAATCGAGATAAGGCTTTCGAACTTCAAACGCTTTGTCCATAATCGTGTAATCGATTTGATATTGAATGAGCGCCGTAAGTTTTGTTTGCAACCCCACAAGGCTGATCGTTCCGCTCACATCATGTTGGACGATCATTCTTGCAAGTTCGCCCGTCTTTTTGTTGATCACGAATGTGTAGGTCAATCCTTTGAAAAGACTTGAATCCAAAACAGGAATGAATGATGAAAGCCCGCGATAGTAAGCTCTGACTTCATATGGGATTGCTGAGCTGTAAAGTTTGATTTGCACTGATTTGTAGAGACTGGTTTCACTTGGATAGCCGGAGCAGTAGCTGTTTGCTCTTGTGAACTTCATCGTCATCGGAAGAGAATAGATGATTTGAAACTGAGCAAGCATATCTTCAAAGCTTTTTGCTTCAAAGTATGCTCTCGTGCCATTAAGATCATAGGTTTGCTCGTTCAAATTAAAGCTTTTTGTGCCAACTCTGAATGCCTGCCCTGTTGCAGAATTTGTGTTGATCGCGCGATACTCGCTCATAACTGCATACATATTGATCAAAAGCGGACTTACAACACTTGGATTGTAATAGAAATAAAGCTCCTCCAAACTTTCGCTGCCACAATTTTCGATGCTTCCAACCGCAAGTTGTTGAAGCGTCAGCTCCGCTGTACTTCCCCAACTTCCAGTGCCGTAACCATCCATCTTGATTGTGCCTTTGTAGCCAGGGCTGCTGTATAAATCATTCAAAGCATAATTGACAAGCGCAAGCGGATCGGCTGGAAGAATTAGCTCCTCTTCATATTTGTCATCAGCGTCATCGTCTGGTTCAGCTCCACCTTCTGTGTCGCCAGTAGGAAGCCCGTCGAGAGGATCTTCAACAACAACGCTGTTGTTTGCTTGAACTGTAGGCGCAACAAACAAGCCGACGCCGAGATATGCGGCTATCAGCACTAAAACGAAAATTGTCATAATGGTGAATTTAAGACCCCTTGCTTTCATTTGTTGCCTTTTTCTTTGTAAAATGTTGCCTTTCTTTTGTAAAAGTGTTTGTTGCCACCATGTAGATATTATGTTAGCGAAGCAAAAAGGTTGCTTTAAGCGGTTTGTTGCTCCTCTTCTAAGGAAATAAGATATTCTTCATATTTTGGTGACTCTAAATGCGGCTTGCTAACTTCGAAAGCCTCATCCATGATATTGTAGTCGATTTGATATTGCACGAGCGCTTTGACGTTTGCCTGCGAACCCAAAACTGAAACTCCGCCCTGAATGTCATGCTGAACAATCATGCGTTCAAGCTCACCGGTCTTCTTGTCGATTACGAACGTGTAAGTCAAACCTTTGAAGAAGTTTTGATCGATCACAGGGATATCTCCGCACAGCCCATTGTAGTAAGAGCGGCACTCATATGGAATCGCTGTGTTATACACTTTGATTTGTATCGATTTGTAACGGCTAGTCTCACTTGGATAGCCAGAGCAATAGCTGTTAGACTTTGTGAAAGTCATGTTGAGAGGCAGAGAGTAGATGATTTTGTATTGATCAAACACACCTTGATAGTCTCTCGCTTCAAATCTGGTGTCACCTGAAAGATCATAGGTTTCGTCTTTGAGGTTATAGTTTTTTGTGCCTACGACAAAAGATTCGTCAGTTTGAGAGTTCGTGTAAATTGCCCTGTATTCGTCGTAAATATAGCCAAGATTAAGCAAAAATGGGCTCACGCTTTGATCGTCATAATAGAAGTAAAGCTCCTCTAAACTTTCGCTACCACTGTGCTCAATATTGCCCTTGATCAACTGTTGCAATCTTAGCTCAGCAAAGCTCCCCCAGCTTCCTGTTGCGTTGAAATTGATCTTGATCTCGCCTGTGTAACCAGCGCTTGTGCGAAGATCATTGAGCGCGTAATTTACAAGTGCGATAGGGTCCGCCGGAAGGATGACCTCTTCATCGCTATAATCGTCCTCGAGGTCCGTTCCCTCCTCAATGTCTCCGGCAGGAAGCCCGTCAAGAGGATCCTCAACCACCGTGTTGTTGGCTTGAACTGGAGGCGCAACAAGCATGCCGACGCCAAAGTAAGCGGCGATCAGCACTAGGACGAAAATCGTCATGATGGTGAATTTAAGACCTTTTGATTTCATTTTTTCCTTTTAAGCTTGTCCAGCCATATGATATTAAAGCGAGTCCGCAATTTGAACTAAACTGTCGACTTTTGTGAATTTTTGAACTGTTCGCACGTTCGTTGCCACCTCAATTGGCATGCCAACATAATTCATGCTTGCCTTAAAGGATTCACTGCGCACTATCTGTGTGATAGCGCCAGTCTTTTTTTGAATCCTGAAAGTGATTGAGATTGTGCTGCCTGTGTAGCTCAGATTGTTGAGCTGGCCATTGGAGAGCCAATACTGCTTGTAGCCTTGCGAAAGCGCGCTGACTTGATATGCCAAAGTGACATCGCGATAAACTTTGCTTTTGTTGTCATCGCTTGTCACTGTCACACTGTTTCTGCTGAGAGTGAGAGGAAAGCCCTGCCCTTGAATGATGCCGAACTCTGACAAAACGCCGTCTATCGACATCTGATCGTTTCGGGTCGCACCAGAAAGATCATAGGTTTGGGTTGAGTAGTTATAGTTTGGAGTTATCGCGATCTGCGCTGCGCCGGTGTCATAGTTGACATATATTCCACGATAATAATTTGCGACTTGGCTTGCAGCCACACCGGTTTCATTGGAATACAAGAAAAAGTTTTCAACCGAAACGCTTTCACCTTTGGAGTTGACACCCTTTTTGATGGTCCCAACCGTGTTTTGCAAAACTGTCATGCCCATTGCAGTGTTGGTCATCGTTTGGCTAAATGTGCTTTCATAGCCTTCACCATTGTTCAAAAGGTTTAGACCTGACAAAACGGCATCCAACGCCCCAGCTGGCATGATGAATTCATCCTCTTCCTCGTCTTCTTCATCGTCGTCGCCCACAACAAGCTCAGGCGCGTCTTCATCTTCCTCTGGAAGCAGCTGCTCGGTTCCACCCTGCTGAACTCCAAGTGCGGTGTCATTGCTCATAAAAACAGTCATACCCATATAGCAACCGATTATGGCTATGAGTATGATCATAAGCAAATTATATTTCCACTTTTTAAATGTCATATCCTTCCCTGTGTAAATATTTTTTGTATTACCGGAAGCTTTGTCACCGTTTGGCGTTTGCAAGCAAAGCTGATGGTTATTCAAACTGTGATAACACAATTTTTGTGTTTTGCGTTAGCAAAATTTAAAATTTAACTTGTTTAAATTTTAACATCACTTGTATTATCAGAGGTCGAACCAAGCGCGAAGCATTTGAGTGAGACCGACGTTAATACAAACTTGTGATGCCGTTTATTAAACGGCTTTGCGATAGCAAATTGATTTGCGAGCATCGTGAGCAAATCAACATCACATAGTTTACACCATATATAGATTAACATCTTTTGGAAAAATTGTCAACCATTATTTAATAAAATACACACTTTTCGAAAAAACGCGATTTTTGTCAGCTCCACTTTTATTATATTCTCTGGCTCCCAAAATTAGAAACTATGAACAAGCTGTTTTTTGAAATTTTAAACAAAAATGGCTCTTTGCCTCTGTTTTTCAAGCAAAAAAGCCGATTTTTTGTTAAATGTTTATTTTGCGATGATATTGACGATTCTGCCTGGCACGACGATCTCCTTGACAATCGTTTTGCCGCTAAGGGCTGCTGCCACTTTTTCGTCAGCTTTTGCAAGCGCAAGAATTTCATCGTTCGAAGCGCTTGTCGGAACGTTGAGCCTTGTGATAATTTTGCTGCTAACCTGTATCGCAAGCTCAACTTCAGCTTTGACAAGGTCTTTTTCATCATATTCTGGCCACGACTCATCGGCGATATTTCCGCCAAACACGCGCTCATACATCTCGCTTGTTATGTGAGGCGCAAGAGGGTTGAGGAAGATCAAAAATTGCCTAAGCTCTTCTTTTGTGATGAACCCATCCTCTTTGATCTTTTTGACGAAGATCATCATAGCAGAAATGGCGGTGTTGAGTTTGAGGTTTTCATAATCCTCTCCTGCTTTTTTGTTGAGTGAGGCAAGTTCGAAGCTATGCTCCTTTGAAACTCCGTCGCCTTTTATCATATCTTGCAGCGACCAAACTTTGTCGACGAATGAGGTTATGCCCTTGATGCCGTCATAGGTCAAAGGCGTGTTGTCCTCATATCCGCCGAGAAAGTGCAGGTGCATACGCGTGACATCGGCGCCATACTTTTCGATAACTTCAATAGGAGAAACGCCATTGGCAGAGCTTTTGCTCATCTTTTTCCCCTCGCTGGTTAAAATAAGACCGCTACCCATTTTTCGAATAAAAGGATCACGTGTTGGAACTGCACCGATTTCATACAAGAAGTTCTGCCAAAAGAACGCATACAAAACGTGCCTCGTTATGTGCTCAGTGCCGCCTGTGTAGCAATCGACACTCCCCCAATATTTGAGTTTTTCAAAATCTGCAAGTTTTTCACTGTTGTGTGGGTCGGTGTAGCGCAACCAATACCAGCTCGAGCCCGCCCAGTTTGGCATGGTGTCGGTTTCTCTTTTTGCATCTCTGCCGCATTTTGGGCACTTGCAGTTGACCCACTCGGTGGCCTTAGATAAAGGCGAGTCACCGTTTTTGTTTGGCAGATAATCTTTGACTTCTGGCAAAATGAGAGGCAGATCTTTTTCGCTGAGCCCAACTTCGCCGCAGTGCGGGCAGATGACGATTGGGAAAGGCTCTCCCCAATACCTTTGACGGTTGAATGCCCAGTCGGTCATTTTGTAGTTGACCTTTTTGCGCGCAACGCCGGCTTTGATGAGAGCTTCAGCGATCTTGACTCTCGCTTCTTGCGCAGGCATACCGGAAAATTCCGCAGAATTCATCAGTTTGCTGTTTTTTGGGATATATTCGCCCTTTTCAACCGCGCGAGTCGAGGTGTCGCCCTCGATCACCTGCACGAGAGGAATATTGAACTTTTGAGCAAACTCATAGTCTCTCTGATCGTGCGACGGCACAGCCATCACAGCGCCGGTCGCATAGCCTGCCAGCACAAAATCTGCGATATATATGTCAACTTTTCTGCCGTTTGCTGGGTTAATTACATAAAGCCCTTCCAGTTTGCAGCCTGTTTTGTCTTTTTGGTCGCTCATGCGGTCAAACTCGCTGCGCAGCGCTGCCTGTTTGCGATATGTTTCGACTTCTGGCCAATTTTTGATGCTGCCTTTGAGCTTGTCGATGAGTTTAAGCTCTGGAGCCAGAGCAACGAAAGTTATGCCATACACCGTTTCAACGCAGGTGGTGTAGATGTCGAGCTTGTCAAGCTTTTTGCCGCTTTCATCATATATATCAAAGCTAATCTCGGTTCCTTCGCTTCTTCCGATCCAGTTGCGTTGTGCCTCTTTGAGGTTTTCAGCCATTTGTATGCGGTCGACATTCTGCAAAAGCTTGTCGCCATATTCTCGCATCTTCAAAAACCAGCTTTGGCGCTCTTCCTGCACAACGTCCGAGCCGCAGCGGTCGCATTTGCCGCCCTGACTGTCTTCGTTCGACAGCACCGTTTGGCATTTTGGACAAAAATTGACCTTTGCCTTTTCTTTGTATGCCTTGCCATGGTTGAAAAGCTGCAAAAAGATCCACTGCGTCCATTTGTAGTATTCAGGGTCGCTTGTGCAAATCGTTCTGTCCCAGTCGAAAGAAAGGCCGATTTTGTTTAGCTCGCTTGTTATCGTTTTCATGCCCTGTGCGACAAAGTCATGCGGATCTATGCCGGTTTTTATCGCAGCATTTTCTGCTGGGAGGCCGAACGCGTCTCCACCGATCGGAAAGAGCACGTTGTAACCCTTGAAGCGTTTGTATCGAGCCAGCGCGTCCGACGGAACCGTGCCTTTCAAGTGGCCCATGTGAAGGTGTCCACTGACATTGCAAAATTCATACAAAACATAATACTTTGGTTTGGTTGGATGAAAGTCTATTGCATTAAATGTTTTTTCTTTAACCCACTTTTCTTGCCATTTTTTCTCTATCTGTTTAAAATCCATAGGTTTTCTCCTTGTAACAGCATGATTTTAGCATCTGCAAAAAAAAATGTCAAATATTTTGCAAAAATAGTTGACTTTTGCTTTTAAAAAGGGTATACTGACAAAGTCTAAAATAAATCTTTCCAAAGACAGCAAGTGCTTCGCGTAAATGCCAGTTTGGCTGCTTGCCGAGGAAAAAGTTGGTTTTTGAGTTTTGTCTCTTGCCCTTTTTCTTTGGCGCAAGAGATTTTTTTTGGATAACACAAAACAATAAAAAGGAGGAAATATGAGTGCTAATTTTGAAGCAAAGAAAGTTGTAGTCAATGAAATCAAAGAAAAACTTTCAAAAGCAAAATCTGTCGCTTTTGTTGGCTATAACGGACTTACTGTTGAAGAAGACACAAAAATGCGCAGAGAGTTTAAAGCTAACGGCGCAGAATACAAAGTCTACAAAAACAGATTGATGCTCCTTGCACTTAACGAACTCGGAATCAAAGGTGCCGAAAAATATCTTGAAGGCACAAGCGCTGTCGCTTTTGGATATGACGACGAAGTCGCACCTGCAAAAATCGTTTGCGACTATGTTGAAAAAACCAAAAAGATTAACGTCAAATTTGGATTAATTAACGGAAACTTCGTTGAAAGCAAGGACATTGAAGCATTGGCAAAGCTTCCATCGAAGGATCAGCTTGTCGCCAAATTGCTTGGAACTTTACTTGGCCCTGCAAGCGCGCTTGTTAGAGTTCTTAACGCCCCTACTCAGGGACTTGCGATCGCCCTTAAAGCTATCGCTGAAAAATAATTTTAGGAGGAAACAAAAATGGCAGATATCAAAAATCTTGTAGAAGAAATCAAAAAGCTCACTATCGTTGAAGTTAGTGACCTTGTTAAAGCTCTTGAAGAAGAGTTTGGCGTTAGCGCAGCAGCTCCTGTTGCTGTTGCTGCCGCTCCTGCTGCTGGTGCAGCAGCTGCTCCTGCCGCTGAAGAGAAAACCGAATTCAACGTTGTTCTCAAAGAAGTTGGAGCAAACAAAATCGCTGTGATCAAAGTTGTTAGAGAGATCACAGGCCTTGGACTTGGAGAAGCAAAAGCCCTCGTTGACGGCGCTCCAAGCACAATTAAAGAAAACGTGCCAACTGCTGAAGCAAAAGAGATCGAAACAAAGCTTAAAGAAGCTGGCGCAACCGTTGAACTTAAGTAATCTAAAATTTGATTTTAATTGTTTTGTGTTAAAAAACCTGAGCAAAAGCTCAGGTTTTTTTTGTTGGCTCAAATTTAGCAAAAAACTAACAGATCGTATAATTGGCAAGCATGAAAGTCTTTCAATTAAAGTTGACGAAATTTTGCTGCAACTTGCTTTTAAAGTGTTAGCAGGTTGTCTGCGCGAGAAATCACCCTGCTGTCATGTGAAACGACAACAACGATGGCCTCATCTTTGAGTTTGTCAAGCATGCTTACAACTTTTTTCACATTTTCGTCATCAAGGTCGTTAGTCGGCTCATCAATAAAATATATTTGCGCATCTTTTGAGATGCAACGAACATAATTTAATCTTTTTTTCTCTCCGCCGGACAGGCTGTTTATGCTTTCCTTTCTTTCTTTTTCTTGTTTGAACAGTTTTTTAAGAGAAAAATATCTTATGTTTTTCAACAATTTCTCGTTGGTTTCTGTTTCTGGATATGCGATATTTTCGATTAGGCTTCTGTCGAAAAGGTTTGGCTCTTGAAAGGCTATTGAAACTTTTTCATTTTCAAAGAACAAACTATTGAGTTTGTAGGTTTGATTGACTATAAGATAACCATCGTCGTGCTCTACCAATCCTAGAACAGCTTTGAAGAACATCGTCTTTCCTGTTCCGCTTTCTCCAATCAGGCAATTTAGGCATCCCTTCTTTAACAAAAAATTGTATTCTCGTTCAAAAACGCCTATCCCAACTTTTAAATTTTTTATTTCCAGCGTTTCTATTTTAACGTCATCTGGCAATTTGCTCACTGAGATTAGACTATCTGAAATTGCAGGCGTTTCGTTTACGATTAAATCGTTTGGAGGGGTTTTGATCAATTCTATTCGTGATATCGCGATGCCATATCTCTGGCAATATCCAATTATTGCGCCAAGACTGTCGAGATATGAAAAAGTCTGAATCAAATATGGAATCACGACTATAAGCAGCGACAAAATCGCTGTGTTTTCTGCATTTTTGTTTATTATCAAAAACACAACAAGCGCAGATGAGGCAAATTCCACCAAATATATGAAGGACCAATATGTGATATATGTCAAAATTCTCTTTTTGTCAGTTTTAAAAAATTCTCTGTTTAAGTTTTTTGAAAAGGATATTTCAATCCCTCGCGATTTTTCAAAACCTATGAAAGAGAGGTTTTTGATGTCATTTAAAACATGGTTGTTGATCTTTCCATTTATGCCTTCAAGTTTTTTGTAAACTTTTCCATCAAAATAAATTCTCATTAACATCGCACAAGCAAACAGCAAAATTGTTCCAAGCAAAACCGCCAAGGTGATTGGATTTAAAGTGCCAATATAGACGAACGCAAAGATGCTTGCAAGAATTGGTGAATAAATTTCGATCAACCCTCTTTCGATAAACACATCCACATTGTCGCTGGCGGTTTTGATAATATAGCTGGCCTCACCGCTAGACATGTCAAGGTTAAAATTTTTGCGAAATTGCAATAACTGCTCGACAGAATTGACATTCATTTTGGTTTTCATGTTCGTTCCAAACATTCTAACACCCGCGCGAACCAATGACTCAAACCATTTAAACCCAAACAAAATGACAAAACAGATGAGAATGACCGTAAACAAGCTCAAATCATCTGGAAAATAAAACCACAATATTCCCGCCGGCTCTCCCGAAAGCTTTGAAACAACACACGCGGTGACAAGAGGTATAATCAAGGTTGAAATTGCTCGGATAATTCCGCCGAAAAGCAAACCGACAAAACAAAGCCTGTCTTTTACGTTTCCTATTTTCCACAAAATCTTAATAGCTGAAATTATCCCCATTTTTTTCATATGTTTTTCAAATCCTCCTTTCATCGTGTTTTGCTATTAAGATTATATCACAATCAAAGCCTGCAAACAATAAAAAAACCGAACTTGCGTTCGGTTTTTTGAATTATTCTTCTTCGCCCTGCTCGTCGTAAGCACTGAGTGCTTGCTGAGCTTCGATGATGTCGTTTTTAAGCTGCTCGTTTTGAGCTTTCAAGATGTGATACATCTTTTCGAGCACTGGGAAGCGATCTTTGTTGTTTTCCATAACCTCTTTGCAGTTTTGAACTGAAAGTTTGAGGCCATCGTAGAGATCGAGTTCCTCGGCGAGTTTCTTTGCCTTTTCTTCATCGATGTCGGAGTAGTTGTTTACGCCGTAAACCATCATTTGTTGTTTTGCGACTGCAACTTCTTTTCTGCGAAGTTTCTTTTCGTCTCTTTCAAGAGTCTTTTTGATTTTTGCGAGTGGCAAATATTCTCTCTTGCACGCGCGAAGCTCTTTTTCGTTGGCTGAGAGCCTTTCTTCAAGCTCAGCTAGTTGTTTTTCGTATTCTTCTCTTGGAAGTGCTGGTGCTGACGAAATCTGCTCTGCTCCGCTTTGCTGAGCTTCTTCGATCTGTTTTGCAAGCTCTGCGTAGCGTGCTCTTTCAGCTTCAAGAGCCTGTTTTGCTTCTTCAAGTTCTTGACGAAGTTGTTTTTCTTGTTCTGATTCCTCTTGGGTCTCTTCCTCAACAACTTCTTCAGCTGGCTCTTCTTCGGCCTCTTCCTCTACTTGCTCTTCGATTTCTTCTGGCTCTTCTTCAGCTTCCTCTTCGGTTTCTTCTTCGTCTTCATCCTCGTCTTCTTCCATCTGAGCTTGGATGCGGCGAAGAATTTCTTCCTTGCGTTTTTCAAGAGCAGCGCGCGCCTCGGCTATGCGAGCCTCTTCGTCGTCTTCCTCTTCTTCAACCTTTTCTTCCTCAGGCACATATGCTTCAACTGTCAGATTTTCTGCTGGCTCTTCTTGCACAGGCTCTTCAACCTTTTCAGCCTCTTTGACAACTTCGGCAACGGTCTCATCCTTCAAAACTTCTTCCTTTACTTCCTCAGGAAGCGTTTCAACTTTTTGAGCAAATTTCTTCACTTCGCCTTTCTTTTTAGCTTTAACCTTTTCGTTTTCACGCTTTGGATCCACAATTGACATGAGAAGATCACCAAGGAAGAAAATCAAAAACCCTCCTGCGATGATTATGCCAAGAATAATGACCACTTGAAGTATAATTTGTTCCATAAATTCACCTCTTTTTGATTTTTTTGTATGTTTTTCAGGATGAACCTGCAAAAACCTTTTTTGGTGGAGACGGTGGGAATTGAACCCACGTCCGAAACAAGTTTTGAAAGCTGTTCTCCGTGTGCAGTCTGCTTTGAAGAGCAAAATCATTTTAGCAGACGAAAATTGATTTTGCGCGCTTTTGTCGTTTTCGCCTAACTTTGCCAAAAGCAAGCAAAATTTAGGTGACCACTTTTGACTGACGCCGGTTTGCCTGCAAAGTGGAACAAGCAGCCGACGGACTGTTAAGCAGCAGCTAAACTAGTCGTGTAAGTTTTGTTTGCGTTTATTTTTTTGACACCTTTTAGGTTGGCATCGAAACCACACGCTGTGCACTTTCTCCCTTGCCCCGTCGAAGCCTTATCGCCCCCTTTCCTTCACGGCTCTGCGAACATCGCGGCTAAGTTGCTGATCCTTTTTTGTTTCGCGTTTGTCGTAAAGGTGTTTGCCTTTTGCGAGGCCGACGCTCACTTTGACCCTCCCTTTGTCGAAGTAAGCTTTGGTTGCCATAAGTGAAAAGCCCTTTTCCTGCACTTTGCGAGCAAGCTTTTCGATTTCGGCTTTGTGAAGCAAAAGCTTTCTTGTTCGTCGCTCGTCGAGCTTTGAAAGTTTGTCATGTTCATACGGTTTAATGTATGCATTTTTGAGGAAAATTTCGCCGTTTCTGATAAAAACGAAACTTTCGTTCAAACTCAGCCCACCTTGCCGCACTGACTTGACCTCACTGCCTTTAAGCTCGACTCCTGCCTCGACCAAGTCTGAAATGAAGAAGTTGTAGGTTGCTTTCTTGTTGGTGGTAATCACCTTCATTTCGTTATCCATTATATCACCTTTCCAAATATATTTCAAGACCCTTTTTTAATTTTTTTTAAATTTTTCGCTCTTTTTTTGCAGTTTTTGTCATTTTTTTGCTGTTTTTGCCTCAATTTGCAAGTTCAAAGTCAATTTTTCGTGTAAATATGTTGGCACTGACGAGTTTGACTTTCACTTTGTCGCCTATTTTGAAGCTTTTTGATTGATTTTTGAGTTCTAACGACTTTTCAAAATACAAATATCCGCCGCCTGGCAGATCTTCCAACCTGACAAGCCCTTCGGCGCTGTTGTCTAGCCCGACAAAAATGCCAAAATTTGTGACATTTGTGATCATGCCGTCGAAAACCTCGCCGACGCGATCTTTCATGAGATAGGTCCTCCACAGGTCGTCAACTTCGCGCTCTGCCTTGTCGCTGTTGCGTTCGGTTTCGGAGCTTTGCAGCGCGCTTTCATATGTCAAGCCTTCAAGCTCTTCTTTTCTTGCCTGGCTCAGACCTGTTCGCAAATACTCTTTGATTATCCTGTGAATAGTAAGGTCTGGATATCTTCTGATAGGCGAAGTGAAATGGCAATAATATTCAAGCGCCAACCCAAAGTGCCCGAGGTTTTGATTTTTGTAGACAGCTTTTTGCATACTGCGAAGTATGATTTTGTTGATAATTTCTTTAAAATCCTTGTTTTTTGCAAGATCTAGCAGCTTTTCGATGTATTTTGGCGTTATGTTCTGCGGAATCGCAGGAACTGAAAAGCCGAGCCCTTTCAAAAAGTCGAGCACATTTTTGAGCTTTTCGATCGTCGGCTTTTCATGCACACGATAGACAAACGGCACCTCTTTCAAATTGAAGTGTTTTGCCACCACTTCGTTTGCAAGCACCATAAACTCTTCAATGAGGCGATGAGCGTCGTTGCGCTCTCTTTTTTTGACATCGACAACATAGCCATTTTCGTCAAAAACAAACTCTGCCTCAGGGATGTCGAGATCGAGAGCTCCCCTCTTTTCACGATTATTTTGCAAAATTTTTGCAAGTTTTCCCATCAAAATGAGCTCTTTTTTCAAAGAATTTGCTTTTTTTGTGCTGCTTTTGCCAAGCAAGATCGGATAAACTTCGGTGTAAGTCAACCTTGCGCTGCTTTTGATCACACTCTCTTTGATGTCATATGAAACGACATTTGCGCTGCTGTCAAGCTTTATGATGCAGGAAAGCGTCAATCTTTCAACGCCTTCGTTTAGAGAGCATATGCCGTTTGAAAGTGCGGTTGGAAGCATTGGCAAAACCGAGGTTGGAAAATAGGTGCTGGTGCCGCGATCGAACGCCTCGCCGTCCAAACTCGACCCCTCTTTGACATATTCACCAACATCTGCGATATGTACGCCGAGTTCATATCCGCCATCTGGTAGCTCTGAGATTGAGACCGCATCATCAAAATCCTTGGCGTCCTCGCCGTCGATTGTGAAAGTGGTGATTTTGGTCAGGTCCAGCCTGCCCGCTTTTTGCTGCGAAGAGAGAGGCTTGTTCAGACTTTGCGCAAGCTCTTCCGCCTCGTCAGAAAACTGCTCATAAAGGTTATGCTCGCGAATTATGGCAAGCTCCAAAGTTTTGACGTCGTCAGCGTCGCCCAACACCTCTAGCACTTCGCCACTTATTTTGCCGCTTTTTCTGCGAATGACTTTTATGACGACCTTTTCGTTTTCTTTGAAGAAGAGCTTTGACTTTATCAAAGGCACGCGGAAGGGTATTTTTTCGTTATCCGGCGTGAGGAACATATTTTTGTTGACCTTGGTCACTCTGCCCACCAGCTTTTCAACTGGATCGAAAATTTTGACGATCTCGCCTTCGCTGCCGCCGTCGGTGGAAAAAAGTTTGACGATGACGCCGTCTCCGTCTATAGCGCCAAGCGTTCGGTTGCCTGGGATAAAGATGTCTGACTCGGTGCCGATATCACAAAAGCCGAAGCCCTTTGAGGTGCCAGAAAATTTGCCCTTAACATAACCTCTTGACGGCAAAACCAAAAATTTGCCCTTTCTTATCTCAAAAATTTCGCCTTTTTTTAGCATTTTTTTGACTTCTGCCTTGATTTTTTCAACCGAAACGCCCAAACTTTGCGCTAAAAACAAAAAAAGATTGTCTGGCTTTGAAAAAACCAAACTATCTTTTCCCATAACATCTTTTATCCGCTCTTTTATCATGATTTGTTAACTATTTCCGTCACGAAGTAAACTATCACGCACACGATGATTATGCTGGCACAGATGATGGTTGTCAGCTTCAGCTTGCCATCACGAGTGCTGCCCTTGTTTTTGGCATAATAGCTTTCTTGAATTCCAGTTATCGGATTGCCCTCGTTTGAAGAGTTCGACTGCATAAGCACCGTTATGATAACGATTATTGAGCATGCGATAACGATGAAAAACAGCACATATCTAAGAATTGGCAAAAATTCTGTGATCCAGTCAGCCTGAATTTGATCGGCTAACAAAGTTGAAATACTCATTTTTTAACTCCTTTTATCTAACCAAACAAATGTAAATCGTTAGCCCTACTATTATAGCCAAAAACAGAAAATAAACAAAACGAAATTTTGGCTTTGATGAAATAAATCCTTTGATCAGCGCGATCAAAAGCGCAAGCATTATGATTGCAAAAGCCAAAATTACGATAATGAAAACTGTTCTATCCCAATCCCTAATCCAATTTGAAAGGTCGGTGAACACGTCAGCGAGCAGCGCCATTTCCTCTCCTTTGTTACAAAAAAATTATATCACAACATCTGGCATTTTTCAAGCGCTTTTGGGTTGAATTTTGGTGTTTTTTTTCTGTTTTGACAAAAATTTTGCAATTTTTTGCATCAAATTATGATTTTTTAAAAAAACGCAAACTTTTGTTTGCGTCATTTTTTAGTCAGATGCTGTGTTTATGCCTTGCCCAAAATTGCCTCAGGCGCCTAGTTGAGAGTCAAAGGCTCTTCAAACAGTCCCTCGTTTTGCACGATCGGAGCGGAGTCAAAAACGCCTTCTGGAAAATCTTTGTCGCCAAGAGTCTCTTCAACAAGTTGATCGATTTTTCGATTGAACTCCGCAATTTCTCTTTCTTCTTCATCCATCTCTGCTTGAAGATCCTCAAAATCAGAAAGCATGTAAAGGGGCTCTTCCGCTTCTTTTTTTACTTTTTCGTTTTGTTTGTCATATTTAGCAAAAAATTCGTCCATTTTTTTCCTTTATCGTTTTAATTCGCCGTCGTTATTATACAACGCTCTGTCATTATGTAAGGCTTGATATTTTTCGTTTAGATATTCATTTGCAAGTGGAGTGTCTTCAAATTTTGTCCAGTGAAGGCTTTCGCCGCCCGAAACTTCTTTCAAACTTTCGCATTTGTAAAATGGTTTGCCAATCAATCTTTTTAGACTTTTTGGAAGTTTGACCTTTTGTAAAAATTTTGCAAACATGAACGCGCCCTTTTCGATCCTTTCAACGCCTTCCGGAATTGCAAACTCGCGATCTGGCTTGGATTCAGGATATTTTAGCACCGTTTTTCTCGCTTTGTCCAAAAGCACACCTTTTTCGCTGCTGAATGATTTGTTGGCTCTGTCTACAAAGATATTTTCAAGCTTTGGACAATTAAAAGTTTGTGAAACGCAAATATACTCAACATCTGGCCCAACATAAAGCGTGCAAAGGTTTGGAAATTTTTCAAAATAAACGCGTTTTACGCCCTCTTTGACAACCAGAGTTTGATAGGCTTCGCCGTTTAAAACGAAAGGCACCTTTGTTGTGCCAACAACAGTCAAAGTCGAGCCGCTTGCATATGCGCCATCAGCGATGCGCGCGCCATATTGTTTTGTCAGTTTTTTTATTTCGCGTTTTTGTTTTAAGCGAGCAAACATTTTGCGACCCTCCTTTGATAATTTTTTAAAAAAATGCTGTTTTTAATATGATACAACAGCTTTTTTGCTTTGTCAAGGGGGAATTTTGCGCTTTTTTAACAATTTTGCTTTCAATTTTAAAAAGGAAATAACTTTTTCTGAAAGTTTGTCAAAGCTGCGTTTTTGCTTGATTTTAAGGGCTTTTTTGTTGTATAATTGTGCAAAGGAGTCACCATGGAAAAAACTTATTCGCCAGAGTCATTTGAAAAAGATATTTACTCATTCTGGCAAAACGCAAACTTTTTTACCACAAAACCAGACGCAAGAACGCCCTACTCTATCGTTATGCCGCCACCAAATGTGACTGGAAAAGCTCACATCGGACACGCGCTTGACAACACAATTCAGGACATTTTGATAAGACACAAAAGGATGAGCGGCTTTAACGCGCTTTGGATCCCTGGCACCGACCACGCCGCAATCGCAACAGAGCAAGTGCTTGTGAAAGACCTCACCTCAAAAGGTTTTACAAAGGAAGAGGTTGGCAGAGAGGAGTTTTTGAAGCTTGGCTGGGAGTGGTATGGCAAATACGCGCACATAATCTGCGACCAGTTTAAAAAACTTGGCATCTCGTGTGATTGGTCGAGGCTCGCTTTCACCATGGACGAAACGCGAAGCAAAGCCGTTCGCCATGTTTTTTGCCAGTATTATAACGAAGGACTAATTTACCAAGGCAAACGCGTGGTAAACTACTGCCCTAGCTGCAAAACGTCGATCTCAGACAACGAAAATATTCACATCGATCAAAACACCTATCTTTGGTATATCCGCTATCCTTTTGCAGACGGCAGCGGCGATGTGGTGATCGCAACAACTCGCCCAGAGACGCTTTTTGGCGACACCGCTGTGGCGGTCAACCCAAAGGATAAACGCTTTGCAGGACAGGTCGGAAAGGATTTGATCTTGCCGCTCGTCAACAAAAAAATCAAACTTATCGCAGACGAATACTGCGAAATGGGCTTTGGAACAGGAGCCGTTAAAATCACCCCTGCTCACGATCCAAACGACTATGAAATCGGGCTTAGACACAATTTGGAGGTTGTAAACTGCATCGATGACAACGGCAAGCTGACGCAAAGTGCCGGAAAATTTGCCGGCCTTGACAGAATTGAGGCAAGGCCGCTCATCGAAAAAGCGCTGGAAGAAGGCGGATATCTGGTCAAAAAAGAAAAATACAAAAACCAGGTCGGCACCTGTGAGAGATGCGGCTCATTCACCGAACCGAGGATTTCAACTCAGTGGTTTGTCAAAATGACCGACCTTGTCAAGCCAGCAATAGCAGCAGTCAAAACCGGCAAACTCAAATTTCACCCAAAAAGATATGAAAAAACCTATCTAAATTGGCTGGAAAGCATTCAAGACTGGTGCATTTCAAGACAAATTTGGCTGGGGCACCGCATCCCTGTTTACACCTGCAAACACGGCCACACCTTTGCGAGCGAAGACGAGCCTGTCAAATGCCCAGAGTGCGGAAACACGCAACTGCAACAGGATAACGATGTTTTGGACACCTGGTTTTCGTCGGCGCTTTGGCCATTTTCAACGCTTGGTTATCCGGAGCAGACCGAAGATTTGAAATATTATTACCCAACTTCAACCCTCGTGACGGCATACGACATCATCACCTTCTGGGTTTCAAAAATGGTGTTTTCAGGCATAAAATTCATGGGCGATGTGCCGTTTAGAGATGTAGTCATCCACGGCCTTGTTCGCGACATCCACGGCGTCAAGATGTCTAAGCACCTCGGCAACGGCATCGATCCTTTGGATATTATCGAAAAATATGGCGCGGATGCGCTCAGGCTCAGCCTCATCAGCGGCACGAACATGGGCACCGACATCAAATATGGCGAGGAAAAGGCCAAAGAAGCCAAGATCTTCATCAACAAGCTCTACAACGCCTGCAAATTTGTGTTGCAAAACGTCAAAGACATCAAGCCTGCCCCACTTGGCAAGTTTAAACTCAAAGAAAAGGACAAGTGGATACTTTCAGAGCTTGACAAACTGGAAAAATCTGTCAACAAAAACATCAACCGCTATGCTCTTGGCGTTGCAGCAAACGCCCTCATCGAGTTCACTGTGTCAAAGCTGTGCGACTGGTATATCGAACTCAGCAAAGTTGAGCTGTTTTCAGAGGATGAAGAAGGCAAATCGCGCGTGCAAAACGTTCTGCTGTTTGTTTTAGACAGTCTGCTCAAGCTTTTTCATCCGTTCATCCCTTTTGTCACCGAAGAGGTTTATCAAAACCTGCCAGGTCATGAACAGACGATCATGAAGGCGCAATATCCAACAAAACTCAACATGAAAAACCTTGCAAACAATTTTGAGCGCATAATCGACATCATCAAGGCGATCAGAAATGCAAGAGCGGGCCACAATGTTCCGGACAACAAGCGCACTAACCTGTTTTTCATAAGCAGCGACAAACTTTTGGAAGAAAACCTGCCAGAGATTGCCAAGCTGGCACACGGCCTTGACGCGAAAATTTTAAAGCAGGAGCCGGCTGAAAAATGCGTGCGCGTGATCAGCGGCGACACAAAGATCCTCATCCCTATCGGACAGCTTATCGACGCCGAAAAGGAAAAGGAAAAGCTTTTGAGCGAGATCGAAAGCGTTAAGTTTGAAATTGAAAGGTCGCAAAAGATGCTTTCAAACCAAGGCTTTGTTGCAAAAGCTCCAGCAAAGCTTGTTGAAAACGAAAAACAAAAACTAGAGGCCAACAAACAAACCTTGACCAAACTGCAAGCAGAGCTTGAGAGATTGTAAAAAAATATTAAAAAAGCGATGAAAATTCATCGCTTTTTTGCTGTGAAAGTTTTTATAACCTATCTTCATATTAAAAGTCAAACATCTTATATATTTTCTTATATACTTTCTTGTATAATGCTTTTTGATTACGAAAACTCAAATATACAAACTTTAATTTACATTCTATTTAGTTTTAGATAGTCCTAAACAGTATAAACAAAACATTGTTTTTCTTGAAACTGAGCATAAGTGTCAGTAGGTGTCAGTGAATTTTAAGATTGACAGCAAATAAAAAAAATACTAGCGATTTCGCTGGTATTTTTAATGTTTTTGAGATGTAGAGCAAAAGATAGGATTTTGTATTGGTATGTTGGTAAGATAAAAAATGGCAAATTTTACCACTTAAAAAACAACAAAATTATACTCAAAAACTGAATATGCTAATGTAGCACAGTCGGTAGTGCTCCGCCTTGGTAAGGCGGAGGTCACGGGTTCAAGTCCCGTCATTAGCTCCATAAAACAAAATCGCTAAAAGCCTTTAGTTTACGCAAGCTTTGCTTACAAATAAAGGGATTTAGCGATTTTTTATTTTTAATTTTAGAGAGCACTATCCTTTTCCAAAAATACAATAGGTGTATTTTTTAAGTGTCGTAGGTGTATAAATTAAATTAAAAAATTATAAAAATAAAGACCGAAAACTCTCAAACGAATTTTCGGTCTAAAACTGCCTAAAAATGACTAAAACTACCCCAAATTGCTGTCAATTGGTGTCATATCATTATATATTTATATAATTCAACAATTACATTGTTATTTTAATTATTCTTTAATATATCTAAAAATATTTTATTTCTACTTCTAGCATCAGCAACAATAGTATTAAGATCTATAGCAAAAATATGAGCATTATTTGTTTTATTATAATTATAAAGTATTTTACCATCTAATGAAGTATTAAATAATTCAATATATCCATTGTCTTTTAAACTTTGATTAAATTCATCATCAATCGTTGTAATTATATATCCATATATTGAATTTACATCTGATAAAGTCCTTTTTATTATTCCTATATTCCTATTTATTTCTGTAGGAGCCGTTTCTTTTTCTCCTAACGTTGCAAACGCCTTTTTAAACTCTATAACAACAGCATCTTTATTTGTTTCTTTATTGAATAATATTGTAATATCAGGTTTTTTATCACCCATATGAATATTTCTTTTCTTATTTTCTTTTTCTATTAAATTATAAATCTCATTTATTCTTTTATCACTTGCAACAAAAGAATATGACATATATTTGTCATCTAATAACCATAAGTTACTTAACATTTTTTTATCTTTATCGAATTCTGTAGAAGTAGTATTTTTAGGCATGAAAACCCAATGAATATATTTTTCTTTTTTTTCTTTTGCATTCAACGCGTAAGCTAAAGCATCTATTATCTTTTCTCTATACAATATATATTCACCCAATTCAGCACTCGCTATCTCTGATACTTCCTTTATGCTAGAATTTAACGCATCCATATTTACATCTGCATTATGCAATATATCTTCAAAATTCTTTTTAGCTTTTTCTTTCGATTTAGCAAACTCATTTTTAGCATCCTTAATTAGAGAATCTTTAGATACTAAAATATCTTTATTTTCATAAATATATTTCGACAAATATGGTGCTTCATTTACAGCTGATCTAATTATTGTTTTATTTATATCTAAAATATTTGGATATCTTTCTTTTATTATTAAATTAATTTCTTTTTTTAACTCCGCTTTTATATCCCCCAAAAGAATAGGGTAACTCATATTCCTAGATTTCATATCACTATTTTCTAATCCGTTAAAACCATCCCTTTGGTCATTAACATTATCATCAAAATATTGTGAACACAACAACACTATCATAGAATCACCATTGGGTAAACTAGCTGAAAATCCCAACGAATCATCATCTATTCGTTTAACAGTGCGTCCATGTGCACAATAATATGCTTTTTTACTCTTTTTTTTATTTGGAAAAAAATAATAAAATACATCAAATTTTATCTTTTCACCATACCTGTCTGAAGGAACCTTCGTATCAATTTCAAATTCTCTATGATATAGATTGGGAATATCTTTATTGTTAATGGTTTTTATTCTATCGCCAAGTTTAATACTTATATTAAAAATTTTACTTTGTTGATTTAATAGAAATAACTTTATTAATAAGGAATCAAATATTTGATTATATATATTTTCCAAATCGGCTATTTCTCTTTTGTCTATAATTTTATTACCTTTATTAATAGGATATATACAGTTATTAAAACAAACTTTAGTTTGATTGTTTTTGATATTATTATTCGTTTTTATTATGTTTGTATCTTTATTATATTTTTTATTAAAAGGAATTGTCACTTCCGATGCTGTTTTTGCAATTTTGCTGATTATAGAAATATTATTAAACACTTTTAACCAAGTAAAGCGCCCACTACCTTTGCACCCCATAGAAATTTTATGTTCACTCCATAATTTATTAAAAGAATCAATATTATCTTGGGTGAAGCCATCACCATCGTCTATAACACAATAAGATATTATTTTGTTGTTTTTATTATCAAAAGTAATTTGTTTATCTACAAAAAATTCTACTTCAATATTAGTTGCATTTGCCTCCAAAGAATTTGCAATAGCTTCATAAACTGGTTGCAAAAAACAAATATCCCCACTTAAATTTTTAACAATAGACTCAATTTCTACATTAATTTCAGACATAATTCATTCCTCATTGAAAATAGTATAACATATAAATCTAAAAATTTAATAATAATTAAAAAAAATAAATTAATAAATTTAATATATAAATCATATTTATGTAATTAAATGCTATTTTACATCTCCATATCTTCTTCTTTTTTACGTTTCCTTTCTCGGCGTTCTTCCATTAGTTTTTGTAGCATATCGTCAAACTCATCATCAGTCATATCTTTAAAAAGTTTTTCCTTTCTTTTTTCAATAACTTCTTCTCTTATGTTTTGGTCAAGTAACATTTGTTCTTCCTTAATCTTTTCATTTAATTTGTCAGTTGTATTTCGTATATATTCATTATCAACAGAGTTGTAAACTGTTATTGTTGTTTTAACATCTCTATGCCCAAGTAATTGCTGTATTGCCTTTGGATTTTCATTCATTTCAAAAAGCATATTTGAAAATGTATGTCTAAGCCCGTGAAAATGAATATTATACTTACCCAAATTATGTCGTTTAATAAATCTATCAAATATCATTCTACAACCTGAATATGTTCTAACACTTCCATCATCATTCGCAAAAATAAAAGATGTTGGCGCTGTAAGTTCAGCCGTAACATCTCTATTTGTTCTTTCTCTTTCTATTTGTTTGTCTCTCCAAGCAAGTAATGTATTAACAACTATATCTGTAATAGGAATTTCTCTAACACTACAAGTAGTTTTCGTATCCCCTATAACTGTGGCTCGTGAAAGAATTCTACCTTCACTATCAAACTTTGGAACTTGTGTTACACTACGCTCAACTTTTAATGTTTTATTCTCAAAGTTAACATTTTTCCATTGAAGAGCAATCGCTTCTCCAATACGAAGTCCTGCAAATAAAAGGACATAACATAATGGCTTTAAGAAATTTGCTTCATCTTGATTAATGCTGTAAGAAATTCTTTCCTTGCTTCTGGTGTTAATGCCTTATATCTATCCTGTCCACTATAAATTTTTCGATCTCTTGCTTTAAGCACAACCTTTCTTGTTGGATTCTCTTGCACCCATTTATTATCAATAGCATATTCGAAAAATTGTCCGATAAGATGTTTATTCTTTTTTATAACATTCAAACTATATTCTGCGTCAATCAATTTATTAATAACTTGTTGAACAACAAAAGTATCTATTTGATAAACTTTCATATTCCCAATAATTGGTTCGATATGCAACTTGAAATTACGAATTATACCTTCAAACGTTCTTGGTGTTACAGAACTCTTTTTAAACACTAAAAGCCACTCGAACATGAGCTGACCAAAAGTTTTTGTTTCCATAGCTTCATAAGAATTGCTTTTTAATCTACCAGAAATTTCACTCAATTTTTTTGCAACTTCAGTTTGATTTCTTCCATAAACTGTCTTTTTAATTATTTTGCCATTTTCATCATGACCTATAGTAATAGCTCCTGACCACCTACCATCTTTACGCAAAAAAATAGAGCCTTCACCACTGCTTCTTCTATATTTAATTTTCACTTCATTTTTAGTTGGTATTTTGTTTCTTTTACTATCCATTTTGCACCTCGCTTTTGTTATTATTAATCATTAGCCAAGTAACAAAATTCAGCACACTTACAACTTGTCTTTTGCCGACTTTTGTTGTTGGAAAATTTTTACTTCTCATAAGAGTTCTTACATTATCTCTACCAAGCCCAGTAATTTTGATTAAGTCCTCACAGTCTAAAAAATCTTTACCATATTTCAAAGAAATTCTATTCACTTCATTTTGTATTAAGTCATTTATGTTAATGTTTGTATTGTTCATTTGTTCCTCCTCACAAACTAAAATTTCTTTCTATTACACGAAGTGCGAGAGAAAGCGCTTGCATTTTCGCACGCACGACAAAGTAACATCA